>CAYLNK010000110.1:0-18472 GCA_964384675.1 uncultured Holophagales bacterium | reverse complement strand
GCGCCGCCGGGCGAGGTCGTCCGCCAGGGCGGCGAGACGCTCCGCCAGCACCGCGACGGCCTCGGGCGTGGCGCCGGCGTACTCCTCGTCGAGGCGTGCCTGGCCGGCGGCGATCAGTCCCTTCAGCTCGCCCGCCTCCTGGCTGGCCTTCTCGCGCATCCGCTCGTAGACCGAGAGACGCAGCAGGTCCCGGAGGATCTCGCGCCGCTTCGCCGCCTCGCTCCTCAGGAAGCGGGCGAACTCCCCCTGAGGGAGGATCACCGCCTGAAGGAAGGCGTCGTACGAGATCGACAGGAGCCTGGCGACCTCCTCGTCGACGCGGCGGACGCCGTCGGCCAGCGGGCGCTCTCCGTCCTCGAGGAGTTCCTCGAGCTGTGTGCTCGCGGCCCGGCCCCGGTGCGCGACGCGGGCCACTCGGAAGCGCCGGTCCCCGATGGTGAAGTCGAGCGTGACGGCCATCCGGTCGCGCCCGAGCGAGATCATCTCGGAGACGCCCTTGCCGAGACGCGGCACCTTGCCGTAGAGGGCGAAGACGATCGCGTCGAGGAGGCTCGACTTCCCGGCGCCCGTGGGGCCCGAGATCGCGAAGAGCGAGAAGCCGTCGAACGGCAGGACCTGCCGCTCCTTGAACGAGGCGAAGCCCTCGACGGTCAGCTCGACCGGCCGCACGTCAAGCTCCCTCGGCCTCGGCGTGCAGGCGGCGGAACGCCTCGAGCAGCTCCCGCTCCTCCCCGGTCACGCCCCGCGACTCCGCCCGGAATCGCGCGTAGAGGGCCGACGGATCCGCCCCGAGGCGGGGTCCGTGGGCGGAAACCGCTCCCTCCCGCTCCGGCAGCTCGGCCTCGACCCGGAGCGCGTTCGGCACGAGGCGCCGCACCGACGACGCCAGGTCCGGGTCGGGCTGCGAGAGCGGCACGGTCACGCGCAGCCAGCCGGCGTCACGGAGCCGCGGCGCCTCGACCTCCAGCTCGCGCCGCGTCCCGGTCCACGTCGCGAGCGGCTTCCCGCCCCGGTACGGCACCGTCTCCGGTCGCGCGGGCTGGCCAGGCCGCGCGTCGACGACGACGAAGCTCTTCTCCTCGCCCGCCTCGCCGAAGTCGAGCTGCAACGGCGAGCCCGCGTAATACGAGGGCGACGGCGCGGCGACGCGCTGCGGCCGATGGATGTGGCCGAGCGCGACGTAGTGGGCGGAGGCCGGCAGGACCTGCGCGGTCGCGGCCCACTCGTCTCCGAGGTGGACGGCGCGCTCCGAGCCGGAGAACCGGGCTCCGTCGAGGTGCGTGTGGAGCGTCAGCAGGTTGACGGTGTCGGCCCGGAACGGCGCGGTGACGTTCGCCACGATCCGGGCCATCTGCTCCGCGTACCGCTGGCGCGAGCCGGTATCGCTCGAGGCGAGCTCGAGGGCCGAGACCAGGTCGCGCGGAGCCGCGAACGGGACCGCCGCGACCAGCGCCGTCTCGCCGCTTCGCGTGCGGATCTCGATCGATCCACCCCGGTCCGCCGGGGCAGGACGCGCGACCGCGTGGACGCCGACCAGCTCCGCCAGGCCGCCCCAGGCCTCCAGGCGCGAGGAGCTGTCGTGGTTGCCGGCCAGCACGACCGACTCGATCCCGGCTCGTCCGACCCGCTTGAAGAACGAGAAGACGAGCCGCTCCGCCTCGGCGGGAGGAGCGCCCGTGTCGAAGACGTCACCCGAGACGAGGAGGAGGTCGGTCCGCTCGCGCTCGAGGAAATCGGCGAGGTGCTCCAGGATCTCCGCCAGCTCCGGCAGCCGATCGATCCGCCGGAGCAGCCGCCCGGCGTGCCAGTCGCTCGTGTGGACGATCCTCAAGGGCCCCTCCCGCGGGCGGGAGTGTCGCAGATCCGGCTCGCGCCGGACGGCTCAGCCGCGCCCGAGCCAGCCCGAGACGCGGCTTCCGATTCGCCGCGCGAGCGGTACCTTCCGATCCGTCCTCAGCTGGATGAGGTCCGGCCGGGACAGGTCGACGAAGACCCCGCCGGCGGGCTCGTAGTACTGGTATTGCATCCCCCAGCGCTGGTTCGGCACGTCCGGCCCGATCTCCTTCACCGCGTGGAACGAATGTCTCGTCTTGAAGAAGAGGAGGAGACCGTTCCGGGTGTACGGCGCCGTCTTGACCACCTCGAACCCTTCGAAGGCGTGATGGTCGTTCCCCCAGCAGCGCACGAACGGATCGCGCGGGCGGAGGAGCTGCGTGCCGTAGGACTCGTAGCCGTCCCGATCCGCGAACGAGAAGATGCACGTGAAGATGCGGGTCGGGATGTCGGTGTGAGGGCCGATGTGGAACCCGGGCTCGTGCCTCTGCAGGAAGAGCTCCTGGCGGTTCCGGGCCCAGAACTCCTCGAGCTCGACCGCATCGCCGAAGCGGAGCGAGAAGTACTCGGGGAAGCGGGACCGGACGAGCTTCGGGAACCAGACCCCGCCGAGGAACGTCTCGCGGATCAGCGACCAGAGAGCCCGCTCCTCGGGCGTCGCCTCGTACGGGTCGTCCTTGTGGAAGTTGATCTGCAGCCGGTGGTCGTACGGCCGGGAGATCCCGGCCCGCCTCATCTCGTCGGGGGACCGCCAGAAGCGGCCCGGGTTCCGGACGAACAGGTTCGAGGCCAGGATCCGTTCGTAGAGGTCCTCCGGAAAGAACGGGGCTACCAGGAGGTGCGGCAGCGGCGACAGCTCGACCCGGGCCGCCGCGAGGCGGTCCTCGACGTGCGCCCGTAGCGCCTCCGCCGTCCACACACCACGATCCTAGTCTCCCGCAATCGAAGTTCGTAGCATCGAGTTCGGAGCGCCGCAGGGTCAGATGCCAGGCGCCGCGCCGTGCGCTGGAGTTGGCTCTCCGCGAAGGCGCGGCAACGCCGCAGGTGACCCTGCGCCGCCCGAACCCCTTGGGCGCCTGGTGGTTGTGGCCGATCTCGGCGTTGCGCCGCCTCGGCGGAGAGCCTACTCGAGCCTTCGGCAGCGCGCCTTGACCTCGGCCGCAAGCACCGGGCGCTCGATGCCACGTATTTCGATTGCGGGAGACTAGTCCACCGGGGCGCGAACCGTGAAGCGGTACGCCTCGAGCGTGTCGACCTGGAGCAGCGTCCGCTCCCTCTTGTCGTAGCGCGGAAAGGCGAAGACCTCCCTGCCGGCGAGGTCGTAGCGCGAACGCATCGCCGACATCCAGCGCTCGAACGCGGCGACGTCGAGCGGGAAGCGGGGATCGCGGTAGACCAGGCAGACGAGCGGCCTCCCCGGCGCCACCCGGGCGAGGTCCGGACCGCCGCGGTTGCCCGCTGGCGCGTAGATCCTCCGGTTGCAGACGTACTCGGCGGACCAGCTGAGCTCCTCGAAGGTGCCCGGGGCGAGGTCCACCCCGAGGTCGCGCCTCACGCAGGCGACCTCCTCCTTCGTGACGGCGCTCGTCCAGTACCACTGCGCGAACGCGCGGGCGCGCTGATCGGACATCGTCTTGTACGGGAACCTCACGTCCCGGGCGATCGTGAGGACCCCGATCGCGGTCAGGACGGCGAGGAGCGCGCCCCGGCCCGCGGCCTCGCGCGCGGTGAGCCACCCGACGACCCTCGCCGCGCCGAGCCCGATCAGGCAGCAGATCAGCGGCGAGGCGTACAGGGAGAGGCGCGCGTGCCCGCCGTACGGATAGCGATGGAACGCCGAGGCCAGGAGATGGAGCGAGACCGGCGCGACAGAGAGCCCCAGCAGGCGACCGTCCCTCACCCTGACGAGCTGGTCGAGCCCGGCGAGGCAGAGGAGGAACGACGCCGTGCTGGCGAACCGGGGACCTCCGACGGGATAGGCGAGGAAGTCGCTGGCGTGCGTCGCCACCAGCCAGAGCGGGAGCCGCCACGGCTCCTCCACGGGGGGAAACGCCCCCTGCCAGCCCACCTCCATGAACGACGCCTCGGCGGCGCGCTGCGGACCGGCGACCAGGAGCGTCCAGCCGGCGAAGGCCAGCGCGAGGGACGTGCCGCACGCCAGGAGACGGATCCAGTCCCGCACCGGCGCGCGTTCCCTCCGATAGACGGCCGCCGCCACGAGGGTCGCGCCACCCGCCACGAAGACCGCCGGGTAGGAGAGGCCGATCAGGAACGGGAGGAGCAACGCCAGCAGCCCGAGCGCCCGCGTCCGGCCCGGGCCGGACAGCGCCGGGGTGAAGAGCGCGAGGAGGATCAACGAGACCAGCGCGTCGGAGCCGTACGGCTTCGCCTCGGCCGCGTAGCGGACGGCGGGATAGGAGACCGAGAACGCCCCCACGGCCAGGACCAGCGCGAGACCCTTCAGCCAGCGGGCCGCGACGGCGCGAAACAGGAGCAGCCCCGCGACGCTGGAGACGAACGAGAAGAGCCGGAGCGTCCATTCGGTGAAGCCCAGGCTCCTCACCAGCGCCAGCTCGATGAAGAGGAAGAGCGGCGGGGCGACCTGGTGGTGGCCGAGCGGAAGCCACAGCTCGGCGAACCCCCGGTCGATGAAGCTGATCGCGAGGAAGCACTCGTCCTCCCAGAGCGGGAAGCGAAGGAAGAAGCGCGCGCTCCGGGCGGCGAGGCCGAGGACCAGGAAGAACGTGATCCACCGGCGCTCGACGGCGCTCGTGCCCGAGGCGTCCGGCGCGTCGAGCGGCGGCCACCAGGCCTCCCGGGTCGTTCGGTAGAACGCCCGGGTCGTTCGGTAGAACGCCCGGGTCGTTCGGTAGAACGCCCGGGTCATCGCCGGATGCGTGAGAACGGGTCGGGCGCGCCGGACGGCGGCGCCGCCTCGCTCGCCCGGGTCGCCCAGGCCGGGAACGGGAACTTCAGGAGGAGCGCGGTCGGGATGTCGGGCTGCGCGACGATCATCGTGCCGGGCTGCAGGAACGTGGCGCGCAGGCGCGCCGTCTTGGTGAGGAAGCCGTACTCGCTCCGCTCGGCCTCCGCCGCGTCGAGCCGCCCGACCACACGGATGGCCGCGTTCGCCAGGATCCGCCGCTCCACCTCGCTGGCCGTCTGCTGCGCGCCGAAGAGCGAGACACCCAGAGAGCGCCCCCGCTCGGCGATGTCGAGGAGGACGTCCCGGATCGGGCTCCAGCCCTCGCGAGGGGCGTACTTGTTCAGCTCGTCGAGGACGACGAAGAGGAGCGGACGCGACGTCCCCTTCCGCTCCTTCTCCTCCATCAGGCGCTTCAGGAGGACGCCGACGACGAACGTCTGGGCCGCGGAGTGGAGCCGGTGGAGGTCGACGACCGTCACCTGGTGGGCGTCGAGGTCGACACCGTGGCGGAGGGCCGCCGCGTCGCCACGCACCAGCATGCCGACGCGGAACGCCGCCGCGTGGAGACGGCGGCGAAACGCGTCGAGCGTGCCGGGCGCCGTGCCCTGGCAGATCGCGTCGAGCGCCGTGCCGTCCAGGAGCTCGGCCAGGTCGTCGAGCGACGTCAGCTTCCGCCCGTCGTAGGCGAGCGACGGGTCGGCGGGATCGCCCTCCTTCGCCGCCCGCGCGAGCGCCGCCTCCACCCGCTCGATCACGAACGAGAGCTGGGCCCGCGGGTCGTCCCCCTCCGCGAACGCGAAGTGGAGGAGTCGCTCGCGGGCCACCTCGCGAAGCGTCCAGAGGTACGGCCTCACGCCCTCCTGCCGGCCGCCGGTGTCGGGCATCGGCGTGACCGAGTCGCGCCTGGCCGGGGCGTAGAGCCCGACGCTCCGGAACGGCCCGGCGGGGAGGCCGAGCTTCGCGTAGAGGATCCGGTCCTCCTCCCTGAGCCTGGTGTTCGGGCGGTCGAGCCAGAGGAGGTCCTCGCCCTTCACGTTGAAGATGAGCGCTTTCGAGTTGACGGCGTCGACCCCGAGCACCGTCGAGTGGAAGAGCGAGTAGAGGAGGAAGGTGGCGTACGACGTCTTCGTGGCGACGCCCGACACCCCGCTGATCGAGAGGTGCGCGCCCCGCGTGCCGTCCAGGAACTCGAGATCGGCCGAGACCGGCTCGCCGCCGCGCGTCACACCGATCGGCAGGCTCGCGCGGCCCGGCCGGTCGAAGGAGAGCGCCTTTTGGAACGCCTCGCCCCGCACCACGACCGCCTCGTCGCCCGGCGAAGGCGGGACGAACACCTCCGGGTCGATGCGCGTCACCATCACGTGGGCCGCGTACGACACCTCGACCGGCAACGTCCCCTCGGCGTGGCGGAAGGCGTCGCTGTCGAACGCCGCCCCCTCGTACCGCTTCCTCACCTGGTCGACCACGCCGTAGAAGCGCACCTCGCGCCCGTCGGCGGTCAGGGTGAGCACCTCCACGAGGTCGTCCAGCTCGACGTTCTGGCCGGGCAGCACGCCGATCCAGAGCTCCAGCGGCGTGGCGTCCTGCGAGCCGAGGACGAGGCCCGAGGGGCCGATCACCCCATCCGTCACGCGGCCTCCCGGGCGAGATACGAGCGGATCCGCTGCCGCACCAGCCGTGGATCGCCGAGGAGCTTCCGGAGGTGGGACTCCAGCGCTCCCACCGGCAGGAGGTTCTGAGGCGAGCGCGGGTCGCGCCCGCGGGACGGCGCGAAGCGGGGCAGCAGCGTCGCCGTCGCGTCGGCCAGCCGGCGCGCGGCGTCGAGGCCGATCGAGTCCGCCACCTCGAGCCGGATCAGGCCCGACAGCTCGGTCTCCCCCGCGAACGGCGCCGCGAGACGGAGGAACCAGGAGGTGCGCGAGAAGCGCGCGGTGCCACGCAGGGCGAAGAGCGGCGTCCGCGCGCCCGGCGGGAGCGACGCCAGCACCGGGACCAGGGGCGCGTCGACGTAGAGCTTCATGAGCCGCTTGATGAAGCCGACGGCGCCGCCGCGGACCGGATCTCCGAACGTCAGCGGCCCGTCGGCCACCACGAGCGTCTCCGGCTCGTTGGCGAGCTCGCGCCCGAGCGCCTCCTCGCCCAGGCGCATCTGCTCCTGGAGCTTGCGCAGCGGAGCCTCCGGCTCGGTGAGCGACATCGAGACCGGCCTGTAGACGAGGCCCGGGCCGATCGTCACGTCGTCCTCGCGGCTCAGGCCGGAGTCGAGGGCGAGGAGGCGGTGCACCTGTGTCGTCGCGAAGCGGGCCGCCCCGTCCGACACCTCGACCGCCCCGATCGCCCACGCCCCGAACGCGCCGTGCCCCGTCCGCGACCCGACCCGCGCCGAGACGCGCGCCTCGACCCTCCGGATCCCGTCCAGGAAGAGGAGACGCCGCGGCGCGTCGACGGCCCCGGGAAGGACCGGCCGCCAGTCGGCCGGGTCCACCTCGACCGAGGCGTCGACCAGCTCCGGCGCGTCGTCCTCGGGCGAGAGCGCCGTCTCGGGTCCGTAGTCGACCTCCCACGGGTCGAAGCGCAGCTCGATCACGGTCCGGAGTGTACCGGCCGGGTTATCCTGAAATCGCGAGTCCGCACGGAGGGACCGATGAGCCGCCGGCGTGCACATTCCTGACGGGTTCCTCGACGCCAAGACGGCCCTCGCGACGACCGTCCTCGGCGCGACGGCGCTCGCGGTGGCCCTGCGCGAGACGCGGCTCCGGCTCCCGCCCCGGCGGGTGCCGCTCCTCGGCCTCGCGGCCGCGTTCCTCTTCGCCGCCCAGATGATCAACTTCCCGGTGGCGGCGGGGACCTCCGGCCACCTGATCGGGTCCGTCCTCACCGCCGTGCTCCTCGGGCCGAGCGCGGCGATCGTGGTGGTCACGACGGTGCTCTTCATCCAGTGCCTGATCTTCGCGGACGGCGGCTTCACGGCGCTCGGCGCGAACGTCCTGAACATGGGCGTCCTGGGTGGCGTGGGCGGATACGCCGTCTACTTCGCGGTGAGCCGCCTCGTCCGCGGCCTCTTCGGCCGGCTCCTCGCGGCGTCGTTCGCGGCGTGGTGCGGGACGCTGCTGGCGGCGCTCGCCTGCGCGGGCGAGCTCGCGGTCTCGGGAACGGTCGCCTGGGGGCGGGTGCTGCCCGCGATGCTCGGGGTGCACGCGCTGATCGGCCTCGGCGAGGGCCTCGTCACCGCGCTCGTCCTGGCCGGCGTGGCGCGGACCCGTCCCGAGCTCCTCCGGATCGACGACGGGCCGGTGGAGCGGGCGACCTCGTACACGACGGTCGCGGCATACGGAGCCACGATCGCGCTCGGCCTCGCGCTCTTCGCCTCGCCCCTCGCGTCGACGTGGCCCGATGGGCTCGACCGGACGGCCGAGGCGCTCGGCTTCGCGGGCCGGGCGGCCAGACCTGTCGTGCCGGCGCCGCTCCCCGACTATCGCGTCCCGGGCCTCGGCTGGGGACCGATCGGGACGTCTCTCGCCGGGGCCGCCGGCACCACCGTCGTCTTCGCCCTCTCGTGGCTCCTCGCCGGCTCCCTCGTCGCCAAGGAGCGTCGCGGGGCTCGGGCGACCGGAGGGTGATGCGGCCCGACCTCCTGGAGCCCCACCGGCGCGTCGACTCCCCGGTCCACCGCGCGGCTCCCCCGCTGAAGCTCGTCGTGGCGTTCGGCCTCGTCCTCACCGTGGTGGTCTCGCCCCGCGAGGCGATCACGCCCCTCCTCGTCGTCGCGGGGCTCGTCGTCGCCCTCGCGGCCCTCTCCCGCGTCCCGTGGCGGTTCCTCCTCTGGCGCGTCGTCCTCGTGGAGCCGTTCGTCCTCGGCACGGCCCTCCTCGCGCTCCTCGAGCCCGGAGGCGGCCGGCGATTCCTGCTCCTCGTCGCCCGCTGCACGCTGAGCGTCGCGGTCGTCGTCCTCCTCTCCGCCACCACGCCGTTCTCCGAGCTCCTGAAGGTGCTCCGGGCGCTGCGGGCGCCGGCGCTCCTGGTGACGACGGCGTCCCTCGCCTACCGGTACCTCTTCGTGGTGGTGGACGAGACGGGCCGGCTGAAGCGGGCCCGGGCGAGCCGCACGTTCTCGCGCCGCCGCGAGCTGCCGTGGCGCTCGCTCGCCGGGATCGTCAGCGAGCTCTTCGTCCGCTCCAGCGAGCGGGCCGAGCGGATCTACGCGGCCATGGGGGCGCGCGGGTGGCGATGAGCGCGCCCGCCGTCGAGGTCCGCGACCTCCGGTACGGCTACGCCGACGGCGCCACGGCCCTGCGGGGGGTGACGTTCTCGGTGGCCGAGGGCGAGACCGTCGGACTCATCGGACCGAACGGCGCCGGCAAGAGCACCCTCCTCCTCCACCTGAACGGCCTCCTCCCGGAGACGTGGAAGGCGGAGCGCGCCGTCTCGATCCGCGGGAGGGCGGTCGGCCCGGAGAACCTCCACGAGGTGCGGCGCGAGGTCGGCCTCCTCTTCCAGGACCCGAACGACCAGCTCTTCTGCCCCACGGTGCGCGAGGACGTGGCGTTCGGCCCCGAGCAGCTCGGCCTCGACGACCGCGAGGTGGAGACGCGCGTCGCCGATGCCCTCCGGAAGGTCGGGATCGAGGCGCTCGCGGCGCGTCCGCCGCATCACCTCAGCGTCGGCGAGAAGCGGCGCGTCTGTCTCGCGGGAGTCCTCGCCTGCGACCCGGCCGTGCTGGTCCTCGACGAGCCGACCGGGAGCCTCGACCCGAAGGGGCGGCGGGAGCTGAAGGAGCTTCTCCTCTCGATCCCGATCACCAAGCTGATCGCGACGCACGACCTCGAGATGGTGGTCGAGCTCTGCTCGCGCGTCCTCGTCCTCGACGCGGGCGCCGTGGTCGCCCAGGGCCCGACACGAGAGGTCCTTTCCGACGAGACCCTGATGCTGCGACACGGCCTCGAGCGGCCCCACATCCTGCGCCACCTCCACCCGCACTGATGGCCGTGGGGATCCGGGCCCGCCCGCTTCCGGGAACGGGCGGGAGCTCGTTCCCGCGGCCCGGTCCCGCCCGGACAGCCGCCCTCGTCGCCGCGTGGCTCCTCTTCGCGTGGGCTTACGCGACGTCCCCGCTCGACGAGAGGCAGGTCTACTTCGCCGGCGACCAGGCGCTCCTCCTGCAGGCGGCGGACGACACGCTCCACGGCCGCCCGCCCCTCGTCGGCGCGCAGAGCCGGGAGGGGCTGTTCCACCCCGGCCCGCTCTTCGTCTACCTCCTCGCGGCCGTGCAAGGGCTCACCGGCCGGCGCGAGGCGTGGACCCTGGCGATCGTCTCGCTCCTGCAGGCGGGCACCGTGCCGCTCCTCGGGCTCCTCGCCTACAGGCTCTCCCGATCCCTCGCGCTGGCGTTGACCCTGCCGTTCCTCTTCGTCTTCTACCCGAGCTTCCTCCTGTACCTCCGCTTCCTCTGGAACGTCACAATCGTCACTCCGGCCCTGGCGCTCGCGCTCTGCCTCGCGCTGGTGGCCGGCGAGCGGCGGACGTGGACTCTCCCGGCGCTCGCCGCCACGCTCTCGCTCGCGGCTCAGGCGCACATGGGCTTCCTCCCGCTGGCTCTCTGGCTCGGGCTCGCGGCCGTCGGGCGGACGGTCGTCGCCGAGCGACCGGCGCCGGTCCGCCGCCTCGCCGGAACGCTCGGGCTCCTCGCGCTCCTCTGGGCGCCGGTCGGGTGGGACGCGCTGCGACACCACGGCGGGAACCTTTCGAAGATCGCGACGCGCTTCTCGACGCCCACGGAGCGCCATCCCCTCCGCGAGGTGCTCACCACGGTCGACACGCTCGCGTCGGAGAGCCTCCCGGGCGGCCCGCGCGTGCGCGCGGCCCTGCTCCTCGCGCCCTTCGCCCTCCTCGCGATCGCCGCCCTCCGGCGGGAGCCGGCGTCCCGCCGCCTCGCCTGGTTCCTGCTCCTCCTCGCCGGCTCCTGGGCGACTTTCCTCTGGAGCGTCCACACGATCCCCGAGCCGATCCAGACCTACTACCTCCGGCCCGTAGTGATCCTGATCGCCGCGACGGTGATCGGCGGAGCGGCGGCTCTCGTCTCGCTCGTGCCCGTGGGCGTCCGCACCCCGGTCGCGTCGCTCCTCGCGTGCGTCGTGGTCCTGGTCTCGATCCGCCCCGCCCGGGACATGCGCCGGCGCTTCGCCGATCCGTCCTGGAACGAGCATCCGCTGGCGGAGTACCGGCTCCTCGTGGACGCGCTCGCCGCGCGGACGACGGGCAAGCGCGTGCGGCTCGACTTCCGGCTCGGAGACCGCGGCGGAGCCGAGCCCTCGTTCCTCTACCTCGTCGGACGCCGTGGCCTGGTACGGTCGTGGGAGCCGGGCGCGCCGGCGTTCCGGCTGACGCTTGCCCAGGCGACGCCTCCGGCCTCGGAGGAGCGGTGGAGCGAGGTCACACGGACGGAAAGGTACCGCCTGGAGCGGCTCGACCCGGGGACAGCAGCCTCGGGGCCTCACGCCGGAAGAACGCCTTGAGCTCCTCCCACGCGATCGGCGTGAGCCCCTCGGGGAAGACCGGATCCCTCTCCGCATCCTCGAAGTACGTCAGCGCCCGGAGCACGTGATAGAGGTCTGCTTCGGCCACACCGAACCGGAGCAGATAGGCCTCGCTGGCCTCCCGGAGGGACACGCTCCCCCGCACGGCGATCGACTCGAGGTCCCAGAAGTCTCGCCGCAGGCCCCGCCGGGCGATCGCCGACAGCTTCATCGTGGCGAGGTCGAGGAGCCCCGCGACGGCGATCCCGCTCCCCTCGCGCGACGGCGGGCGGAGGAGCGGATACGGATACCGGACGAGGTCGATCGGTGTGCCGTCACAGAGGAGCTGGACGGCGGCGTCGGTCTGCCTCACCGTCTCCGCCTGGGCGAACGCGCCACGGATGGCCGACTTCGCCGCCTCCAGATCCTCGTCGGGCCGCACGCTGAAGAGGTCGAGGTCGAGTGAGGTCCTGTGGCGGAGGTGCATCGCGATGGCCGTACCTCCAGCGAGGTAGAAGCCGCTCACGAGCGGGACCGCGCTCAGTCGATCAGGGCGCGGCGCTGGGGCTCCGGAAGTCCGGTGGCGCTGGCCATTCCTCATCCGCTCCGAAGAACGCTCGCCAGAAGCTCCGGGTGCGCTCCGAGAGGAGCGGGTGCCCGCCGGCGCGAAAGAACTCCAGGATCCGCGCCTCCCCGTAGAGGTCGAGCACGAGGCGCACGTCGCGGAGCCGCCCGTTCTCGAGCACCCGCCCGAGAAGGGCATCCGCGTGCGCTTCGAGGTCGACCCTGTCGGCGTCCAGGTCCCAGAGGAGCCAGCGGAGCGAGTCGGGTACGGGCCTCACGCGACCATGGTAAGTCCTGTCGGGTCCGGGCGCGGCTCAGCCGCTGCCAGGGGCCGGGGCCCTTGCGGCCGGAACGTCCCGGGAGCAATCTGAGCCCGATGTGCCGGTTCGCCATCTATCTGGGGCCCCGGATCACGCTCGACGCCCTCATCACCCGCCCCGAGAACTCGATCATCCACCAGAGCTTCGGGGCTCGCGAGCGGGCCGACCCCTTGAACGGCGACGGCTTCGGGGTCGGCTGGTACGTGCCCGAGGTCTCGGCGGAGCCGGCGACGTTCCGCTCGGTGGCGCCGGCCTGGAGCAACGAGAACCTGAGGCAGCTGGCGCGCGTCACCCGGAGCGGGTGCGTGCTCGCCCACGTGCGCGCCGCGTCGCCCGGCATCCCCGTGACCGAGACGAACTGCCACCCGTTCACGAATGGACCGCTTGCGTTCGTGCACAACGGGGGGATCGGCGACTTCCTGCGCGTGAAGCGGGCGCTGGTCGGCATGCTCTCCGACGAGGCGTACGCCTCCATCCGCGGCTCGACCGATTCGGAGCTCCTCTTCGGCCTCTTCCGCGACCGGCTCGCGAAGGACCGGCACGTCGACCCGGCGAGCCGGCTCGCCTCCGCGCTGGTCACGACCATCCGCGACACCATCCGCACGGTCCGGAAGGCCGGCATCACGGAGCCGACGTGGCTCAACATCGGCGTGACGGACGGCCGCCACGCCGCCTGCTCCCGCTACGGCGACGACCCGGTGAAGGTCCCGGCCACGCTCTACACCCACACGGGGAAGCTCTACACCTGCGAAGGGGGGGTCTGCCACATGATCGCGCCCGGCCAGGAGGGTGGCGCCGTGCTGATCTGCTCCGAGCCGCTGAGCGACGACGACGGCTGGACCCCCGTGCCGCCGGGCTCCGTCGTGGCGGTGCACGCCAACCACCGGCTGACGGTGCGTCCCGTCGAGGAGCACGCGAAGTTCAGCGCCGCCTGAGGACCACGGCCGTCTTGTCGTCGGCCGGCTCCACGCCGTCCTCGAAGGCCGAGACCGCCGAGAGGACGCTCTCCAGGACCTCGCCCGCGGGGAGCTCGGCGGCCGCCGCCGCGGCGGCCTCCAGCCGCTCGACGCCGAACTCCTCCTCGGAGGCGTTGGTCGCCTCCGTCAGGCCGTCCGAGTAGAGGAGCAGGAGGCCGCCCGGCGGGAGCACGACCCGCGCCGTCTCGTACGTCACGGACGGGAGGAGCCCGATCGGCCGCCCCGTTGCCGGTAGGCGCCGGACCGCGCCGCCTGAGATCAGGAGTGGCGCGTTGTGCCCGGCGTTCACGTACTCGAGCTCGCCGGTGGCCGGCTCGTAGCGCCCGAAGAAGAGCGTCACGTACTTCCGCCCCCGCGTCATCGTGTGGAGGATCCCGTTCGTCTGGACGAGGAGCCGCACCAGGTCGTGCTCCAGCGGGGACGCCACGCGCAGCGCCGCCTGCAGGCTCGACATGATGAGCGCCGCCGAGACCCCCTTGCCCGAGACGTCCCCGCAGCCGACGTCGAGACGTCCCGAGGCGCGACGGATGAAGTCGTAGTAGTCGCCTCCCACCTCGTAGCAGAAGCGCGTCGCCGCCGCGATCTCCAGCCCGGGGACGTCGGTCGGAGCCTGCGGCAGCAGCCGGGTCTGGATCTCGCGGCCGAGCAGCAGCTCCTGCTCCATCCGGTCCTTCACCAGGGCGTCGCGGTGCAGGGCGGCGTTGTCCATGGCGATCGCCATGTGGTCCGAGACGGAGTCCAGGAACGCGAGGTCCTGGGGCCCGAACAGGCCGTCCCGCTTGTTGAGGAGCTGGAGCACCCCGACGATCCGCCCGCTCCGGTTCCGGATCGGGACGCAGAGCATCGACTGGGTGTGGAAGCCGGACTTCCGGTCGATCGAGGGGTCGAAACGGGGGTCGCTGCGGACGTCGTGCAGGATCAGGCTCTCCCCGGAGAGCGCGACCGCCCCGGCGATCCCCTGCCCGATCGGGAGCCGGATCTCGTCGACGCCGGGGTCGGAGGAGATCCGGGCCCAGAGCTCCCCGCGCCGGGCGTCGACGAAGAAGAGCGTGCCGCGCTCCACGTCGATCTGCTCCCGGGCCACCTGCAGAATCGAATCGAACAGCACGGCGGGCTCGAGCGACGAGTTGATCCGCTTGGACGCCTCGATCAGCTCGCGCAGCCGGTGGATCTCCCGCTGCGCTTCGAGTGGGAAGGGGCCGGACTCGGCGAAACCCGTCATTCGCGAAGCGTAGCTGAACGACGCAGATGCATCAGGGAAAAGCCCGGCCGCCGACCCACATTGGCGTGGGGAAACTGACCTCATGCACGACACGGACGTCCTGGTCGTCGGATCCGGCTTCGGTGGGGCCGTCACGGCCCTGCGCCTGGCCGAGAAGGGCTACCGGGTGCTGGTGCTCGAGAAGGGACGCCGCTTTCGGCCCGAGGAGCTTCCGGCGACGAACTGGAACGTGCCGAACGCGTTCTGGCTGCCCGGCGTCGGCTGCCGGGGAGCGTGGGCGCTGCGCCTGCTGCGCGACGTCCTGGTGCTGCACGGGGTAGGGGTCGGCGGCGGCAGCCTCGTCTACGCGAACACCCACCTCACCCCCGCCGACACCGTCTGGGACGACCCGCAGTGGAAGGGGATCGCCCCGTGGCGGGACGAGATGCCCGCCTTCTACGCGACGGCCCGCCGGATGCTCGGGACCGCGACGAACCCCCGGCTCGGACCGGCGGACGAGGCCCTGCGCGCCGCGGCGGCCCGGAGGGGTCGGGGCGACACGCTCCGCCCGTCCGAGGTCGGGGTCTTCTTCGGTGAGCCGGAGGTGACGGTCGACGACCCGTACTTCGGCGGCCGCGGCCCGCGACGCACCGGCTGCACGTTCTGCGGGTCGTGCATGACCGGCTGCCGCGTCGGCGCCAAGAACACGCTCGATCGCAACTACCTGCACCTCGCCGAGGGGCTCGGCGCCCGCATCGTGTCCGACACTCGGGTCGAGCTGCTGGCGCCCCTTCCCGGCGGGGGGTGGCGTGTGACCTGGAAAAGGACCGATCGTCCCCTCTTCCCCGAGAGCGGGGCCTTCACGGCCGCGACGGTCGTCCTTTCGGCGGGGGTGCTCGGGACGGTTCCGCTCCTTCTGGAGTGTGCCCGCCAGGGCTCCATCCCGGGCCTCCCGCCCGCTCTGGGTCATCACGCCCGCACCAACTCCGAGGCGCTCCTCGGCATCACGTCCCGGAGCCGGCGCGACCTGTGGGAGGGGATCGCCATCACCTCGTCCGTGGAGATGGACGACGAGACCCACATGGAGCCGGTCCGCTTCACGCGCGGCTCCGACGTGATGCTCCTCCTGGGCACCCTCCTCACCGACGGCGGCGGCCGCGTCCCGCGCCCCCTCCGCTGGCTCGGCCACGCCCTGCGCCACCCCGGCCGACTGCTCTTCGTGTCGCGACCGTGGGGAAAGGCCGAGCGCTCCACGATCCTCCTGGTGATGCAGACCCGGGAGAGCGAGATGCGCCTGGTGCGGAAGCGCCCCTGGTTCTGGCCCTTCCGGAGGGTCCTGACCACCGCGCCGGAGCCCGGCTTCGACCGGATCCCCTCGTACATCCCGCTGGCGAACGAGGTCGCCCGCGAGCTGGGCGCCGACCTCGACGCCGAGCCTCAGAGCGCGCTGAACGAGGCGCTCCTCGACATCCCCACCACCGCCCACATCCTGGGCGGGTGCGCGATCGGGGCCACACCGGAGACCGGTGTGGTGGACGACCTGTGCCGCGTCCACGGCCAGAAGGGCCTGTACGTGGTGGACGGGTCGGTGATCGGCGCGAACCTGGGTGTGAACCCCTCCCTCACCATCACCGCGCTCGCCGAGCGGGCCTGCAGCCGCTTCCCGCCGTCGTCCGGCGGCTGATGCAGGAGGATCAGCGGCTCCCCGTGGCCTCTCCTGATACGGTTCACCCGGACCCGAGGAGGCCATGATGCGAGCCACCAGAAGGCGCGTCGCGATCCTGGGAGCCGCCGGACGCGACTTCCACAACTTCAACGTCGTCTACCGGGACGACCCGTTCCACGAGGTCGTCGCCTTCACCGCGACGCAGATCCCGGGGATCGCCGGACGCCGCTACCCCCCGGCCCTCGCCGGCTCGCTCTACCCGAACGGCATCCCGATCGTGCCCGAGGAGGACCTGGCCCGTCTGATCCGCGACGAGCGGATCGACGTGTCCGTCTTCTCGTACTCCGACGTGCCGCACGTCCAGGTGATGCACGTCGCCTCGCTCTGCATCGCCGAAGGGAGCGACTTCGAGCTCCTCTCCGCGCGGCGCACCATGCTGAGGTCGAAGGTCCCGGTGATCGCGGTCACCGCGGTCCGCACCGGCGCCGGGAAGAGCCAGACGACGCGCTACATCTCCGAGATCCTGAAGCGGCTCGGCAAGCGGGTCGTGGCGATCCGCCACCCGATGCCGTACGGCGACCTCGAGGCCCAGGCCTGCCAGCGCTTCGCGACGTACGCCGACCTCGACACCGAGAAGTGCACGATCGAGGAGCGCGAGGAGTACGAGCCGCACATCGACCACGGCTTCGTCATCTACTCCGGCGTCGACTACGGCCGGATCCTGGCCCGCGCCCAGGAAGAGGCCGACGTGATCCTGTGGGACGGCGGCAACAACGACCTGCCGTTCTACGAGACCGACCTCCACCTCTGCATCGCCGACCCGCATCGCCCCGGCCACGAGACCTCGTTCCACCCTGGCGAGGCGAACTTCCGCCGGGCCGACGTGATCATCATCGGCAAGTGCGACACGGCCGAGCCGGGCCGGATCCACGTCATCGAGGAGGCGGCCGCCCGCGTCAACCCCCGCGCCCGAGTCCTGCGGGCCTCGTCGCCGGTCACCTGCGAGCGTGCGGAGCTGATCAAGGGCAAGACGGTCCTCGTCGTCGAGGACGGTCCCACGCTCACGCACGGCGGGATGACGTACGGAGCGGGCATGGTCGCCGCGAAGCAGGCCGGCGCCGCCGCCTTCGCCGACGCCCAGCCGTACGCCGTCGGGTCGATCGCCGCCACGTACGAGAAGTACCCCAACGCCCGCGGCATCCTGCCGGCGATGGGCTACGGCGACGAGCAGGTGAAGGAGCTCGAGCAGACGATCGAGCGGACGCCATGCGACGTCGTCGTCATCGGCACTCCGATCGACCTGACGCGGGTGCTGAAGATCGGCAAGCCCGCGCTCCGCGTCCGCTACGACCTCGAGGAGTCCGTCCCCGGCACGCTCGAGAAGGAGATCCGCCGGGTGCTCTGAGGGGTCAAGGCCCCAGACGAGGGGTCAGGTCCCGACTTTCCACTCTGGCCCCGACAAGGGGGGGCCCAGACAAGGGGTCAGGTCCCGACTTTCCACTTTGCGGACGTCGGGACCCGACCGCCCTACCACCGGTGGAAGGCCGGGTGGCCTTCCTTCACCGCGACGAACGTCCCCCGGCAGGTGGCGGTGACCTTGCCGTTCGCCTCGATGGTCGCGTCCACGACGGCGCGATCGTCCGTCGACTCGACGACGCGCGCGCGAAGGGTCAGCGGTCCGTGCATCGGGGTCGGGCGCTTCAGCGTGACCGCGAACGCGGACGTCACCGTGCAGGGCGGCGCCGTGGCGCCGCCCCGCGTCATCAGGTGGTGCATCGCCGTCCAGTTCGAGTGGCAGTCGAGGAGGGCGCCGCAGATCCCGCCGTTCACGACGCCTTCGAACGCCGCGTGGTGCGGCTCCGGGCTCCACGTCGCGACGATCTCGTCGCCTTCCACGAAGCTCTTGATGCGGAGCCCCTTCTCGTTGGCGGGGCCGCAGCCGAAGCAGAACGTCTCGGGGCCGTAGGTGTCCTGGAGGCTCTTCATCGGGAGGGATCGTAGCCTCGCCGGCTCCGGCCAGAGTAGAGAATTGGTACCTGACCCCTCGGGTCCTACACTGAGGGCGTGATCCGCTATGGTGAGGTGCGTCCCGGGGCGGCGCTCGCGCCGTTCGTGGAGCTGTACTGGCTCCTCACGGGCGATCCGTCCCCCGACGGCGGCGTGGCCGATCAGCCGATCTTCCCCGACGGCCGGATGGAGATCGTCCTGAACCTGGCCGACCCGTTCGTGGAGCATCGCGCGGACGCCGCTCCCGCGAGGCAGCCGCTCGCGATGGTGGTCGGACAGATGGACCGCCCGGTGCGGATCGCCCCCGCGGGGCGCGTCGACCTCCTGGGCATCCGCCTCCGGCCGACAGGCGCCGCCTCGATCCTGGGGGTGCCGGCCGGCGAGCTGCGGGGCTCGCTCCTCGGCGTCGACGCCGTCTCGCCGGCGCTCGACCGCGATCTCGCGCGCGCCGCCGAAGCCCGGACCG
>CAYLNK010000109.1:0-18488 GCA_964384675.1 uncultured Holophagales bacterium | reverse complement strand
CCACCAGCACGGCGGCCGTGACCCGGAGCTGGCGCGAGGAGAGTCCAAGCCGGCGGCGGGCCGGGTCGAGGATCGCGCGGAGCCGGGCCTCCAGGCCCGCGGCGCGTCCCATCGCCAGCGCCGGGAGGGGCTCGCGGGCCCCGGCCGGAAGCTCGCGCACGATGTCGAGGAGCTGGCCGGCGTACGCGGAAGGGCGCTCGCCGGAGGCGAGCACGAGGTCGTCGGCGGCGTCCTCCGCGAGATCGCGCAGCCTCCGCACCAGGACCCAGGCGAGGGGATGGAACCAGAACACCGCCGCGGCGGCCTCGCCGACCAGCTGCACCAGGCAGTCACGGCGCTTCACGTGGGCGAGCTCGTGGAGGAGGACGACGCGCCGGCGCTCCTCGCCCCAGGACGTCGACTCCTCGGGAACGAGAACGACCGGCGCGAGCACTCCGGTCGTCATCGCGACCGGTACGTCGCCACGCCGGAGGGACACGTCGCGGGAGAGGCCGAGCCGGGCCGACGCTCCCGCGAGGAGGTCGCGCCACGACGAGTCCCGCATCGTGCGGGCACGCCCGGCCAGGGCGAGCGCGCCACCCACGCCGGCCACGAGGCGCAGGAGCGCCAGCTCGGCGCCGAGAGCCCAGGCCAGGAGCGCGAGGAGACCCCACGGGAACGGGCGCGGGGCCGGGGCGGCGGAGCGGATGGGTGAATCGTCGAGGCGCGCGACGGGCCGGTCCCGTGGGGCCGTCGGCGCCGCGGTGACGGGAAGCGACGGAGCCCCCCCGGCACGCGACGTGACCGTCCGCTCGGCAGCCGTGGCGGATGCGATCCCGAGCCCGTGGTCGCGGGCCGGCAGCAACCCCACCTCCCAGCGCGGGAGGATCAGGGCCAGGGCCGGGAGGAGAAGGCTGGCGCCGAGGCCGAGCGCCGCGATGGCGTGGCGCCGGGCCGCCGACGCGCGCCGCGCCGCCAGGAGCAGGAGGCCGGTGGCGCCGAGGAGCGCCGTCACCTTCACGAGGACGGGGACGGCGAAGGAGACCCAGGTGGAACCGGATTCGAGCATCACCGCCCCTCCTTCCGGGCATCGTCGATCAGCCGGGACAGGCGCCTGAGCTCGTCCTCCGAGAGGTCGGTCCTGCCGAGGTCCAGGAGCGCCGCCATCGCCTTCTCCGTCGATCCGTCGAAAAACGTCGTGACCAGGTTCTTCATGGCACCGACGCGCGCCCGGTCGCGGGAGACGGTCGGCACGTACACGTACTTCGTCCCTTCCTGTACGTGCTTGACGTGTCCCTTGTTCTCCAGGATCCGCAGCATCGCTCGCGCGGCCGAGTAGCCGGGCGGATCCGGGAGCCGTTCGAGGACCTCGCCCGCGGTCGCCTGGCCGGCGGCATACAGGATCTCCATGATCTGCCGTTCGCGCCGGCTCAGGCCGGCGAGCGCTTCTTTCGTCACGGGGCCTCCACGTGCGAGTTTCTTAGCACGTGCTAAAAAACTAGCCCCGGGGACCGCCTCCGTCAAGGGGCGCTCAGACTTTTTTCGTCTTCCAGGCGCCGCGACGGAACAGGACGAAGCCGAGCACCGCCAGGCCGGAGTAGGCGAGCGTGATCGACAGGTAGACGCCGAGGGGCCCGAGCTCGAGGGTGCGGGCCAGAGTCCAGGCGACCGGCAGCTCGAGCAGCCAGAAGCAGGCGAGGTTCATCCAGGTCGGTGTCCAGGTGTCTCCGGCCCCGTTGAACGACGCCGTCAGCACCATCCCCCAGGCGTAGAACGGGAAGCCGAACGCCACGACGCAGAGGCACGCGGTCCCGAACGGGACGACCGCCGGATCGCTCGAGAAGACGCGCACCAGCGGCCCGGCGAGGACCACGAAGGCGATCCCGATGGCACCCAGGAACGCCATGTTGTAGAGCCCGGCGATCCTCACCGAGCGCTCGGCGCGGTCGGGCTTGCCGGCGCCGAGGCTCTGTCCGACGAGCGTCGCGGCGGCGTTCGACATCCCCCACGAGGGCAGGAGCGCGAAGACGATGATCCGGATGCCGATCGTGTAGCCGGCGAGCGCCGAGCTCCCGAACGTGGAGAGGATCCGCATCAGGACCACCCAGCTGGCGGTGCCGACCACGTTCTGCAGGATCGCGGCGCCGGAGAGCCGGAGCATCGAGAGCATGACCCGCGGCTCGAGCGCGAGGTGTCGCCGGGTGACGCGGATCCGCCCGCGCCCCCGGAAGAGGACCCAGAGCTGCGCGAGCACGGCCACCCCGCGGCCCGTGCTGGTGGCGACGGCGGCCCCGGTCACCCCCAGCTCCGGGAACGGTCCCCAGCCGAAGATGAGGCACGGGTCGAGGACGAGGTTGATGGCGTTGGCGAGCCAGAGGACGCGCATGGCGATCGCCGCATCGCCGGCGCCGCGGAAGATGGCGTTGATGAGGAAGAGGAGGAGGATCACCCCGTTGGCGCCGAGCATCACCGCCGTGAAGCGCCAGCCGGTCTCGATCACGCCGGGTGCCGCGCCCATCAGCGAGAGCAGGCGTCGCGCGTTCAGGGCGCCGGCGATGCCGATGACCGAGGACGCCAGGAGGCCGAGGGCGATCGCCTGCACCGCCGCCCGGGACGCGCCCTCCGGGTCCCGCTCCCCCGTGCGCCGGGACACGGTGGCCGCGGCCGCCATCGAAAGACCGATGGCCAGCGCGTAGATCAGGGCCAGGAGCGACTCCGTCAGTCCCACCGTCGCCACGGCGTCGGCCCCGAGGCGTCCGACCCAGAAGACGTCCACGACCGCGAAGACCGACTCGAGCGCCATCTCCAGGACCATCGGGATGGCGAGGAGGAGGACCGAGCGCCCGATCGGCCCCTCGGTGAAGTCCTGCCTGGAGCCCCGCAGAGCCTCGGCCACCGTGGCGATCCAGCCTGTGGCCGCACGGGGCGTCTGGGTCATGCTGTCCTCCGATGATGGCAGGTCCGGGCCGCCCCCGCTTCGTGGGCGCAAACTGACGGCATGAATCCGTTCGACGCCTCGGTCGTCGCCTTCCTGAACGGCTTCGCCCGGCACTCCTTCACCTTCGACACCGCGATGACCGTGATCGCCCAATCGAACCTCCTGAAGGGGGGATCGATCCTGTTCCTCGTCTGGTGGGCGTGGTTCAGGCACGGGGAGGAGGGGGACCCGAGAGCCAGGACCCGGGAGGTCCTGGTTGCCACGATCGCCGGCTCCTTCGCAGCCCTGGCGATCGCGAGGCTCCTCTGCGCGACCCTGCCGTTCCGGGCGAGACCGATGGAGAATCCCGCGCTCGGGTTCGTCCTGCCGTTCTCCGCAGGAGGTTCGTGGGCGAACGAGAGCTCGTTCCCCAGCGACCACGCGACGCTCTTCTACGAGCTCGGCGCGGGTCTCTTCCTGGCGTCCCGGACGCCCGGGCTCCTCGCTCTCGCCCTCGTGACCGTCGTGATCTGCCTGCCCCGGATCTATCTCGGGCTCCACTACCCGACGGACATCCTGGGCGGCGCGCTGCTCGGGCTCGGAACGGCGCTCCTGGCCAACCTGCCGCGCTGTCGCGTCCCCCTGGGACGGGCCGCGCTCGGCTGGCTCCTCAGGTACCCGGCCTCGTTCTACGCCGTTTCCTTCGTGGTGAGCCTCCAGATCGCAACACTCTTCGCCGACGTGAGGGCCTTCGGCGGCTTCGCCGCCACGATCCTCTCCGGAGCGCTGGCTCGCTGGTCGGGGCGTTGACCGGCCCGGACGCTCCACGCCTGGCGCCGCGCGGCGCGACGGTCCTTCTGGCCCTGGCTTGCGCGGTCCAGGCCGGGATCGTCTCGTACCACGCCCTGGCGGCGCACCGGCTCTACTTGACGGGCGCGTTCGATCTCGGCGCGTTCGATCAGGCGCTCTGGCTCATCAGCCGGGGCGAGACACCCTTCAGCACGGTGATCGGAGCCCACATCCTGGGGGACCACGCCGCGTACCTCCTCTATCCGCTGGCTCTTCTGTACGTCGTCGCCCCCGACGTGCGGGTCCTCCTGGTGCTCCAGAGCGTCGTCGTCGCGCTCGGCGCCGTCCCGCTCTACCTCCTGGGTCGGCGCCGCCGCAGGCCGTGGCTGGGCCTCGCGGCCGGGGTCGCCTTCCTGCTCCACCCGGCGACCCTCAACATGGCACTTTTCGACTTCCACCCCGGCGCGTTGGCCGGAACGCTGCTCCTCTTCGCGCTCTATGGCCTCGAGACCGACCGGCCGGGCCTCTCCCTCGCCTTCGCCGCGCTCGTCCTCGCCGCCAAGGAGAGCTTCGCCCTGACGATCGCCGGGGTCGGGCTCTGGCTCGCCGGCCGTGGCGAGCGAGCCCGTGGGGCGCTGCTCTTCCTGCTGAGCGTCGGAACGTTCTTCCTGGCCACGCGGCTGGTGGTCCCTCACCTCAGCGGCCGGGAGGCGTCGGTCTTCCTGGGGCGGTACTCCCGGTACGGCACCGACGAGATGGACGTCCTGAAGCAGCTCGTGACCCGACCCCGGCTCGTCCTCGAGGGCCTGACGGGGGCCGGGAACCTCGGTTACCTGTGGCGTCTCCTCTCCCCGTTCATGCTCCTTCCCGTTCTCGGGCCGCGCTACCTGGCGCTGGCCGTGCCGCCCCTCGTGCTCAACCTGCTCAGCAGCTTCCCGCCTCAGAAGTCGCTCGGCTTCCACTACGACAGCCTGGTCGTGCCGCTCCTGGCCGCGGCCTGTCTGGAGGGGCTGCTCCTCGTGGACCGGGCCGCGGGCCGCCCGGCTCGCGGCCTCGCCCTCGCGGGGCTCTCGGTCTGCACCCTGCTGTCTCTCGCGACCGCCTCGCTTCGCCTCCGCGACCTGCGTGGTGTGATGGCGGCCGGAGTCCCCCGGGCGGCCCTGTACGACGCCGCCCTCTCCCGCGTTCCGGAGGGCGTCGGCGTCTCGGTCCCTCTCGCGCTCCAGCCTCATCTCGCTCACCGGGTCGATTCGTTCGTCTTCCCGAATCCGTTCCGGACGCGGGATTTCCTGGACCCCGAGGGGGCGGGTCCGGGGCGCCTCGTCGACGCGATCGTCTTCGACACCAGGCCTCCGGAGGGGGCCGGCCCACCCGCTCCCGACGAGCTCCGGACCCTCGACGAGCTCGAGAGGTCCGGAAATTACCGCCGGGCCTACGAGGAGGACGGGGTCATCGTGCTCTCGAGGCTCGCACGAAGGCGCTCATGAACTTCCCCTCCACGTGGGGCCGCATCGCCTCGAGGTCGATCCCGGCGGTGTCCAGGAAGCTGAGGGCATCCTCGATCTCGTAGACGCGGGTCGGCTCGATGTCTATCGAGGTGAAGCCCGCGGCCGCCAGCTTCTCGCGGTACTCGTTCTCCTCGAGCGCGCCCGCCACGCAGCCGATCCAGAGCTCGACGCTCCTGCGGATCGCGGGGGGGACCTCGCCCCGCACCACCACGTCGGAGACGGCGAGCCGCCCGCCCGGGCGGAGCACCCGGAACGCCTCGCGCAGCACCTTCCCCTTGTCGGCGGACAGGTTGATGACGCAGTTCGAGATCACGACGTCCACGGACGCGTCCGGCAGCGGGATCGACTCGATCTCCCCCTTCAGGAACTCGACGTTGGTGACCCCCGCCTTCCGCTGGTTCTCGCGGGCGAGCGCGAGCATGTCGTCCGTCATGTCGAGTCCGTACGCCTTGCCGGTCGGCCCGACACGACGGGCCGAGAGGAGGACGTCGATGCCGCCGCCCGAGCCGAGGTCGAGGACGGTCTCCCCCTCCTTCAGCTTGGCGAGCGCCGTCGGGTTGCCGCAGCCCAGGGAGGCGGTGAGCGCGGTCTCGGGAAGCTCCGCCGTCTCGGAGAGCCCGTAGAGGTTCGAGGTGATCGGGTCGGGGGACGAGCAGCACGACGACGCCGAGGGCGCCGTTCCGCACGACGCCACGCCGCCGGACGCGGCCCGGCGGGCCGCCTCGCCGTACTTCTCCTTGACGACCTCCTTGAGGCTCTGGGTGGATTCCGTGGATTCCGTGGTGGACATGTCGTCTCCTTTCATCAATGGAACTTGATGTTTTGGGAAGGGGGAATCAGCGGCAGCACGCCGCGAGCCACCCCTTCGGGCGGCGGTCCTTGAGCGCGGCACCGAAGCCCGCCAGGGCCTCCAGCGCCTCGGGGTTGAGCGCGTAGTGGACCCAGCGCCCGTCCCGCCGGTCCACGACGAGCCCGGCGTCCTTCAGGGCCTTCAGGTGGAACGACAGGCGGGACTGCTGGGCGTCGAGGCTCTCGGTCAGGTCGCAGACGCACTGCTCCCCCGAAAGGAGCTGCCCGACGATGCGGAGCCGTGTCTCGTCGGAGAGGGCATGGAAGAGCCGGGCCAGGAACGCCCGGCCGTCGGCGGCTTCCCGCTCGGCGCGGGGCGGCTGGGTCGGGAGCGCGGCCATATGCATCAATGTATGTTGGTTTATTGATTTGTCAAGGCCGGTCCGGGTCCGGGTCGGCCGAGAGCTTCGCGGGGGGCCGGGGCAGGCGCGTGTCCGGGAGACTGAGCCGCCAGCGGGGTCGGCCCGCTCGCCGGGCTCCGGAGCGGCTGACGCTCCTTCCCCGGCGGCGTGATCCGGGCGGGCCAGGCGTCCCGTATGAACCCCAGACTGTAAGGAGAGAGCTCATGAACCGAAAGAAGCTGAACGCCTGTCTGAGCGCTGCCGTCGCGGGTCTCGTCGCCGGCTCGGCCCTGGCCGCCGCCCCGGCGGCCGCCCAGGACAAGGCCCCCGCGAAGCAGGGCGACACGAAGGCCAAGGCCGACAAGCACGTCTGCAAGGGCCAGAACTCGTGCAAGGGCAAGGGCGGCTGCAAGTCCGGCGACGCCGGCTGCGCGGGCAAGAACTCCTGCAAGGGCAAGGGCGGCTGCGCCGCCGCCGCGGCCAAGCACGAGTGCAAGGGCCACAACGCCTGCAAGGGCCTGGGCGGCTGCAAGTCCGGAGACAACGCCTGCGCCGGAAAGAACTCCTGCAAGGGCAAGGGCGGCTGCGCCGTTCCGGCCAAGGACTCCAAGTAGGGGCGAAGGGGCCCGGCCGGCTCCATGGCGCCGGGCCCCGTGGTCCCATCCCCGACGAGGCGGGTGATCCGCCGAAACCTCCGACCCGTATTAAGCTTCCAAGAAGCGATCGATGGAACCGGAGCGTGAGCGCAGCGAACGTGAGGTACGCGCGGAAGGACCGGAGCGAGGAACCGGTCTCTCGATGAGCCACCGCTGCGTCCTCCTCTTCTCGAGGCCGGCGTCCGCAGAGGGGATCGCCAAAGGTATCCCGCGGGCGGAGCCACTCTTCGAGGAGACGCGACGTCGCCTGGCCCGCACCTCGGCCGCGCTCGGCGCCGACCTCGTCGTCCTGGGGCCGGCCGACCAGCGGGGAGAGACCTTCGGGGAACGCCTCGCGAATGCGTTCGTCGACGCCCGCTCCCTCGGCTACACGCGGACCGTCATGGTGCCGGGCGACGTCCCGGCCCTCGATGCCGGCGACCTCGCGGCCGCGTTCGCGGCCCTGGAGACCGGTGCCGTCGCGATCGGACCGTCGCCGGACGGCGGCGTCTATCTCCTGGGCACCGCCTCCGACCCGTCGGCGCTCCTTGGGGACGTGAGGTGGCTGACCGGTCACGTGGCGGCGGACCTGGTCCGGGCCGTGCTCCGGGCCGGGCTCCGGCCCACGCTCCTGCGCTCGCTGACCGACGTGGACGGGCGCCGTTCCCTGGTCGCGCTGCTCCACGACCCGAGCCTCGATCCGGTCCTCCACGCCCTGGTTCGCGCGCTCCTCGCGCCGGTGGCCCTAGAGCTCGAGATCCCCGTCGACGCCGCGGCCACCGCGGCGCGGCGTGGAGAGGTCTCGCCGCGGGGCCCCCCGGTCGCCGCCTAGGCGCGTCCCGCGGGCCTCGCCCGCCTCCCGACAGTCCTTCCGCGAACACACCCTCCCGAGGAGGTTTTTCATGCCCGTTCTCGCCGAGCGGACCCCGCTCCACGTCCCCGATCTCCATCACTTCCGGCACGACGCGATCGACTACTACGTCGATCCGGAGTCGCCCAGCTGGGTCGCCGTCGACGAACGGGGCGCCTCTCTTCTCGAGACGCTGAGAAGGAGTCCAGGCCTCGCCTTCGGGTCCCTCGTCGCGGGGTACGCCGGCGAGCGGCAGCTGGAGGCCGCCAAGGCGTGGCTTCACGTGCACGACTTCGCCCGCGCTCTCGACCGCGCCGGGATGCTCGCCGAGGCGCCGTTCGCGCGCCCGGCGTACCCGGGCCGCGACGCGCTCATCCAGCCGCCGCCGGGGATCCGCGAGCTCTGGCTCCAGATCAACAACGCCTGCAACCTGACCTGCACGCACTGCCTGGTCTCGTCCGGGCCGGGCGGCGCGCCGGGCGTCGACCCGGCGGCGCTGGTCCGGCTCGTCGATCGGGCGAAGGACCTGGGGATGGAGCGGCTCTACGTGACCGGCGGCGAGCCGTTCCTCCGGAAGGACCTCGTCGACCTGGCGAAGCGGGTCACCGAGACGCACGGCTGTGAGCTGATCGTCCTGACGAACGCCACGGTCTTCCAGGGCGCCATACGGAAGGGCCTCGAGGCGCTGGACCGGACGCTCGTGAAGATGCAGGTCTCCATCGACGGCGCGAGCCCGGCCACCAACGACCCGATCCGTGGCGAGGGGACGTTCGTGAAGGCGCTCGACGGCGCCAAGCTCCTCTCGGACCTCGGCTTCGAGGTGTCGCTCACGACCGTCACCACCGAGGAGAACCTCGGGGAGCTGGCCGAGATCCCGGCGATCGTCAAGCGCGTCGGGGCCCGCAGCCAGCACCTGATGTGGAGCCACAAGCGCGGCCGCGCCGTGGACAGCGGCAACGGCTTCTTCCCGGAGAACGTCAAGCTCGTGAAGTCCGTGCTCTCCGTCGTCGAGGCCGCCGCCCGCGAGGGGACGACTCTCGACAACCTGGAAGCGATCAAGCGGCGCGTGAACGGCGTCCCCGGCGTCAAGTACGACCTCGGCAACGCCGGCTGGGACTCGATCTGCGTCTACGCCGACGGCAAGGTGTACCCGACGGCCGCGCTCGCCGGCGAGCCGTCGCTCGTCTGCGGCGACGTGACCCGGCAGGACCTCGGCGACGTCCTGGCGACGTCCGGGATCGTCAAGGAGCTGCGCGCCGCCACGCTCGCGAAGAAGCCGTCGGTGCACGGCGACCCGTTCCGCTTCTTCACCGGCGGCGGCGACCTGGAGCACGCCTGGTGCTTCACCGGCGACTTCCACGGGGCGGACCCGTACTACCCGATCGGCGTCGAGCTGACGAAGCGGGTCATGACCGACCTCGGCCAGGAGAAGCGCGGGCGCCGCAACACCCGCTCCGGCTACGACGCGCCGCTCGTCCTCCACGCGATGGGGCAGGGGGCGATCGCCTGCGGCACCGCCGACGGCGCCATGGCCGAGCAGCCAGTGCTGACGCTCCACAGCAACTGCGTCCTCTCCTTCGACGTCGACAAGCCGCGGGCCAAGGTGCGCGAGTTCTACGGCAACGCCGCCGAGACGCCGCAGGCCGAGCTCTGCTGCCCGACGAAGTACGACACCAGCGCCACGGACCACATCCCTCAGGACGTGCTCGACCGCTTCTACGGCTGCGGCTCGCCCATGACGACCGCCGGGATCAAGGAGGGCGAGACGGTCGTGGACCTCGGCTCCGGCGCCGGGATCGACGTCTTCATCGCCGCCAAGTACGTCGGGAAGACCGGCAAGGCGATCGGCGTCGACATGACCGACCGGATGCTCTCGGTCGCGCACGAGAACAGGCCGAAGGTGGCCGAGGCGCTCGGCTACGACGTGGTGGAGTTCCGGGAAGGGTACCTCGAGAAGATCCCGGTGGAGTCGAGGAGCGTCGACCTCGTGACGTCCAACTGCGTCGTCAACCTCTCGCCCGATAAGCCGCGCGTCTTCGAGGAGATCTGGCGCGTCCTCCGGGACCACGGCCGGATCGTCATCTCCGACATCGTCTCCGAGACCGACGTGCCTCCCCACCTGAAGACGAACCCGCAGCTCTGGGGCGAGTGCCTCGTCGGCGCGCTCACCCAGGAGGAGTTCCTCGCCGAGCTGGAGCGGGCCGGCTTCTACGGGCTCGAGGTGCTGAAGAAGACGTACTGGAAGGACGTCGAGGGGTATCCGTTCTTCTCGGTCACCGTGCGCGGCTTCAAGTTCGAGAAGACGCAGGGGTGCGTGTTCAAGGGGCACAAGGCCGTCTACCTCGGTCCGGGCAAGCTGTTCGTGGACGAGGAAGGCCATCAGTTCCCGCGGAACGAGCCGTACGAGATCTGCACCGACACGGTCGCCAAGCTCTCGAACGCTCCTTACAAGGGCTTCTTCGCGATCCTGGAGCCCGGCGAGGAGCGGGCGGGCTACGCCTGCTGCGCGCCCGGCGCGGACGGGACGGCATGCTGCTGAAACGACTCTCCCTGGTCTCCTCGCTCCTTGCTCTCGGGTCGGCGATCGCCGCCGGCCCGTCGCTCAAGGTGAACGGCTCGACGACGGTGAACCTGGTGGCGGCCGAGGCCGCCGAGATCCTGCGCGCCGAGAAGGGGATGACGATCACCGTCGACACGCAGGGCGGGTCGTCGGGCGGCATCTCCGGGATCGGCGACGGGTCGATCGACGTCGGGATGGCGAGCAAGCCGGTCTCCGACGAAGACCGGAAGAAGTACCCGAAGGTGAGCTTCGTCGAGACGCACCTCGGCGAGGACGCGGTGGCGCTCGTCGTCTCGGCGGACGTCTTCGACGGCGGCGTGAAGGCCGTCACGAAGCAGCAGGTGAAGGACCTGTACGAGTCGAAGGTCACGAACTGGAAGCAGCTCGGTGGGCCCGACCGGAAAGTGGTCTTCTTCAACAAGGAGCCGGGCCGCGGAACGTGGGAGGTCTTCGTTCACTGGCTCTACGGCAATCCGAAGGCCGCGCCCGAGGTGAACCACCCCGAGGTGGGCGGCAACGAGGAAACGCGGAACAAGGTCATCTCGACGAAGGGCTCGGTCTCCCAGCTCTCGTCGTCGTGGGCGGAGGGGAATCCGAGGATCAGACCCCTCGCGCTGAAGCTCGACGACGGCACCGTCGTCCCGCCGACCGCCGCCAACATCGCGACGAAGAAGTACCCGATGGCGCGACCCCTCTTCTTCGTGACCAACGGGCCGCCGACCGGCGCCGCGAAGACGTACGTCGACTTCGTCCTCTCGCCGCGCGGGCAGGAGCTGGTGAAGAAGCACGGCTACCTGAGGCTCGCCGACCTGAAGTGACGAAGCGCGACGGGATCCGCCTCTGGTCGCTCGCGCTGGCGGCGCTCGCCGCCTTCGCGCTGGTCGCCGTGGCGGGTTTCCTCGTCGCCGGGAGCCTCCCCGCGCTTCGCAAGGAGGGCTGGGGCTTCCTCTTCCAGAACCGCTGGGCCTACCGGAAGGAGGCGTTCGGGGCGGCCGCGATGCTGTACGGCACGGCGGCCGTCTCGGCGATCGCGCTCTTCCTCGCCGCCCCGCTCGGGATCGGCGCCGCGCTCTTCGCGTCGGAGGTCTGCCCGCCGCGCGCGAGGCTCGCCGTGAAGCTCCTGGTGGAGCTCCTGGCCGGCGTGCCGTCCGTCGTCTACGGTCTCCTCGGGGTGCTCTTCCTCAGGAGCTGGATGTCGGACCTCTTCGAGCGCCTCCGCTGGGACGCGGCGTCCGGCGACACGCTCCTCACGGCCGGCGTCCTCCTCGCGGTGATGGTGCTCCCCACGGTCGCGACCCTGGCGGACGACGCGCTCCAGTCGGTGCCGTCACGGGCCCGCGACGCCGCGCGTGGCCTCGGCCTGACGCGCGCCGAGACCGTGCACTCGGTCGTGATCCCGCAGGCGCTCCCGGGCCTGATCGGCGCGCTCCTCCTCGCGCTCGGCCGCGCCCTCGGCGAGACGATCGCCGTCTTCCTCGTGGTGGGGCGCGCCGAGAACAGGCTGCCGGAATCTCTTCTTTCTCTGAAGCCGCTCTTCGACGCTGGCCAGACGATCACCTCCAAGCTCGGCGGCGCCGAGCCGAACATCGCGGTGGGCGACCCGCTCCACACGTCGGCGCTGCTGGCGCTCGGCCTGGTGCTGATGGCCGTCGTCCTCGCGTTGACCGTCGCCGCGGACCACCTGCGGGCGCGGGCCAAGGCATGAGGAAGCTCCTCGACCGCCTCTTCACCGTGGCGACGGCGCTCGCCGCGTTCACGGCGATCGGCGTCCTCCTCACCGTCGTCGGGCTCGTCACCGCGCGCGGCGCGGGAGCGATCTCGTGGACGTTCCTGACCGAGCAGATCCGGTCGGTCGGGGCCGAGGGCGGGATCTTCTACCAGCTGATCGGCACGCTGATCCTGATCACCACCGCGGCGCTCGTGGCCGTCCCGGTCGCGGCCGGCACCGCGATCGCGCTCGTCCTCTACATCCCGGCGGGACGTCGCCGCCGCGCGCTCGAGGGGACGCTCCACGCGCTGAACGGCGTGCCGTCGATCGTCTTCGGCCTCTTCGGCCTGGCGTTCTTCTTCCAGCTCCTCGGCCTGAAGAAATCGTGGCTCGCGGGCGGGCTCCTCCTCGCCATGATGATCGTCCCGACCATCGCGGTCGCGTTCCTGGAGAAGCTGCGTGCCATCCCCGCCTCGACCGTGGAGGCGGCGGTCGGGCTGGGCCTCTCGCCGGGCGCGCTCGTCACCACCGTGCTCTTTCCGCAGGCCGCCTCGGGGCTCGTCACCGGCACGCTCCTCGGCCTGGCGCGCGCGGCGGGCGAGACCGCCCCGATCATGTTCACGGCGGTCATCTTCGCGGGCGCGACGGTGCCGAAGGGGGTCGTCGACAGCCCGGTGCTGGCGCTCCCGTACCACATCTTCGTGATGGCCCAGGATTCCTTCGACCCGCGGGTGAGCGAGAAGGTGTGGGGGACGGCGATCGTCCTGCTCGCCCTCGTCCTCCTGCTCTCGCTCCTCGCTCTGCCGGTGAGGCTGCGGATCCACGAGGAGGCCCGACGTGCCTGAGACCCCGATCCTCTCCGTCCGCGGCCTCACCGTCACGTGCGGGGCTAAGACCATCCTCCGCGACGTGGCGCTCGACGTGCCCGAGGGGCGCGTCACCGGCGTCATCGGCCCGTCGGGCGCCGGCAAGTCGACGCTCCTGAAGTGCGTCAACCGCCTCGTCGACCTGACACCGTCTCTCCGCGTCTCCGGCACGGTGCTCTTCCGCGGCGCCGACGTGCGCGCCAGGGGAGTCGACGTCGACGATCTCCGCCGCCGGATCGGGATCGTCTTCCAGCAGCCGGTGACGTTCCCGGGCTCGATCGCGCGGAACGTCCTCTTCGCGGCGAAGAAGCTCGGGCTCGTGGCCCGGGGGGACGAGGCGCTGGCCGTCGAGCGGAGCCTCACCGCGGCCGGGCTCTGGGACGAGGTGAAGGACCGCCTCGACGCCACGGCGGCGACGCTCTCCGTGGGACAGCAGCAGCGGCTTGCCGTGGCGCGCTCCCTGGCGGGGAACCCGGAAGTCCTCCTGATGGACGAGCCGACGTCCGCGCTCGACCCGCGCTCGACGGCCGCGCTCGAGGAGACGATCTCGCGCCTGAAGGCGACGACGACGATCGTCCTGGTGACCCACCACCTCGAGCAGGCCAGGCGGATCGCCGACTGGGTCGCCTGCATCTGCCCGAAGGACGGCGCAGGCGAGCTGATGGAGGCGAACCACTGCAGCGTCATCTTCACGTCGCCGGGGAGGAAGGAGACCCTCGAGTACCTCGGGCTCCCGCCTCTGCCCGTCCACGGCGACGAGCCGGAGGAACCTCCGAAGAGCTGGGTCGTGAACTGACCGGGGCCCGGCCCCGCCTCCCGGGCGAAGACCCCGGTGAGGGCCGGTCATCCCGTTTCCATCCGGTTCTCTTCCGGAATCCGTCGGGATTCCCCGTCCGGGCGCATCCAGATTGACGATCGAAGGAACCGCCCGGCCGACGATAGCCCCGACCAGCACAACGAGACGTTCAACAACAGGAGGATACCTCCATGCCCCGTCACCCCAACCGCGCCAGCGCCCTCTTCGCCGCCCTGCTCCTGACCACGACCGGCGCCCTGACGCTCGTCGTCAGCGACCAGGCCGAAGCGAAGTCGAAGAAGTACAAGACCACCCAGGTCCCCCCCTCCGCGGGCGGCGGGTGCCGCGCCACCAAGGAGAGCACCCAGAACAGCGGGAAGGTCGGGACCTACAAGGAGGACCCACCGGGGAGCGGGAAGTTCGTGTGCCAGGGCAACACCGGCAACACCCACTGGGAGTCGGTGTGCGGCGGCAAGCCCGACCAGTGCGAGAGCGTCTCCCCGGCCTTGGTCGACTGACCGGGGTGGAGACGGGGGCCGCCGCGCTCGCCGCGCCGGTCCCCGTCGTCCGTTCCGCCCTCTTCAGGCGGGGAGGCCCCGCGACCACGCACGGCTGAACATGAGTTCAGGTCGAGCGATTCCGAGAGCTACTCCGGCGGCAGCTCGAAGGCGAAGCCGGCGGGTGGCGGGAAGCCGTGCCCCTTTACCTCGCCACCCCGCATCAGGAACCACGAGGGCATGCCGGCGACGTAGCTCCTCGTCAGGTCCCAGAGACCCGCGGGACCGTTCGCCGCGAGCACGTGGAGAGCGCGGGCGGGGTTCAGCGGGTTCGGGACGACGGCGTAGACGGCATCGTCGGGCTTCACGTACGTCTTCCGCTCGAACGTGAAGAGACCGGTCCCGAACGAGACCGGGAGGCTCGACGCGAGCCGTGCCGTCACGGTGTTGTCGGCCGGCGGCCCGATCAGGAAGAGGTCGTGCGACGCCAGCTCCTCCTCGGTCACCTCGCTGTCCTTCACGACCCGCGGCAGGACCTCCGACACGGCATCGCCGAGGGCGAGCTGCCAGCGGAACGCCAGCGTGCGGTTCGCCTCGTCGTGCCGCGACGTGCCGTGGACGATCAGCGTCCGGTCCCAGTCCTCGGCGAAGGAGCCGAGCGTGTCGCGCGCGAACCCCTCCACCGGGACGTCGCACCCCGGGTTGAAGAGCGCCCGCGTCGGGCGCTCCTTCACGTCGATCGTGACCGGGGTCCCCTTGCCGTCGACCGTCACGGGGTGGACCGACACCGCGCCCGCGCTCTCGAGCGCGAGCGACGTGCGGAACGGCGCCCCGGACGCGACGGCGACCCGCACGGTCCAGCCGCCGCCCGACCTCGCCCTGGCCATCGAGACCCGCGGCGTCACCGCGGGCAGCCCGGTCCGGTCGAGCCAGGGCGACACGATGCCGGAGACGTCCCGCCCCGCCGACTCGCGGGCGAGCGCGAGGAAGACGGTGGTCGAGACGCTCTTCCCGCGGTACCGCTCGTGGAGCGTCCTCATCAGGGCGAGGAACGTCTCGTTCCCCAGCTCCAGGCGCAGCTGGTGGAGCGCGAACGTGCCGCGGATCCGCGGGATCGCGTACGGTCCATAGCGGTCGAAATCGACGTGCCCCTCCTTCGCGGTCAGGTCCCCCTCGCGCGAGACGAGGGTGAGGTAGCGCGCGTTCAGCGCCCCGAGCTTCTCCGCGAGGGCGGCATACGCCTTCTCCGGCTCGTCGGGCAGGCCGTGGAGGAGCTGCCAGTACGCGGCCCCGCCGCTGGCGAGCCAGGCGTCGGCCGGAGTCGCGGGGACGATCGTTCCCTTCCAGAGCTTCGACCGCTCCACGGCGTAGCGGCCTGGCACGGCGGCGAGGTCCACCTTCGGGTCCGTCGCATCCTTCGGATCTCTCGGTTCGCCCGGATCTGGACGTGACGAGGCGCGGGCGGCTTTCAGCTTCTCGGTGATCCAGATCGGGCTCGCCACCGCGTAGCCGTACGTCAGGTGCGGTACGGCGCCGGGCAGGTCCGGCATCCGGCGGCTCTCCTTGGCCGGCACCTTCTCGCGCTGGGTCGTCTTCCCCTGGTGGGCGAGGAAGACGAGCCGCTCCGCCATCTCGGCGGTCGTCACCTTCCCGTCGCAGGCGTGGGGACGGTTCACCGGCGAGGACGCGAAGAGGTCGACCGCGGCGATCGAGTCGATCGTCCCCTTCCGCGCGGCGTAGAACTTCCGGAACGCCACGTCGCGGTTCATCGGCGAGAAGGGCAGGTCGAACGGCGCGTCGTCCGGCTGAACCGCGTACTCCATCCGGACCCCGGGGTCCCGCGCGTTGTTGTTCGCCCAGAAGAAGCCGGGCGCGCCGAAAGGGGACATCTCCTCGCTAGAGCGCCACAGCTTCGACGTCCTGGTGCCGAGGAGGAGGATCGCCACCTCGTTCCTCTTGACGTCGGCGATCGGCCAGTCGTTCGTGTAGAGGCCGTTGTTCCGCTCGCGCAGGATCCGCGCCACGTCGTCGATCGAGGAGGCGTACTGCGCCGCCTTCCGGATCCGGTTGCTCTGCGGCGTCCCGTCCGGGTCGAACGGCGTCTGCGCGACCGTGGTCTCCCCGATCACGAGGCCGGCCGCGTTCATGTAGAAGTCGGTGCCGGAGTGGATGCCGCCCGGGAACGTCTGGTAGACGAGACGGTGGCCCGAGGTCGGGACGACGTCGAGGAGCACGTTGAAGTGGACGCCGGTGTAGCCCGCCCACATGAAGATCTGGCCGAAGACGACGCGGCCGTCGGCGGTCGCCGGGCCGGTCGCCGCGAACGACGAGCACTTGTTCCGCCCGTCCGGGACCTTCGTCTCCTCCTCCGCGGAAAGGAAGCTCCGACCGGAGAGCGCGTGTGGCGTCGTCCTGATGGCGCTCCTCGCGTAGTCGAGGTCCACCGACGAGTTCAGGGTCACGACGTCGAGGAGGTCGACCGGCCGCTTGCCGTCGTCGAGCTTCGCGCCGGCCTTCGCCGCGCCGTCCGCGATCCCCTTCATCTCCGCGAGGTACTCCTCGTCGAACTTCCGGAGGAAGAGGACGTCGGCCATGGAGCGCAGCGCGTTCCAGCCGGCGGTCGGGTCCTTGCCGTTCTCCACGACGCCGAGCTTCCGCGCGTAGGCGACGAGCTCGTCCGCCACCAGGGCGCCGAATTGCCGGCCCCGCTCGTACGGCTCGCCTTCCACGTGCACGAAGATCCAGCCGTGGTCGTCGTACCGGTACCCCTCGCCCGACCACCGCACGCTCTCCCTTGGGATCAGCTCCGAGATGTCGGCGACCTCGCTCAGCGTCACGTCGTCGAACCACGCCCTCCCCGTCGCCTCGCCGTTGAGCCCGAGGTGGAGGCGCACCCGGTCCCGCGACTTCGTGGCGACGAAGACCGTCGTCACGCGGGTCCAGTCGCGGGTCGCGCCGACGGCGGGGCTGTGCGTCGTGAACGGGAAGGACGCCATCGTGAGCGCCGCCGGAACGGCCGTGGGGTAGCGCGCCAGCGGATCGGAGACCGCCTTCTCGGTGCGCACGAAGGCCGTCAGCCGGTAGGCACGCCCCACCTCGAGGGCGACCTCCTCGGAGGCGAGCGTCACCCGCGACGGGGCCGTCGCCTCCAGCAGGACGCTCGCCGCGCCGCCGCGCGGATTCGTCCGGTCGAGCCGCACGGTGCCGCCGGCGCCGGCCGTCCAGCCGCGGGGCAGCGAGCCGGCGACCTCCTCGAATCCGGGGTTGAAGAGGACGGGTGGTGCCGCGTGGCCGACCGTCGCAACGAAGAGGACGAGGGCGGCCGGCAAGGTGAGTCGTGCGCGCATGGCGCACGATCGTACCCGCGGGCTACTCGGACGGCTCGGGGAAGAGCAGCTCCTGGGGACGCAGCACGGGAAGGAGCGCGTCGAGGACCACCGCGGCCCAGCCGTCCCGGTCCGACGGGTCGAGCGGGACGCACCCGATGCCCCAGGCGTCGAGAGTCGCCACGATGAGGCCGTCGATCTCGTGCTGGAACGCGAGGTCGGTGTCGCGGATCCCGTCGAAGCGCGGATCGCCGATGACGGGGACGCGGAAGAGGAAGTCGTACGTCGACGTCCAGTGGCGGGCCAGCTCCTCGAGCGGTAGCACCTCGGGCGGCAGCGCATCGCCCGCGGCGCGGCGCAGGTAGCAGAAGTTGTCGAGGATGGCCCGATCGCAGACCACCACCTCGGCCTTCGCCTCGGCCTGCAGCTCCCAGGCGATCTGGGTGTGGAGGATCCACGCCTGGGCGCGGAGGGTCGTCTCGCGGTTGATCGGGAGAGGGCACTCGCGCGCCACCTCGCGCACCAGCTCGACCCCGACGTCGCGCTTTTTCAGCGCGGCCGCCAGGTCGTAGCAGAGAGTGGTCTTGCCGACGCCGTGGGTTCCGATGAACGCGACCTTCACTCTGGTGTCTCTCCCTCGCCGCCCCTCGCGGAAGGGGCGGAGGATCTCACAGAACCGGTTGCCTCGAGCGCAGCGAAGAGGCGAGGTCTCTGGCGTGGCCCGGCATGGGTCACGCAGTAACCGCTTGCCTCGAGCGCAGCGAAGAGGCGAGGTCTCTGGCGTGGCCCGGCATGGGTCACGCAGTAACCGCTTGCCTCGAGCGCAGCGAAGAGGCGAGGTCTCTGGCGTGGCCCGGCATGGGTCAC
>CAYLNK010000108.1:0-18513 GCA_964384675.1 uncultured Holophagales bacterium | reverse complement strand
GCGCCGCGAACGACGGCGTCTACGCCGCCACGGTGGCTGACCCGGGCACGGTCGCCGGCCACTGGGCCGTCCGCTTCGACGCCGCCGGCCGCGACACCCGCGGCAACGCGTTCGCCCGCACCGGCTCCTCCGGCTTCGTGAACGAGAGCGGCGCGGCGCGCCTCCTCCCCGTCACCGCCACCGTCGTCGGCGAGGGCGCCGACCGGCGCCTCCGCGTCACGGGCGCCGCCCGGGTCGACGTGGCGGGCGACTACCGCTTCGACGTGATCGTGGCCGGCGCGAAGGCGGGCGACGGCGCCCGCCCGGGAATCGGCTGGGCGGAGGCCACGAGCCCGCTCGCGACGGGGCGCGCGCCCCTCGCCGTCGAGGTGCCGATCGGCGCCGCGGCGGGACCGCTCCACGTCGACGCGCGGCTCCTCGGCCTCGACCCGATGGGCGTGGCCGGGCGCATGGAGCTGGACGTCAACCCGTAGGGAACCGAGACCATCGATCCGATCGCTCGGATCGATCCCGCTTACGGACGGAGGGCTGGCGGGCGACCGCCGGCCCTTTTCGTCATCGGGTCACGCTACGCTCGGGGGATGCGCCGATCCTCCGCCGCCGTCCTCGCCGTCGCCACCGCGCTCTTCGGGCTCGCGCTGCCGTCCCCCGCCCAGACCCCGATCCCTCCCGACCATTACTCGCCGGTCGAGCTGAACGGTTTCCGGGCGACCGCGTCGTACGACCAGACGATCGCGTTCCTTCTGCGCCTCGTGCGCACGTCGCCGTACCTGAAGCTCGACTACTTCGGCACCTCGGGACAGGGGCGGCGGATGCCGGTCGTGATCGTGTCGTCGGACCAGGCCTTCACCCCCGAGGAGGCGTGGAAGACCGGCAAGCCCGTGGTCCTGATCCAGAACTCCATCCACGGCGGTGAGTCGGACGGCACCGACGCCTGCCTCATCCTGCTGCGGGATCTCGCGCTCCAGAACCGCCCGGAGATCCTGAAGGGGATGACGCTGGTCGTGGTGCCGATCTACAACGTCGACGGCCACGAGCGGGTCTCGAAGTACAACCGCCCGAACCAGAACGGCCCCGTCGACGGCATGGGCTTCCGCACGAACGCCCGGGGCCTCGACCTGAACCGCGACTACCTGAAGGCCGACGCCCCCGAGACGCGCGCGCTCCTCTCGCTCGCCAGAGCGTGGAAGCCCGACCTCTTCGTCGACGACCACGTCACCGACGGGGCCGACTTCCAGGCGACGCTGACGATCTCCTGCGCGAGCGAGCCCTTCCTGCCGGCGCCGCTCGCGGAGTGGCTGCGCAAGGCCGCGAAGCGGAGCCTCCGCGAGGTGGAGGAGATGGGCTGGAAGACCGGCCCGTACGTCGACTTCCTCGACCCGCGCGACCCGACGAAAGGGATCGACCCCGGTCCGTCGGCCCCACGCTACGCCACCGGCTACTTCCCGCTCCGCGCCGTGCCGTCCGTGCTGGTCGAGACGCACGCGATCAAGCCGTTCGCCGATCGCGTCAAGTCGAACGAGGTGTTCCTCAGGGCGCTCCTGACGCACGTCGCGGGCGATCCGAAGGCCCTCCTGGCCGCGCGCGAGAAGGGGCGCGCCGAGCTGCGTCGCGCGGCGGTCGGCACGCCGGTGGTGCTCGACGCGGAGACCGACCTGTCGCGCCCGGAGCCGATCGACTTCCCGACGTACGTCTGGAAGGAGGAGGTCTCCCCCGTCACCGGCAAGCCGGTCCTCCGCTACGACCCGCAGCGGAAGGTGACGATCCGGCTGCCGTTCTTCCCGTACGTGAAGGCCACGGTGACCGCGCCGCGCCCCGCCGCGTACCTCGTGCCGCCCGGCTGGCCCGCCGTCGAGGAGCGGCTCGAGGCGCACGGCATCCGGTACGAGAAGCTCGACGCCGAGCGGACGCTCGCGGTCGGCGTCTACCGGGCCGGGAAGGCGAAGCTCGGCACCGCGCCGTATCAGGGGCGCGTGAAGGTCGAGGCGCCGATCGAGCGCTCGACCGAGACCCGGAGCGTCCCGGCCGGCACGCTATACGTCCCCCTCGACACCGAGCTCGCGACGATCGCGATGCACCTCCTCGAGCCGGAGAGCCCCGACTCCCTCTTCGCTTGGGGGGAGATGTCGTCCGCGCTCGAGCAGAAGGAGTACATCGACCTGCGCGTCCTCGACCCGCTCGCCACGGAGATGCTCGCGAAGGACCCGAAGCTGAAGGCCGAGTGGGAGGAGAAGCTGAAGGACCCGGCGTTCGCGGGGAATCCCGGGGAACGGGCGCGCTTCTTCTACAGGCGGACGCCGTACTGGGACGACACCGTTGGCCTCCTGCCCGTCTACCGGCTGGAGAAGCCGCTGCCGGAGACGCCGAGGCCCGCGGCTCCGTAGAAGGGGCATGCCTCGCCCCTCGACGGGCCCGTTCCTCGCCGCCGTCCTGCTCCTGCCGCCCGCGGTGTCGGCGCTCGGCGGGAACGCCTTCGTTCCGCTCCTTCGCTCCCCGCTACCGGAGGGCGCCCTGCCGGGGATCGCCACGATCCTCCCCGACGCTCGGGGCGGCCCGGTCGTAGCGATCGCGACGTACACCGGCGTCGCCGTCGCGCGGCTCGACGATGGCGCCTTCGCTTCCGTGGACGGACTTCCTTCTGGCGCGACGCCGGTCGCGATCGCGAGCGGCGATCTCGACGGCGACGGCATCGCGGACCTCCTCGTCGCCGCGGTCCGGAAGGACCGCAGCGGCGTCCTCGTTCCGTTTGCCGGCGATCCGGACGGCGGATTCCGGGCCGCCGCCGTGTTCGGCGGGCCGGTGCCCGGCACCGCATTGGACCTCGCGCTGGCGGACCTCGACGGCGATGGGGTGATGGACGTCGTCGCCGCCGGTACGCAGGTCACGGTCCTCTCCGGCAAGACGCACGCGGTGCTCTCCATGACGAAGCTCGACATCCTCCAGCTCGACGTCGCGGCCATCCGGCTCCTCGACGTCGATGGCGACGGCCAGCTGGACGTCATCGCCGCCGTCCAGCCGTACTTCTCCGCGCACCCGGGATTCCCACGAAGCCTCGCCACCGCGCTCGGGGACGGCCGCGGCGCCTTCCACCCGCGGACGCCGCTCCACATCGACGACGTGCGCTGGGAGAACGCGCTCGCGGTCGGGAACCTGGGTGGTGTCGGAAACCCCGTGGTCGTCGGCGCCTCGTGGGACCTCTTCACCGGACGAGCCCAGGTGGAGACATACCGCCTCGGGCCCGCGGGACTCGAGCCGGGTCCGGCGGGTCGGCTGCCCGCACGGGCGACCGAGCTCCTCGCGATGGACGTCGACGGCGACCGCCGCGCGGACGTCGTGGCAACCGATCAGGTCGGCCGGCTCCAGCTTCTCTCTTCCGGTGAGGCAGGATCCTTCTCGGCCCCGGTCACGCTCGACGCCCCCATCGGGGCGCGCCTCCTCGGTGTGGTCGATGCGAACGGCGACGGGCGAGCGGACATCGTCGTGGCGACGCCCGGCGAGCTGGTGGTGCTCCGGAGCTCCACCACCACGGAGCGTTTCCTCCCGATCGTCCTCTCGACGGACCGCTACCGGACGGAGCTGGTGCTCACGAACCACGGTCCGCGCGACGCCACGGTGACGTGGCGCTACCGCCCGACCGTCGGAGCGGGTTCGGGCGGCGGGACGGACACGCTCGCCGCCCGCCGCCAGAGGGTCTTCCCCGACGCGTTGGCCTACCTCCGGGCGCTCGGGGTGCCGGCGCCGGCCGATGGCGAATCGATCGGCACGCTGCGCGCGGAGGTCGACGGCCTCGACACCCCGTCCGACGTCGCGCTCCTCGCGCGCGTCGTGACGGATCGCCCCGACGGAGCTGCCGGCGTGTCCGTCCCGACGTTGACGCCGGGACAGCTCCTCTCGGCGGAGTCGACTACGCAGTTCCTCGCCGAGACGCCGGAGGAGCGCACCAACCTCGCGCTGGTGAATGCCGGTCGCGACGGCGACGGGGAGATCGCCCTGCGGGTGACGGTGGGAACGGCCGGCCCGATCGACGTGCGGCTGGCCCCCGGCGAGTGGCGACAGGTCGACCGCGTCCTGGCACGCCTCGCGCCGGGGGCGGCGACGGGCTCGGCACGGATCGAGCGCGTGGGCGGGCAAGCTCCATGGTTCGCCTACGCGGTCGTGAACGACGCGGTCACCGGCGACGGGACGTACCTGGGCGCGGTTCCGGAGGAGAGGGTGCGCGAGCTGCTCGTCCCCGTCGTCGTGCTGGGGGAGCAGCCGTATCAGGGCGAGCTCCTCCTCGGCGGCGCGCAAGGTCCCCTCAGCATCTCGGTGCTCGGCACGGTCGGCGACGAGTCGATCTTCTCGGTGCCGAACGGGCGGATCGCGTTCCGTACCGGCGGGGCGCCGTCGGCCGGGCCCGCCGTGGTCCGGCCTTTCACGCTAGACCCGTTCGCGATGGTCAGCACCGCGGTCGCGACCCGCGTGACCACCGCGGCGCCGGGAGGCGGTCGATACGGCGTCGGCGCGCCCGCGCTCGACCTGCGTCGCGCCGCCCGACGGGCGGCCTGGGTGAGCGGCCTCAGGCGTGACGCGGCCACCACCCGCTCCAACCTCGCCATCTCCGTCCCGGGCGGCGACGCGGCGTTCACGATCGAGCTCTTCGACGGCGAGACCGGCACGCTCACGTCGACCATGGAGTGCGCCGTCTCACGCTTCGCCCAGTGGAGCCTCGCCGCGCTCCTCCCTGTCGACTCGCCCGTCCGGAACGCCTACGCACGCGTGACCCAGCGCTCCGGCGCCCCCGGATTCGTCGCCTACGGCGTCGTCAACGACGGCGCGGCGCCCGGCCTCGGGACTGGGGACGGCTCGTACCTGCCGATGCAGGCCGACGTCGACCCGTGAGCCCGGCCGCTCAGGGCGCCGCGACGCCGCGACGCGCGCCGACCGTGGGCATCGTCGCGAGCGTCTGCCACACGCGCCGCGCCACGAGGTCGTTGCCGGCCGGGCTCAGGTGGTGGAACGGCTCGTCGAGGTAGAGCGGCGCGAGCGCGCCGAACGGGAGCGAGAGGAAGTCCGGTACCAGGTCGACGACGGCGATGGCGCGGGCCCGCGCCTCCTCGAGCGCGAGGGCGTGCCATGAGCCCGCCCGCCCCGCCCGGCACTCGAAGTACGTCGGGACGAAGACCACCAGGAAGTCGCGGCCAGCCTCCCGGCTCGAGCCGGCGAGCGACGTCAGGATCGCGCCGAAGACGCGCCGCGCGGCCGGGACGTCGAGCGCACGGTCCTTCTCCGCGCCGGACGCCGGAGCCCCGTCGACACCTCCGCCCGACAGGAGCTGCACCGTCCGGAGCTCGGCGAGCCCGCCGCGGAATCGCCGGACCAGGCTCGCGAGGGACGAGCGGCGAGCCGGCGCGCGCGCCACGACCAGACGCTCCCCGTCGAGCCCGAGGACCGGCTTCGGCACGCCGAGGAAGGCGCTCGACTGGAGCCGGTCGAAGTCGTTGGTGATGAGCGCCAGCACCAGCGCGTGGTGCTCGATCCCGCGGGCGTCTCGCCGGTACCAGAGGTACTCCTGGTCGGGCCCGTAGCCCCCCTGCCCCATGTTCACGGCCTGAAGGCCGGGAGCTTGCCGCTCGAGCCGCGCGGGCCACGTGTCGGCGTCGCCGACGCCGTACCCCATCGTGAAGGAGTCCCCCAGGCAGACCACGCGCACCACCCCGTCCGGCACGCGGTCCGTCACCTCCGCCGTCCCGCGGAAGCCGCGCGCGTCGATCGTGAGCGGCGTGCCGGGGCCGTAGGCGTCCGCGAGGCGCAGGCCGGGGACGTGCGCCCAGCCGAGCTCCGCGTCGTAGTGCGTGTGCCGCCGCTCCGACAGCGGGTCGCCGACCACCATCCCGCCGAGCGCGAGAAGCCAGCTCGCGAGCCCCTCCACCAGGACGAGCCCCACGAGGCTGATCGCCGCGACGACCACGGCCGCCACGAGAGGCCTTCGGGCTCGCCCCGGGAGCGGCGCGCTCAACTCTCGCGGCTCAAGGGCCCTTCCGTCGCGGACGCCTCACCAGGACGAGCCGCGCGGGCCGCCCGGCACGGTCGCAGGCCGCACAGAGGCGCGCCCGCCCGAAGGCCGTCTTCCGGGTCCACTCGTTCAGGCAGCCGGGGCACCGGTACGCATAGCGCGCGTTCGCCTGCCGGATCTCGCGGAGGCGGTCGGTCTCGGGCGCGCTCCGGCGCGCCACCCCGAGCTGGCGCGCGATCGTCCAGAACCGGCGGGAGTGCCCCTCCTCCGGCCCGTACCGGGCGTGACAGATGGCGTGGGCCACCTCGTGGAGCAGCGTCTGGACGCGGTCCTCCGGCGACATGTGCGCGGAGACCCGGATCGTGTGCGGCGGGCCGTACTGGATGACGCCACCCGTCGCGCGGCGCCGGCTCAGCACGACCCGGGCCGCCGGCAGGCCCCAGCGGACCGCGAGCTCGTCGTACCGGCTCTGCAGCTCCGCACCTTCGGCCCGGAGGCGCGCCGGCTCCGGCGGCGGCGCGGCGAAGAGGTCGAGCTGCTCGGCGGCGGAGACGTGAGCGTCGATCTTCATGCGACCCCCATGACCGCATCCCGGTGCGGCGCGAGCGGACGGACGAGGACGAGCGCGACCGCGAGCGCCGAGAGGCCCGCGGCGAGGACCTCGAGGAGCGGCACCACGCCCCCGTGGAACCGGACGGTCACCAGCAGGCGGACCGACCAGATCGCCGCCATCGCCAGCGCGCCCGGCGCCGTGGAGCCCGCCCCGAGCGCGAGCCAGGCGAGTCCGAGCCCGAGGAGCATCTCGACGAGGTAGGCGAGGAGCGCCAGGACGACGAGCGGCGCCGGCGGCCGCGGCACGAGCCAGAGCCGCAGCGCCGCCGGAAAGAGGGCGCCGGCCACGGCCACCGCGGGGGCCCCGAGGCCGGGCTCCAGGCGCCGCCGAAGCCCGTCGTAGAGGAGACCGCGGACGACCCGCTCGTGGAGGAGGGCCGCGACGACGGCGACCGGCACCACGAGGAGGGCGCCCGGGCCGTCCGACGCGTAGTACGTGGCGTAGCGGAGGGCCCGGCCGATCGGCAGGAACGAGAGAGCGACGGCGGCCAGCGCGACGGCAGCGAGGAGGGCCAGTCCCGTCCGCAGCGTCCCGTTCATCTCGTGAGAGGAATTCTCACCCGAACGCCGCCTCGCGCGCACCGAAAGTTTCCTGAGAGACTCGCCGGCATGAACGAAACACGTCCGCTCCGCGCCGGGCTCGTGGGCCTCGGCACGATGGGCCTCGGGATGGCCCGCAACCTCGCGCGGGCGGGCTTCCCGCTCGCCCTCACCTCGCGCACGGCCGTCAAAGCCGTCGCCCTGGCCGACGAGCTCACCGCCGCCGGGCACGACGTCGCCGCGTTCCCGAACGCCCGCTCCGTCGCCGAGCGGTGCGACGTCCTCGTCTCGTGCGTGCCCGACTCCCCGGAGGTGGAGTCGGTCCACCTGGGCCCCGACGGCACCGCCTCCGGCGCCGCGCCGGGCCTGGTCGCCGTCGACTGCTCCACGATCGCGCCGGCCGCCGCGCGCTCGATCGCCGAGCGCCTCGCCGCTCGCGGCATCTCGTTCCTGGACGCCCCGGTCTCGGGCGGACAGAAGGGCGCGGCCGAGGGGACGCTCACGTTCTTCGTCGGAGGCGAGCCCGAGGCGGTCGAGCGGGCGCGCCCCGTCCTCTCGGCGATGGGAAAGCGGATCACCCTCCTCGGACCGTCCGGATCGGGCCAGCTCGGCAAGGCCGCGAACCAGGTGATCGTGGCGGGAAACCTGATGGCCGTCTCGGAAGGGCTCGCCTTCGCGGCGAGGGCCGGCCTTCCGCTCGAGGCGCTCCACGAGGCGCTGACGGCCGGAGCCGCCACGTCGTGGGCGCTCGAGGTGCTGGGGAAGAAGATGCTCCAGCGCGACTTCAAGCCCGCCTTCGCGATCCGCCACCAGCAGAAGGACCTGGCCATCGTGCTGGCGGCCGCGCGGCAGCAGGGCTCGCCCCTTCCCGGGGTCGCGCTGGTCCATCAGCTCCTGTCGGCCCTCGAGGCGCAGGGCCGGGCCGAGGACGGGACTCAAGCGCTCCTCACCCTCTACGAGCGGCTCTCTTCCGTAGAATCCGGCTCATGAGAGCACACCTCCTCTCCGCGTCCCTCCTGGCCCTCCTCATGGCCGCTCCGCTCGCGGCGGACGAGCACAAGACCGTCGAGAAGAGCTTCCCGTTCGTGGGCGACAAGGACATCAAGATCGGGATCAAGCACGGCGACGTGACGATCGAGTCCGTGCGGATCCGCAACTGGCCCGACGGCGACGACTTCGAGAAGGCCGAGAAGGACCTCAACGACACCCACACCATGGTCGTCGAGTTCACCTACTCGAACCGGGACGACAGCCACGACTACAAGTGCAAGTACCTGGTGACGATCCCCGGCCCCGACGGAGACAAGCTGGGTGAGAACGACCGTACGGCCACGCTCGACAAGGGGAAGATCGAGGACACGAACAAGATGTTCGTGAAGATGAAGACCCGGCACTACAAGACGGTCAAGACCTTCAAGATCTCGTTCGACATCTGGAAGAAGTAGCGGACGGCAACGGCCTCAGGTCCTGAGGACCGCTCCCGCCGCCGCGTCCCAGCGGTACGGCACGGCCCTCCCTTCCAGGTGGAGACCACCCAGCCACCTGTCGACGCCGTTCAGCCGCACGGCGTCCTCCCAGCCGGCGAGGACGGCTTCCCCGGTGTCGGTGACCGCGGCACGTCGTTCCAGAGCCTCCCGCGGCACCGGCAGAGCGATCCGCTCCCCGTCGTCGAACGTCACCAGCGGCCGATCGACGTCGGAGAGGCGCGCGAGATAGGTCAGGAAGACGGTGTCGCCGAGGAAGACCGGGGACTCCCGCTCGTGGTGCGCCGCGACGAACACCTCGGCCAGCCGGCGACGGCCCTGCGCCACCACGTCGAGGATCTGGGCCTCGGAACGGGAGAGCCCGTTCAGCACGGACGGCAGCTCCTCGAGGTGGCGCCGGAGCGACGCGGCGAGGAACGGCAACGTCGCCGTGTCTCCCATGAGGACCGACTCCAGCGCCGCGGGGTCGGGCGCCCGGAACGCCGACCAGGCGAGGCCCGCGAGGCTCAGCATCGCGGGCGTCACCTCGGCCCGCGTGGCGTGGAGCTCCAGGGCCCGGGCCGCGGTCACCGAGCCGAGGTACTCGGCCCGGCAGATCAGGGTCAGCCGGGTCGGCGGGGCGGGGCCCAGGGCGTCGAGCACCTGGAGGAGCTGGAGCTGGTCGTAGAGGTCGTGCTCGAACCAGAGGACGACCTCCTCGTGGCGCTCTGCCGCCGCGACCGCCGCGTCCCGCTGCGCCATCTCCTCCTCGATCCCGGCAACGCTCCCCCAGCCCATCGACGAGAGGAAGCGGGCCCGCACGGCGCGCAGCTCGACCGGCGTCAGCCCCTCCGGCACCGGCCCCTCGTGCAGCACGTCGCGCCACGGCACCACGTCGCCCGGGAGCCCGGCGTCGCGCAGCCGAGAGGCCGCCGCGTCGCCGTTGGTGACGTGGAGCACGGGGCTTACCTTCTCCCCGACTTCGGGGGTGGCGCGTTGGAGACGCTCCCCCCCACCCCGACGATCCGGGCGATCAGCTTCGCGTCGTCGGGGAGGAGGCCGGCCTTCGGGAGGCGCGGGGTGAGGGTGATCCAGCTCCGGTCCCGGGCGAAGGCCCGCGAGAAGACCGGCAGCGATTCGTCGACGCGCCCCATGTTCACGAGGGCCACGGCGTGCCAGTACGCCATCTCCGCGCTCGAAGGGACCAGGGCCTCGGCGGCCTTGTACTCGCGCAGCGCCCCCTCGTTGTCCTTCTTCTCCACGGCGAGGTCGCCGGCGTTCATGTGGTTGTAGGCGCGCTGCAGCGTGACCAGCCGGCGCAGCTCGGCGAGCGGGTCCGCGGCGTCGTCGACCCGGAGGTCGAAGACCCGGTCGACCCAGGCCTTGCCGGTCGGCGTGCCGGCGACCACGACCAGCGCGGCCGACTGCTTGCCGCGGATGTCGCCCCCGGCCGCCTGCGCGGCGTCGAGGGCGGCGAGCATCCGGTCGGCGAGGTCGCCGGCCGCCGTCTCGAACGCCTTCGACATGGCGGGCCAGACCGTGTCCTGGCCCATCAGGTTCGCCTGCACCGAATACTGCGTGCCCACGACGTGCCCGGCCGCCTGGATGCAGCTCTCGCCGGTGTGGGCCGCGACCCGTCCGGCCACGTCGATCATCGCGACCTGCCGCACCGCCTTCCCGGCGTCCGCGGCGAGGAGGCCGGCCAGCGTCTCGGGCGCCGTGCGGCCCGCCCGCATCAGCTCCAGGCCGAGCTTGCCGTACGTCGGGTCGACGAACGACTGCGTGGCGACGGCCCCGACGCCGGCCTCGGCCCACGGCACGACGCTGCCGACCGAGAACCAGTGCGACTGCACGGCGACGCCCATCTGTCCCGTCGCGGCGTCGCGCGCCACGATCGAGAAGGTGTGGACGGGACGGCGCGGGCCATCGGCGGCGTCGCTCCGCCCGCCGGTGCACGCCAGGGCCAGCACCACCACGAAGAAGGGAAACCGAATCCTCATGACGCCCCTCCGCGGGCTCATGCCCATCGGACAGGATCGGCCATCTTCACGGCGGTCGCAAGGCGTCCGGCCGGGGCCGTTCGGGAGCCCGACGGGACCCCGGGGCGAGGGGCCTCAGCCGGCGGGCTCGATCTCGCTCAGCCGGTGAAGGTCGATCGCCAGGGGCTCGCCCTCGCTCGGGGAGTCGAAGATCCCCACGAACCGGGAGTTCCAGACGATCTCCTCCGGCTTGTACGACGTGCGGGCGTGGACGGTCTGAGAGAACGTCTCGTCGATCCCCGAGAGGAGGATCAGGACCTCGGCGTCCGCGGCCCGCAGCCCGTCCGCGTCCAGGCCCCAGAGCGGGCTGGTCTCGTCGACCGGGTGGACCACCGTCCAGCTGAGCGGGAAGAACATCACCTCGGACCGCTCCAGGGTCAGGTTCTCGAACTTCCGCACCTTCCGTCCGTGCTCGGTCACGAAGCGGCCCAGCATCACCCTGGCCTGGACGTCGATCAGCTGGTTGGTGCGGCCGTTCGCCACGCGGAACATCAGGCCGGTGATGCCGCGATACGGCGCCACCACGGCGTTCCGGCTGAACAGGATCCTGGCCGTGGGACGGGAGAACCGGGCGAACAGGAGACCCGTCGCCATCGCCACCCAGAGGAGGCCGAGGAGCGCCTCCGTCGTCATCACGGCGTTCGCCGCCACACCGACCGGTGTGATGTTCCCGTAGCCGATCGTGGAGAACGTCTCGACGCTGAAGAAGAACGCCCGCGCGAAGCCGCCGCCCAGGTCGCCGTCGCTCTTGAGCGCCGCCGGGCCGCAGGCCAGGAACGCGAGCGCGAAGAGCCCGTTGGCGACGAGGTACGAGCTGACGAGAACGGCGTGGAACCGCGTCCACGACATCGTCAGGAGCACGTGGTACGGGCTCAGGGACTCGAGGAACGGCAGGCCGCGCCTGACGACGTTGAAGCTCCCGTCCCGGTTGAGGAAGCGCTCCCGGCTCCGCTGCGCCACCACGGCGCCGAGCCCGAGATCCTGCTCCTCGTCCCCGCGCCGCCACCCCATCGCTCTCGAGGATAGCCGGACACCGGACACCTGTCCGCCCGCCGGACCCGGACATCTGTCCGGGTCTGCCCACGCCCGGAGCAGGATCCCCGCCTCCTGGCCGGCTCGCCGGCCGATCGTCGCCGCGGCACGCGATCTGCAAAGGGCCGCGGCATGATCCCCAGCACCTCCACCATGGACAAGCCGGTCGAGAAGCCGGCGGGCGTCTCCCGCCGCACCCTGGTCCTGGCCGGGCTCGGCGTCCTGGGCGTCGGCGCGCTCCTCCTCGCGCTCCCGACGGCCCGCCGCTGGTCTCGGGCCGACCGCTCGGTGGACGCGGAGCGCCTGCGCTACGGGAAGGTGACCCGCGGGGAGCTGGTCCGCGACGTCTCGGCGCAGGGCCAGGTCGTCGCCTCGCTCCATCCCACGCTGTACAGCCCGGCCGCCGGGATCGTCGAGCTGAAGGTGAAGGCCGGCGCGGCCGTGAAGAAGGGCGAGGCGCTCGCCCGCGTCGTCAGCCCCGAGCTGCGCAGCCGGCTCCAGCAGGAGAGGGCGACGCTCGCCTCCCTCGACTCGTCTCTCTCCCGGCAGCGGATCACGGCGCGCCAGACCGCCCTGAGGAACGCCCAGAACGTGGATCTCCTGGAGGTGAAGCTCCAGGCCGCCCGGCGCCTCCTCGAGCGCGCCCAGCGCACGTTCGACGAGGGCCTCCTCAACAAGACCGACTTCGAGAAGGCCAAGGACGACCTCCAGGTCGCCACGCTCGAGCTGAAGAACGCCCGCGAGACCGCCAAGCTCGAGGACGAGACGGCCGCGTTCGACCTGAAGGACCGGGAGATCTCCGCGGGCCGCCAGCAGTCGGTGGTCACGGAGCTCCAGCGCCAGGTCGACGAGCTGGAGATTCGCTCGCCGTTCGACGGGATGGTCGCCTCGGTCGACGTCCAGGACCGGGAGGCGATCGGCGCGAACCGCCCCATCGTCACGGTGGTCAACCTCTCCGCGTTCGAGGTGGAGATCCGGGTCGCCGAGAACGAGGCCACGGGGCTCGGACCCGGCACGCCCGCGGTCGTCGTGTACGAGGGCAGGGAGCTGCCGGCCCACGTCACCGCGCTCTCCCCCGAGGTGAAGGACAGCCAGGTGAAGGGGACGGTGGCGTTCGACGGCGAGGCGCCGAAGGGGCTCCGCCAGAGCCAGCGCGTCACCACCCGGCTCGTCTTCGAGTCCCGTCCCGACGTCCTGAAGGTGCCGCGCGGACCGTTCCTCGAGGTCGGCGGCGGACGCCAGGCGTACGTCGTCGTCAACGGGGTCGCGACGCTCCGCCCGATCGCCGTCGGGGCGGTCAGCGTGAGCGAGGTCGAGGTGACCAGCGGCCTTTCCGAGGGCGACGAGATCGTCCTCTCCGACACGACCGACTTCCTGGGCGCCAAGAGCGTCCTCCTTCGAAGGTAAGGACAAGGAGACCGACATGCTGTCGATGCGGAACATCCGGAAGATCTACCGGACCGACCTGGTCGAGACCCACGCGCTCCACGACTTCTCGGTGGAGGTCGCCGCCGGCGAGTTCGTCGCGGTGATGGGCCGCTCCGGCTCCGGCAAGACGACGTTCCTGAACGTGGCCGGCCTCCTCGACACCTTCGAGGGCGGCACGTACACCCTGGACGGGCAGGACGTGAGCAGGCTCTCCGACCGGGAGATGTCGCGGATCCGGAACGAGAAGATCGGCTTCGTCTTCCAGAGCTTCAACCTGATCCCCGACCTCGACGTCTTCGACAACGTCGACGTGCCGCTCCGCTACCGGCGGCTGCCGGCCCGCGAGCGGAAGGAGCGGATCGAGCGGGCCGTCGAGCAGGTGGGGCTCACCGCGCGCCTCCGCCACCTCCCCTCGCAGCTCTCGGGCGGGCAGCAGCAGCGGGTGGCGATCGCGCGGGTCCTGGCGGGCGACCCGAAGTTCATCCTGGCCGACGAGCCGACCGGGAACCTCGACACGATGATGTCGCGCGAGGTGATGGACCTCCTCGAGAAGATCAACGAGGCGGGCACCACCATCGTCATGGTGACCCACACGCCCGAGTGCGCGCAGCGGGCCGCGAGGCGCGTCCACCTGATGGACGGGAAGGTCGTCGACCTGCACCTCGTCGACTCGATGCCGGAGCGCGACGTCCCGAGCCTCGCCGCCGTCCTCAGCTAGGCGGAGCGCACCATGCTGTTCCACAACGTCTTCATCGCCTGGAAGAGCCTGAGGCGGAACCCGGCCCTCTCGCTCCTCGTCGTGGGCGCCATCGCGCTCGGGATCGGCGTCTCCACCACGTTCGCCACGGTCCGCCATTCCTTCGCCCGGAACCCGATCCCGGCGAAGAGCTCGCGCCTCTTCCAGGTGCGGCTCGACGCCTGGGACCCCAAGGCGGCCCACCCGCACGACAGCGGGCTGCCGTCCCAGATCACCTACCGCGACATGCAGGGGATCATGAAGTCGTCGATCCCGGCGCGGCAGAGCGGGATGTTCAAGTCGAGCCTCTACGTCTATCCCGACCCGAAGGTGGGCCGGCCGTTCAAGGAGCAGATCCGCCTCTGCTTCTCCGACTTCTTCCCGATGTTCGACGTGCCGTTCCGGTACGGCGGCGGCTGGGACCGGAAGGCGGACGAGGGGCCGGAGGCGGTCGTCGTGCTGTCCGACGAGATGAACGCCAAGCTCTTCGGCGGCGCCAACAGCGTCGGCAAGTCGGTGCGGATCGAGGACCGGGAGTTCAAGGTGATCGGCGTCCTCGACGGCTGGCGGCCCTCGGTCAAGTTCTACGACCTGACCCAGAACACCACCGCCCCGCCCGAGAACCTCTTCATGCCCTTCAACCACCTTCGCCCGATGAGGCTCGGCACCGGCGGCAACTCCGACGGCTGGGGCCCCTCCTCGGGCGGCGGCTTCGAGGGCTTCCTCGGCTCCGAGGTCGTCTGGCTCCAGATGTGGGTCGAGCTCCCGGACCAGAAGGCGCGGCAGGCGTACCTCGATTTCCTGAACGCCTACGCGCTGGAGCAGAAGAAGCTCGGACGCTTCGGGCGCCCCCTCAACAACCACGTGAACGACGTGATGGAGATGCTGGCGATCGAGAAGGTCGTGCCGAAGCAGACGACGCTGCTGCTCGTCGTGTCGCTCCTGTTCCTCGCGGTCTGCGCGGTCAACCTGATCGGGATCCTGCTCGGGAAGTTCCTGGCCCGCGCCCCCGAGGTGGGGGTGCGGCGCGCGCTCGGCGCCAGCCGCTTCGACGTCTTCCTCCAGCACCTGGTGGAGTGCGAGCTGATCGGCCTCCTGGGCGGAGCCGTCGGCGTCGTCCTCTCCCTCGGCGGCCTGGCGGCGCTCAACGCCTTCATGAAGACGCAGTCGGGACGCGGCGACCTCTTCGGCCTCGACCTGCCGATGGTGGCGTTGGCGACCGGCCTCTCGCTCCTGGCCGGCCTGATCGCCGGCGCCTACCCCGCCTGGCGCATCTGCAAGATCCCGCCCGCTCTCCACCTCAAGTTCCAGTAGCCGAAGCACCGAAGGAGACGACGATGGACCTCGGACCGATCCTCCGCGCGATGTCCCGCAACAAGGTGCGCTTCGGGCTGATCGCGATCGAGATCGCCCTGACGCTGGCGATCGTGACGAACTGCGTCAGCATGATCCGGGACGCCCGCAAGGAGCTTTCGCGCAGCTCCGGCTTCGACGACGAGAACCTGATCTCGGTCCGATCGACTCCCTTCGACCCGGTCCTCAAGGGGGACGGCCCCCAGGACCAGTCGGTCCGCCAGGACCTGGCCGCGCTGCGGACGATGCCCGGCGTGAGGGCGGCGTCGAACACCCGCTTCCTGCCGTGGCAGGGAGGGGGCAGCTCCAGCGAGTTCCGGGCCGCGGGCTCGACCGGACCGTACTCGCGCAGCCAGATCTACAACACCGACGACGCGACGACCGCCACTCTCGGCAACCGGATCGTGGAGGGAAAGGGGTTCACCCAGGACGAGGTGGACGCCGAGACGCTCCGTCTCCGGAACCTGTCTCCGGACCGTGACAAGGGCGAGGACGGCAAGCCCAAGGAGAAGTTCGTCCAGCCGATCCTCATCACCCAGGCGTACGGCCGGCTCGTCTTCCCGGAGGGGCCCCTCCTGGGACGGCAGATCGAGGACAACGACGGCGACCTCTACACCATCGTCGGCGTGATCGACGCCTTCTACAACCCCTACGGCTGGCCCATCCACGAGTACGGCGTCTTCTTCCCGAGCTGGAGCCGGAGCTACGAGCGGGGCGCCGGCTTCCTGGTGAGGGCCGAGCCGGGACGCAAGGCCGCGGTGCTCGCGCAGATCGAGAAGAAGCTGCTGGAGGTCAACCCGGGCCGGAACCTGCGGATCACGCCGCTCACCGACATCAAGTCGAACTACCAGGGGACGTCCACGCTGATGGTCAAGGTCCTCTCGACGATCATCGTCCTGCTCGTCTTCGTGACCTCGATCGGCATCGTCGGCCTCACGTCGTTCTCGGTCGCCGAGAGGACCCGCCAGATCGGGACGCGCCGCGCCCTCGGCGCGCAGAAGGAGGACATCCTCCGCTACTTCCTGGTGGAGAACTGGCTGGTCACCACGTTCGGCCTCTCGCTGGGCGTCTTCCTCGCGTACGGGCTCAACGTGGCGCTCGTGGCGAACGCCGGGGGGAAGAAGCTCGAGCTCTCGCTCGTGGCGTTCGGGGTCCTGCTCCTGTGGGGGGCGGGCCTCCTCTCCACGCTCCTCCCGGCGCTCCGCGGCTCGAGAGTGGCGCCCGCCATCGCCACCCGCAATGTGTAATGTGTAGGGAATGAAGGTCCTGATCGTCGAGGACCAGGCGCCGGTGGCGCAGGCGCTCGCGGTCCTCTTCGACGTCCACGAGATCCCGTCCGTCGCCGCCCGCTCGCCGGAGGAGGCGCTCCGCCTCGTCCGCGCCGGAGGCATCGGCGTCGTGGTCCAGGACATGAACTTCCGCCCGAGCGCCACGGGCGGCGAGGAGGGTGTGGAGCTCTTCCGGGCCCTCCGCCGCCTCGACCCCGACCTGCCGGTACTCCTCATGACCGCCTGGACGTCGCTCGAGAACGCGGTCCGGCTCGTGAAGGAGGGGGCGAGCGACTACCTGGCCAAGCCGTGGGACGACGACAAGCTCCTGGCGACGGTGCGGCACCTGCTGCGCCTCCGGAGCGTTCAGGCCGAGAACGCCCGTCTCCGGCAGCTGCACGCCGAGTCCCGGGCGGCGCTCGCCGCGCGATACGACCTCCAGGGCCTCGTCTACGAGAGCGCGGCGATGCACCGCGTCGTCTCGCTCGCGCTCCAGGTCGCCGGCTCCGACGTGCCGATCCTGGTCACCGGACCGAACGGCGCCGGCAAGGAGCGGATCGCCGAGATCGTGCAGGCGAGCTCGCGCCGGAAGGAACGGCCGTTCGTCCGCGTGAACGCGGGGGCGCTCCCCGACCAGCTCCTCGAGAGCGAGCTCTTCGGGGCGGAGGCCGGCGCGTTCACCGGCGCCACGAGGAGGCGGATCGGGCGCTTCGAGGCCGCGGACGGAGGCACGCTCTTCCTGGACGAGATCGGCACCGTCTCGCCGCAGGGACAGGTGCGGCTCCTGCGCGTCCTCCAGAGCGGCGAGTTCTCGCGTCTCGGCTCGAGCGAGACGCTCCGGGCCGACGTCCGGCTGATCTGCGCGACCAACCTGGACCTCAAGGCCGAGATCGCCGCGGGCCGCTTCCGGGAGGACCTCTACTTCCGGCTCAACGTCGTCGAGCTGAGGGTGCCGGGCCTCTGCGAACGGCCCGAGGACGTCCTTCCTCTCGCGGAGAGCTTCCTCGCCGAGACGCCGCCTCGCGCCGATGGCTCGCGCCTCGCGCTGGGGCCGGCCGCGCGCCACGCCCTGCTCGTCCACCCGTGGCCGGGGAACGTGAGGGAGCTTCACAACGTGATGCAGCGGGCGGCGCTCGTCGCGACCGGCCACGTGATCACGCCGGCCGACCTCGGCCTGGCGCCCGGGAGCGAACAGCCGGCGCCGCCGGCCTCGCGCCCGGCGCTCACCGTCGAGGAGGAGGCGGAGCGAGGCGCGCTCGAGGCGCTCCTCGTCAAGCACGCCGGCAGCGTCTCGCGCGTGGCGGGCGAGCGCGGATGGAGCCGCCAGGCGCTCTACCGGCGGATGGACCGCCTCGGCATCGTGCTCACCCGGCGTCCGCGGGACTAAGATCGACCGCATGGGTGACCCCGAGACCACCGACCTGCTCCGCGGCATCTGGAACGAGATGAAGGCGGTGAAGGCGAGCCTCGAGCGTGAGCTGAAGGCGACCCGAGACGAGCTCGGCGCGCGGATCGACTCCACCAACACCCGGATCGACTCCACCAACACCCGGATCGACTCCACCAACACGCGGGTCGACGCCCTTGCGGGCGAGGTCGTGGAGCTCCGGGAGGAGCTCTCTCACCGCATCGTCGAGTCCGGGATGCGCCTCGCGACAGCCACCACCGATCTGGCAGGCACCATGAAGGACGAGACGATCCTGATCCGGGATTGGCGTGCCGAGCACCGCGAGACCACCGAGGAGCTCCGCCGGCGCGTGGACCGGCTCGAGCGCCACACGGGCCTCACGGACGCCGCCCACTAGCACGAGCCGGCCACGCGGCCCCGCCTCGCCCGCTCCCTCGCCGTCTCCGCCGCGCTCGCCGTCAAGTGGCTCGTCGGTTTCCTCAACAAGCACGGCCTCGCCCCATTCGGCTGGTACCGCATCATCCTCGGCATCGTCATCTTCACCCTCTCCATGATGAGCGTGATCACCATCGCTCCCAAGGACGACGCACCCCCCGCGCCTCATGCCGGTGCCGGCCCACCATGACGTTCTCCGCGGCG
>CAYLNK010000107.1:0-18548 GCA_964384675.1 uncultured Holophagales bacterium | reverse complement strand
CGCCGCCGCGGCCATCCTCTCGTCCAAGAGCGGGCCGCTGCCGGCCCTGCGCCTCGACCCCGGACCGACCCGGACGCCGCGCCCCGGGCCGCCCACGTTCCAGCCGCCGCCCATCCCGAGCGCCTTGAAGCGCACCACCACGCCGGGGCCGTCGCCGGGCCGTACCGCGTCGGGCGTCGGATCGCCCGGGGAGCGCTCGCTCGACCAGGTCATCATCGACTACCTCGCCTCGGAGGCCGCCTCGGAGCACCTCGAGCTGTCGATCGTGACCGGCGGGGACATCCTGTCCGGGGAGTCGGTCTCCATCCAGGTGCGCGCGGTCACCTCGCTGACCGAGAAGCCGCTCGCTGGAGTCCACGTCTCGATCCGCGTCGTCTCCACGCTCGGCCCGCCCCAGATCCTGTTCCGCGGCGTCACCGGCACCGACGGGCTCGTGAAGGCCACGGTGGCGATCCCGGAGATCGGCTCCGGCAACGCCGCGCTGATCATCGCGGCGTCCTCGCCGATCGGGAACAACGAGATCAAGCAGCTCGTCAAGAAGCGGAGCCGCTGAGAACGGTTCCAGAATAGACTCGCCTCGTCCGGCCCACCGAGGTTCGATGAGGCTCTCCGGCGTCGCGGTCGTTTCCTGCCTCCTGGCGCTGCCGGTGTCGGCTCGGGCCGCGGTGCCGATGCGCGCCGACCTGGACGGGCGGCTCGCTCTCACGCCCCCCGGCGGGCGGCTCACGATCGAGCGGGTCGCGCTCGCGGACGGCACGGTGGTCGACCTCGAGCTGACGCGCTTCGAGGTGTTCGCGCCAGGAGCCGTGCTCACGGAGCATGGAGCGGGCGGGGCGGTCCGGACGCTGGCGGCTCCCGCGGACCGGTACTTCCGCGGACGGGTGGCCGGAGACCCGGAGTCCCTCGTCTTCCTGGCGACGGGGCGCACCCTCCGCGGCTTCGTGGCGAGCCGCGGCGTGATGCACTCGATCGCCCCCGAGGCCGATGCCTACCGTTCCGCGAGCCCGGGCCGCGCGATGGCGTCGGTCGTCGACCCTTCCCAGGTGCCGGCCTCGCTCTTCCGCTGCGGCAGCGAGGGGCTGACGCCCCCGGCCGGGGCCGTGCGGAAGCCGTTCTCGTCGCCGTTGGCTCCGGCGTCCACCACGACGTACGTCGTGAGCGTGGCCCTCGAGAGCGACTTCGAGATGTACCAGTTCTTCGGCTCGTCCGCTGCTCTCGTCACCTACATGGGGGACCTCGTGGCGGCCGCCTCGGCCATCTACCTGCGCGACGTCAACGTCCAGCTCACGATCGCGTCCACGTCCACGTGGTCGAGCGCGGCCGACCCGTGGACCCAGACGACCACCGCGGCCGCCCTCTACGAGCTCGGGGACTACTGGCACGCGAACCACCTCGGAGCCGTCCGGACGACCACTCACATGCTCAGCAAGAAGAACATGGGAGGAGGCATCGCCTGGATCGGCGTCCTCTGCTCGGGGGATTTCCTCTGCTCCGGCGGGAGCTGCGGGTCGAGCCAGGCGGACGGGCACTACGGGGGCGGCTACGGCGTCAGCGCCAGCCTGAACGGCTCGTTCTCCACGAGCAACCCGAGCCTCTACTGGGACATCTTCTGCTTCACCCACGAGGTCGGGCACAACTTCAGCTCCCCGCACACCCACTGCTACAGTCCGCCGGTCGACCATTGCTACTCCGGCGCCAGCGGCTGCTACAGCGGCGCCACGAGCGTCCCGCCGGAGAACGGGACGATCATGAGCTACTGCCACCTCCTCCCGGGCGGCTACTCGAACCTCGACCTGGTGTTCGGGCGGACCGCCGAGCCGAGCAACGCGGTCCTCGTGAAGATGAGGACGTACGTGGAGGGGATCGGCGCCTGTCTCGGGACCGTCACCGGCACGCCGACCCCGACCCCGACCTTCACCCCGACCCGCACGCCGACGCGGACCCCGACCGTGACTCCGACGCGCACCGCGACCGCGACACCGACCAGGACCCCTACGGTGACGGGGACCGCAACGCCGACGCGGACGCCGGTCTCGACGGCGACGCCGACCCGCACACCCACGCGCACGCCGACGCGCACGCCGACGGTGACGCCGACCGCGACGGCGACGCCGACCCGTACGCCGACCATCCCGGGGCCCACGTTCACACCGACGCGGACACCGACCCGGACCGCGACGGCCACGCCGACCGCGACCGCGACGGTGACACCTACCGCGACGGTGACGCCCACCCGTACGCCGACGATTCCGGGGCCCACGTTCACGCCGACGAGGACCCCGACGACCACCCGGACCGCGACCCCCACCGTCACGCCGACCCGCACCCCGACCGCCCCGGGCCCGTCGTCCGGCCTCGGCTTCCACAGCGTGACGCCGTGCCGGGCCGTCGACACGCGCAATCCGGCCGGCCCATGGGGCGGTCCCGCGCTCGTGGCCGGCGGGGACAGGACGTTCGCCCTGGCCGGCGTCTGCGGCGTTCCGCCCGACGCCGTCTCCGCCGCGCTGAACGTCACGGTCACGCAGCCGTCTGCCGCCGGAGACCTGCGGCTCTACCCGGCCGGTTCACCCCTTCCCGGAACGAGCACCATCAACTTCGGGGCGGGGCAGACCCGCGCGAACAACGCCATCCTCTCGCTCGGCGGCGGCGCCGTCACGGTCCACAACGACGCCGGGGGGACCGTGCACGTCATCGTCGACGTGACCGGGTATTTCCGGTAGGAGGGACCCGTGACGTCGAGCTCTCCGGTTAGGCCGATTCACTCCCAGTCGACGATGAGACCGCCGCAGGCTGCCCTCTTCCCCGGCCGGCGGAGCCCGCTGCTCCGGCTCGCTCGCCTCGCCTGCGCGGCGTTGCTGATCCGGGCCGGCTCCTCCCTTGCCGACACGCCCGTCGACCCGATGCTCGGGAGTCAGCTCCGCGCCGCCCAGCCCGGGGCGCGGCTCGTCGCCGGAGGGCTCTCCCTGGAGGACGGCACGCCGCTCCGCCTGGAGCTGACGCGCTTCGAGGTGTTCTCCCCGGGCGCCCGCATCGAGGAGCACGGCGCGGGCGGCAGCGTGCGGCTCGTACCGCTGCCGGACGACCGGTACTTCCGCGGCTCCGTCGCGGGCGATCCCGATTCCATCGTGGTGCTGACCGCGGGCCCCGACACCCTGCGCGGTCTCGTCGCGACCCGCGGCGCGGTGTTCACGGTGGGGCCCCGGAAGGAGTCGCCCCTCGACGCGTCCAGCTCCTCGGGACCGATCGTCCTGGCGCGCCTCGGAGCGGACGGCTCGGGGGCAGGCGGCGGGTTTCGTTGCGGCAACGATGCCGTCCCGGCAGGGCTCGCCCGGGCCGCGGCGTCGGGCGGAGCGTCGGGGCAGGCCGCCCCGCTCTCCTCCACGACGTTCGACGTGAAGGTCGCCCTCGAGACCGACTACGAGCTGTACCAGCTGTTCGGCTCGTCCGTGACGCTCTCGTCGTACCTCGCGTCTCTCGTCGCGACCGCGTCGGCGATCTACCTGCGCGACATCAACACCACGATCTCGATCCCGTCGATGTCCCTCTGGTCCACGCCGGCCGATCCGTGGTCGGCGACCGACCCTCTGTCGGCGCTGTACGAGGTCGGCGACTACTGGCATTCCAACCGGCCCCAGGCGACCTATCCCCGCAGCACCGTGCACTTCATCGGGCACAAGGGCCCGCTCGCCGGTGTCGCGTGGATCGGGGTCCTCTGCTCGAGCGACTTCAACGCCGGAGGCGGTCACTACGGCGGCGCCTACGGCGTGACGCTCGGCGCGCTCGGCCAGTTCAGCACGTCGAACACGTCGCTCTACTGGGACATCCTCGCCTTCACGCACGAGGTGGGGCACAACTTCAACTCGCCCCACACGCACTGCTACAGCCCGCCCGTCGACCACTGCTACAACCAGGAGGGCGGCTGCTACTCGGGATCGGTGAGCGTCCCCCCGGAGAAGGGGACGATCATGAGCTACTGCCACCTCGTGGCTCCGGCGTATTCGAACAACATCGTCTTCTACCTCGGCAAGCCGGCGGAGGCCAGCCAGGCAGTCACGGCCCGGATGCGGTCCTACGTCGAGAGCGTCTCCGCCTGCCTCACGGCGGCTCCTGCCTCGTCACCGCTCCGCCTGTACACGCTCTCGCCGTGCCGCCTGGCCGACACGCGGGGAGCGACGGGCCCGCTCGGCGGGCCAGCGCTCCAGGCGGCGTCGACCCGCGCCTTCGGCCTCGCCGGCGTCTGCGGCGTCCCGGGCGGGGCGAAGGCCGTCTCGCTGAACGTCACGGTGACCCAGCCCGGGGGGGCGGGGAACGTCCGCCTCTACCCGGGCGACGGCGCGCTGCCCGGTACGAGCAGCCTCAACTTCGCGCCGGGACAGACCCGCGCGAACAACGTGGTGATCCCGGTCTCGGCGGACGGCCTGGCCCGCGTGGCGGTACGGAATGACTGTCCGGGCACGGTTCACCTCATACTGGACGTCAATGGCTACTTCCAGTAGACGCCTCCCGGGGCTCGCCGCGGTCCTCTTCGCCGTCGTCGCGGCGGGACGGGCCGGAGCGCAGCCGGTCCGCGGTGGAACGCTGCCGCAGCTCTTCCCGGCCGACAACTGGTGGAACGTCGACGTGAGCGCCGCGCCGCTGGTGCCGGAGCCCCAGATGACCCAGTACCTGCAGCACTACAGCGCCGACCTGAGCCGGGCCCTGCACGCCGATTTCGGAGGCAACAGCGTCGATCCAGACGATCCGCCGAACACGATCTACGGGATGGTCTACATGACCGTCCCCGACAACCAGCCGCTGGAAACGCTGCCGTTCGACTATCCATCGGAGAGCGATCCCGGGGCGCCGGGTCAGCCTGCCGGATACCCGATCCCCGTGGAGGCGAAGACCCAGCTCAAGTGGATCGAGGGCGGACACGAAGGCAACTCCGGCATCGGGGGCGACCGGCACATACTCATGGTCAGTCCCACCAAGAACTTCCTGTACGAGCTGTGGAACACCCGTTGCCTGCCCGTGGGCAACCCGAGCTGCACCTGGAGCGCGGGCTCGGGGGCGGTCTTCAACATAACCAACAACAGCCGTCGCCCCGAGGGCTGGACGAGCGCCGACGCGGCCGGGCTCGCCATCCTGCCCGGGCTGGTGAGATACGTCGAGGCCAATAGCGGGGCACCGATCAACCACGCCTTCCGCTTCACGCTGCAGAACACCAACGGCCACGTCTACCCGGCCTCGCACACCGCCGGGTCCACGGCGGGCGCTCTGCCGATGGGAGCCCGGATGCGGCTCAAGGCGGGGGTCAACATCGCGGGATACCCGGCCATGGCCCAGCGGATCTTCCAGGCGATGAAGACCTACGGACTGATCCTGGCCGACAACGGCAGCAACATGTACATCCAGGGCTCGTACGACACCAGCTGGCCCAGCAACATCCTGTCCGCGTTCACGGGCCTCAAGATCAGCGATTTCGAGATCATCCAGCTCGGCTGGCAGCCCGCGACCGGAACGCCCACGATGACACCGACCCGGACCCCTACGGCGACCGCCACGCGCACGCCTACGATCACGCCGACCCGGACGGCGACGGTGACGCCGACGATCACCCCGACCGTCACGCCGACGCGGACGGCCACCCGGACTCCGACCGTCACGCCGACGCGCACTCCGTCGCCGACCGCGACGGTGACGCCGACGCGCACTCCGACGCCTCCGCCGGCGACGCCGACGTCGACCCCGACGGTCACGCCGACGGCGAGCGTGACACCGACCCGCACGCCGACCCTGACGCCCACCGTGACCCCCACCGGTACGCCCCCGACGCCGACCGTCAGCCCGACGCGTACGCCCACCGTGACCCCGACGCGCACTCCGAGCGCCACGCCCACGCGCACCCCCACGCCGCCGACCGGGCTCTCCGGGATGGCCTTCCACACCCTGGCGCCGTGCCGCGTCATGGACACGCGCGGCCCCACCGGCCCGCTCGGAGGCCCGGCTCTCTTCGCGGGGGAGATCCGGACGATCACGGTCGTGGGGGTCTGCGGGATCCCCTCGGCAGCGAGGGCCGTGGCCGTCAACGTGACCGTCACCGGACCGACGTCGGACGGCAACGTCCGTCTCTATCCGGGCGGCTCGCCGCTTCCCGGCACCAGCACCATCAACTTCAGGACGGGGCAGACCCGTGCCAACAACGCCATCGTCTCGCTGCCGGTCTCCGGCGCCGGTACGATCTCGATCAAGAACGACCAGGGTCCGGGCTCGGTGCATCTCATCGTGGACGTCACGGGCCATTTCCAATAGCGTCCCGATGGAGGTTTCCCAGTTGCGGATACCCCGGTTCCCGGCTCTCGTCCTCCTCGCCCTCTCGCTTCCCGTGGCTGCCCAGGTCTCCCCCGGACCGTACAAGCCGGGCTTCCCGCTCACGATCCCCGGCTCAGGGTCGACGCGGTCCGGGCATCCGCTGGTCGCGGACCTCGGGCTCACGCCCGGGCACAAGTCGATCGTCTTCGGCACCAACACGGGCAAGCTCTACGTCGTCCTGTGGAACGGGACGATCGCCCCCGGCTTCCCCGTGACGCTTCCGGGTCAGATCGAGGGGACGCCGGCGGCGGCCGAGCTGATCTCCAATGGCGAAGGCCAGATGGAGATCGTGGTCGGGTACGGCACGTTCGACCACTCGGGAGACCCCGGTGGCTCACCGCCGACTCCCGGCGGCGTTCGCGCGTTCCGGAACAACGGAACGGTCCTCTGGACGAGAGTGAGCCAGGACTTCGACGGCGACTCGGTGCCGGACGGCGTGATCACCGCGGTCGCGATCGGAGACGTCGACGGCGACGGTCAGCCCGACGTGGCGTGGGGCGGTCTCGACGGCTGGGTCCATCTGGTGCGCGGGGACACGGGCGCCTACAAGCCCGGCTTCCCGGTCTACGTGAGGGACACGATCTTCGCCTCGCCTGCCCTCCACGACATCGACGGGGACGGGAAGCTCGACCTGATCATCGGAGTGGACGCTCACAACGAAGGAGCGCCGTTCAGCACGTTGCAGGGGGGCTACCTGCACGTCTTCCGGTACGACGCGACCGAGGTCCCCGGCTTCCCGATCCACATCGACCAGGTGGTCTGGAGCTCCCCCGCGGTCGGGGACATCGACGGCGACGGGAAGCCGGACATCGTCTTCGGGACCGGCTATTTCTGGACGTCGAACCCGACGCCGACCCGCGCCGTCTACGCCTACCGCTGCGACGGGACGCCGGTGCCGGGCTGGCCCGTCCCGGTCGACCAGCAGGTCAGCGTCGCGCCCGCGCTCGCGGACCTGGACGGCGACGGCAAGCTCGACGTCATCGTGGAGGACAGCAACCGCGGCGTGATGCCGATCAACGTCTACGCGTTCAAGGGGAACGGCACGCAGCTCTTCAAGGTGGTGCCGAAGAGCTTCTTCGGTGTCACGACGAACCACGCCGACCCGATCGTGGCGGACGTCATGGGAGACGGGAACGTCGAGATCGTCGTGCCGGTCAACACCGACCTCTGCGTGCTCTCCAAGACCGGTGTCCAGCTGACCGAGGGGACCGGGAACCGATCGGGCCTGCCGTCCTTCTACACGCCCTGGGCTCTCCGTGGGGTCGCCGTCACCGACATGGAGACGGACGGCGCCGGCAACCTGGTCGAGGTCGTCGCCATCTCGGCGGTGCCGCCCCCCTCCGGGCCGAACGCCACCGACGCGACGGTCTACGTCTGGAACCCGAAGGCCCCCAGCGCGATGCCGTGGCCGGTGTTCCGGCAGAACTCCACCACGCGGCTCGGGGTGGCTCCGGGGACCCCGTCGTGCCCGGGCTGGAACCCGTCGCCGGGCGGACTGAAGTTCTACACGGTGCCGCCGTGCCGCGCGTTCGACACGCGGGACCCGGCGGGACCGTACGGCGGGCCCGCCCTCGCCGCCCAGGCGACGCGCTCGTTCGTGCTCGCGAACCGTTGCGGCGTCCCGGCGGACGCCATGGCGGTCGCCGGGAACCTCACCGTCGTCCTGCCCCCGATGGGCGGGAACCTGCGCGCCTACCCGATGACGAACACGGCACCGCCCGGGACGAGCACCATCAACTACGTGGCCGGGCGAGTCGTCGCCAACAACCTGCGCGTCCGGCTGGGTCCGAGCGGGGCGATCTCCATCTTCTGCGACCAGCCGGCCGGCGCCACGCACGCGATCCTCGACATCTCGGGATACCTCAAGTAGCCGATGCCTCCGCGTTCCGGGAACGTCGTGCCGGCCGTCGTGCTCGGCCTCGTGGGGACGGCCTGGTCCGGCGCGCTGACGTTCGCGGCCTTGAATGGACACGCCCGCTTCGGGACGGGGGCGTACGACCTCGCCATCTTCGATCAGGCGATCTGGCTGATCAGCCGCGGCCTCGCTCCGTACAGCACCGTGGAAGGGCTGCACATCCTGGGGGACCACGGCTCGTTCCTGACGTACCCGCTCGCCGGTCTCTACCTGATCTGGGACGACGTCCGGGCGCTGCTGACCTTCCAGGTACTGGCCACCGCGCTGGGGGTGGTCCCGCTCTTCCTGATGGGGGCGCGGCGGAAGGCACCGTGGACCGGCGTGGTGGTGGCGATCGGATACCTCCTCCACCCGTCCACGATCAACGTCGTCACGTTCGACTTCCATCCGGACCCGCTTTCCGGAACGGCGCTCCTCTTCGCGTTCTGGGCCATCGAGGCCGAACGCCCGATCGTGGCCGTGCTCGCGCTCGCGGCCGTGGCCGCGGGGAAGGAGAGCTTCGCGCTGACCGTCGTGGCGTTCGGCATCTGGCTCGTCTTCCGGCGGAAGTGGCGGCTGGGAGTCCCCGTCGCGCTCGTCGCGCTCGTCTGGCTCGTCTTCGTGGTCCGTGTGGTCCTGCCCGCACACAACGGCATCGGGCACGCCTATCACCTCGACCGCTTCAAGGCGCTGGGAGGGAGCACCAGCGAGATCCTGATCGGCGTCGTCCGACACCCGTTCGAGTTCCTGGCGACGCTGGGTCTGCAGGGGGCGTGGGGGTATTCACTCCTTCTCCTGGCCCCGCTCGGCTTCCTGCCGCTGCTCGGCCCCGGGACACTCTGGATCGCCGGTCCGGCCTGGGGGCTCAACGTCCTGTCGAGCTTCGAGCCGCAGCGCACCGCGTTCTTTCACTACGCCGTCCTCATCGTCCCGGTCGCGTGCGTCTCGGCGCTCGGCGGGCTGCTGGCGCTGCGGGAACGCTACGGCCGGGACCGGCTCGTGGTCGCGGGGGCGTTTCTGGCCGTCGGCCTCGGGTACGCGGCCACGTACCGGCCCGATCGGCTGCGCCTGGCGGCCTTCGCCACCGGTTCGGACGGAGGCCTCTCCCTCCGGTACAGGCAGCTCCTGGCCGCCATTCCCGAGGAGGCGTCGGTCTCCGTGCAGTCCCGCTTCGCGCCCCACCTGTCCCATCGGCGTCAGGTCTGGCTCTTCCCGAACCCGTTCTGGCGGTACGAGGTGGTGAATCCGGCGGGCGCGCCGGAGCCGCCGAGCGTGGAGTACATCGTCTTCGACACCCGGAACGCCGTGGACGGCCACCCGTGGCCCGATTTCAACCTCCACCTGATCCGGACGTTCCAGGAAAGAGGCATCTACGACCTGATCGCCGAACGGGAGGGGGCGCTCCTCCTGCGCCGGACGACGCGCCAAATCCCGCCGACCTGTTTCGGAGCTGGCTGGCAGGACCACTGGTGCCAGGCCCCGGCCCCTCCCAGGTAGGGCGAGAAAGATGCCGACACTCCCTAGAAAAAAGAGGTTGCCTTTGACGCGGACGAGAGTTTTCTTCTACGATCACACGAGTCATCGAAAGGAGCGGGTTATGAAAGGGTTCGGGAAATTCTTCCTCGGGGGCGCGCTGCTCGCGGTGGTAGGGCTCGCTCCGGCGGCGCAGGCGGCGGGGCCGTACCAGTTCTACGCCGTGTCGCCGTGCCGCGTCGTGGACACGCGGAACCAGGCAGACGACGTGAACAGCGGAAAGATCCTCGCCACGCAGCCGAACCGCACGTTCACGATGAAGGGCCAGTGCGGTATCCCCGCGAGCGCCGTGGCGGTCTCACTGAACGTCACCGTGACGGGCGGACCTGGCACCACGCTCGACGGGCACTTCCGGCTCTATCCGGCCGGCGGCTCCCTGCCTACGGTGTCCACGATCAACTGGGCGGTCGGGGAGACGGGTCTCGCCAACGGGGCGATCGTCCCGCTCGGCATCGCGGCGTCGAATGACCTCGCGGTTTTCCTGGGCACCGGCTACCAGTCGGGCTACGCCCACATCATCCTGGACGTCACCGGCTATTTCCAGTAAGCGCGGGCGCCTCGCTTCGGCGAGGCGTTCTCGGGCCCCGCGGCCCGTCCAGGATGCGGAAGCATCCCGGGCGGGCCGTTCCGCTTTTCGGGGGAGCCGTCGGGCCGGGGGTGCAGTCCTCTTGGTCGCCTTCATTGTGCTCCAGGCCGTGCTCGCCGTCGCGCACGAGCCGTGGCGCGACGAGGCCGACGCCTGGCTCGTCGCGCGGGACGCGACGCCTCCGGAGATCCTCGGGCTGACGGGTGCCGCCGGCACCCCGTCCCTCTGGTACTGGACGCTCCTGCCGTTCGCTAAGGTCGGCCTGCCCTACGGCGCCATGAAGGCGATCCAGGGGGGCCTGGCCGCGGGCGCCGCGTCGCTCCTCGTCCTCCGAAGCCCGTTCGCGCTCTGGGAGTGTGGCCTCCTCCTCTTCGGCTACTTCCTGGGGTACGAGTACGGGGTCGTGGCCCGTAGCTACACCCTCACGGTGCTGCTGCTCTTCGCGGTGGCTTCGTTCTGGAGAGAACGGCGTGAGACGCCGTGGCCGTTGCACGGCGCCCTCTTTCTGCTGGCGAACACCAACGCGCACGGCTTCCTGATGGCCGGGGTGCTGCACGTCGGGCTGGCGCTTCCCGAGCCCGGGCCTCGCCGCCATGCCGCGCCCTGGGCCTTGAGCCTGGCCGGGCTGGGCCTCGCCTTCTGGCAGCTGATCCCTCCAAGCGACGGGCAGATCCAGCTCTCCACGTTCCGGCATCCCGACATCGAGGCGGTGGCGCGCTGTCTCCGTCACCCGTTCTTCGGAGCTTTCGAGACCGGATGGCTGGCGTTCCCTGGCATCCTCCTGGCGCTCCTCGCGCTGGCGAGACTGATCGCACGCCCCCGGCTGCTCATCGTCCTAGGCGGGCTGTGGGGCAGCCTGCTCGCGCTCTTCCTCTTCAAGTACGTGGGAGGCCTCCGCCACTACGGGCTCCTCCTCCTGGCACTCGTCTTCTGTCTCTGGATCGAGCGGGACGGGCGGGCCGCTTCGCCTTCGGGCTGGTCGCGGGTCGTCCACCGCGCGTTCGCGGTCCTCTTCCCCGCAAGCCTCGCCGTCTCGGCGGCCTCGCTCGCGCTCACCGCGCGGGCAGAGGTCCTGTTTCAGTTCTCGGATGCCGGGGATATGGCGTCGTATCTGCTGTCGCACGGTCTCGCAGAGCGGCCTGTGGCGGCCTTTCCGGCGCCCCATACGGCCTCCGTGCTGCCCTACCTGCCGAAGCGGACCTTCTACTATCCCGGCCTCGGCCGGTCCGGCTCGTTCATGACGTGGGGCAGGACCCTATTCGAGGACGAGGTCCTGTCGCCCGCCGACGCGATCGCCCGGATTCCGTTCGCCCTTCCCGACCCGCGAGGCACGCTTCTCCTGACCAACAAGAGGCTGGCGCCGCCGCTCGCCGCATCCCTGCGCCTCCTCCACCGCACCCCCGGTTTCCTCTTCGCCAAGGACGACGAGCGGTTCTTCCTGTACGGGAACCCGGAGCGATACGCGTCACTGCCGGCGGAGGCACCGGCCGCCGACATCTTCCACGCCGAACTGGCGCTTTCCGAGCCGGTCCCCACGACGATGGTCGCGGCGTCGGACGTCTCTCTGCGCGTCCGAGTCCAAAACGCCTCACCCGAGCCATGGCCTTCCGATCCCGCGCTCGCGCCGCGCGAGCGTGTTCACCTCTCGTACCACTGGCGATCGCCGGCGGCTGAGCCGCTGCCCCTGCCCGAACCGGCGCGGATCACCCTTTCGAGGACTCTACGTCCCGGTGACGCGGAGATCGTCTCGTGCCGACTCCGGACGCCGGACGCTGCGGGCCAGTACCTCCTCGAGCTCGATCTGGTCGAAGAGAACGTCGCCTGGTTCTCCGAGAAGGGGTCGAAGCCTCTCCGCGTTCAGGTCGTGGTCACGGCACGCTGATCTGCTGGAGAGGCGCGGCTTCCGGGTCTCTCACAGTTTCGAGATCTTGTGGTCGAAGCCATGCACCACCCAGACGTTCGCTCCGTCGAAAACCGCGGCATCGGTTGCCAGACCCACGTCGAAAGCCCCCAGGTTTGCGCCGTCGCTCGCTCGAAGTTTCGTGACGGTCGTGGCGGCATGGTCCGTCACCCAGATGCTCGAGCCGTCGAAGACGATGTCCGCTGGAGCGTCGCCAACGGGAAAGGTACCCAGATTCGCCCCGTCGGTGGCCCGCAGCTTCGTCACGCTGCGGCCTCCCACATTCATGACCCAGACGTGGGTGCCGTCGAAGGCGATCCTGGAGGGGGCGGCACCTACGGCGAACGATCCCAGATTCGCGCCGTCGCTCGCTCGCAGCTTCGTCACGGTGCCGCTGCCGTAGTTGGTGACCCAGACGTTGGCCCCGTCGAAGGCCACAGCGCTCGGGAGGGTGCCGACAGGGTATGTACCCAGGGTGCTGCCGTCCGACGCCCGCAGCTTCGTCACGGTGTTCACGGTGTCGTTGAAGTTCGTGATCCAGATGTTAGCGCCGTCGAAGGCGACCCTGCCCGGATTCACTCCGGCCGGGAAGACTCCATTGATGGCCCCGTCGGAAGCCCGGAGACGCGTGACCGTGTTCTCGCTGAAGTTCGTCACCCAGATGTTCGCGCCGTCGAACGCAAGCCAGTTCGGGCCGGGCCCAGCCGCGAAGGTACCGCCGTCGGCGCCGTCGCAGGCGCGAAGGCGGGTCACGGTGGAGAGATTCGGGCTAGCCACCCAGACATGGACCCCGTCGAATACCGCCCCCGCGCCACCGGCGCCCTCACCAAGGGAGAACGTCGCCCGCGCCTGGTTCACGGAGTACCACCGGAGCAGCGCGACCCTGAGCGGGTTGATCCCGGCTCCCGCCGCGACAGCATCCGGCGGCGGCGCGTAGTACCCATTGATGTCGATGATCAGGTGCGTACTCGCGTTGGACACGACGCTGATCGCTCCGGCCGTCCCAGCGGGAACGATGGCCGCGTTCGCGATCGTCTGACCCGTCGCGTAGTTCAGGTTAGAGACGTTCGGCGTTGGGCTCCCCGTCGCCCAGGCGGTGAGATACGAGCCCGGACTGGCGCCAGGCGACGCGGTGACCGTGATGTTCAGTGAGTATGCGGCTGCGGAGGCAGGGATCCCGGCGCAGGGTCCGGCCGGAACGTCGAACGAGCGTGACGAGCCAGCGGCGAGGATCGGCCCCGCGAAGGGACCCGCTCCGGATCGCGTGTCGACGAGCCGGCACGGCGTCATGGCGATGAAGGGAAGCGCAGACGAGGCGCCCTCCACGGCGACGCCGAGAGCGGAGCGTTTCCCCGGGTGGACCGGATCTGGCCCGCTCGGTTGCCAGAAGCCGGGAGCGGTCCAGCTCCGGATGGGAACGACGTCCTCCGCACGGGCAGACAAGCCGGAAGTGAGGGTTACGAGAGCGAGCGACAGCGCCAAGTTGCGGATCATCGATTCTCCTACAGCTTCGAGACCTTGCCATCGGTGTGCACGACCCAGACGTTCGCCCCGTCGAAGACCGCGTCGCCGCACTGGCTGCCGACCTCGAAGATTCCGAGACTTGCTCCATCACTCGCCCGGAGCTTCATCACGCTCGTCGTCCCGTCCGCCACCCAGATGCTCGAGCCATCGAAGGCGAGTCCGCTCGGGTAGAAGCCCGCAGGGTAGGTGCCTAGGATGGCGGCGTCGCTCGCTCGGACCTTCGTGACCACCTGGCCGCCCGCGCTGGCCGCCCACATGCTGGTGCCGTCGAAGACGAGCCGGCTGGGCGCGATGACGCCGATCGACCCGAGGTTCGTCCCATCGCTCGCACGCAGCCGGGTCAGGGTGCCCCCGATCGAGCTCGCGATCCAGACATTCGCCCCGTCGAAAGCGACATCCATCGGGAGTGTGCCGACCGGGTAGGTCCCCAGCCTGGCGCCGTCCATCGCTCGGATCTTCGTCACCGTATTGACGAACTCGTTTCCGTTGACGACCCAAAGGCTAGCGCCATCGAACGCGATCGCCGCAGGGTTAGCGCCCGCAGGAAAGACACCGGTGTTCACGCCGTCACTGGCGCGCAGTCGCGTGACCGTGTTCTCGCTGAAGTTCGTCACCCAGATGCTGGCTCCGTCGAACGCCGCCCGGAGCGAGGAGGGACCGGCGGCGAAGGTGCCGACCGTGGCCCCGTCGCTCACTCGTAGGCGGGTGATCGATCCCAGGTTCGGGCTCGTCACCCAGATGTGGGCGCCGTCGAAGACCGCCACTCCAGCGGAATCGACACCCAGCGGGAACGCGGCGCGAGCCTGGTTCACCTCGTACCACCGGAGCAACGCGACTCGTAACGGGTTGATCCCGGCCCCTGAGGCCACGGCGCTCGGCGGCGGCGCGTAGAACCCGTTGATATCGATGATCAGGTGCGTGCTGGCATTGGACAGGACACTGATCGCACCGCCCGCGCCTGCCGAGACGATCGCGGCGTTCGCGATCGTCTGGCCCGTGGCGTAATTCAGGGTCGAGACGTTCGGCGTGGGCTCACCCGCTGGCCACGCGGTCAGGAAGGAGCCTGGGTTCGCGAAGGGCGACTCGGTCACCGTAATGCTGAGCGAGTACGCGGCGGCGGAGGCGGGGATCCCCGAGCAGGGGCCGGCCTTGATGTCGAAGGTGCGAGAGGAAGCGGCGGCGAGGATGGGACCCTGATACGGACCGATTCCGGACCGCGTATCGACGACGCGGCACGGTGAGATGGCGATGAACGGCAGCGGGGAGGGAGAGGGTGCGGCAGCCGTTCCCAGCGAGGTGCGCCCATGATCCGGACGGGCGGATACCGCCGTCGGCTGCCAGTGGGCTGGAGCGCCCCAGGTCCGTAGCGGGACAGCCTCGTTCGCGAGCGCGTGGACGCCGGCCAGGAGGGACGCGAAGGCAATCGAAGGGATGATTCGGTTCATTCGAGGTCCTCAATGCTGATTCCGGGGAGCGCAGCGAGGCGTGCTGCGCGGACAGCGCAGCAGAGCTTAGCGCAGGAAACCCCGACGTGGAGCCCATCTGCCGCCCGCGCTACAGTGGACGCGATGGCGTCCGGCTCCCTTCCCGCCCTCCGGGCGCGCCTCCTGGCGCGCCTCTCGGTCGGCTTCCGCTCCGACGAGGCGTTCGTCCGGCGGGCCTTCCGGGCGGTGACGGGCCGCGAGCCCGACGCCGCGGCGATCGCGGCCCACGCCGGAGCGCTGGCGGCGGGTCGGAGCCGGTACGACGTGATGGCGGACATCGCCCGGCACGATCGGCGGGACGGCGGCGCCGCGGACGACGTCGAAGCGACGCTGGACCGCGTCTACCGGCGCCTCCTCCAGCGGGAGCCCGATCCGATCGGCCGCGCCAGCTACGGCGCGGCGCTCCGGAGCGGGCTCGACGCCGCCGACGTGGCGTTCGCGCTCGTCGAGTCGGAGGAGTACGTGAACCGGCTGCTCCGCCGGCACACGCACCTCCCGAGTCTCCGCGCGAAACGTCCCGATCGATTCGAGACCGTGCCCGTCGCCGGAGGCGCGACGATGGACGTCTTCCGCGTCGAGACCCCCGCGGATGTCGACTGGCTCGAGGAGCAGGTCCTCTCGAACGGCTACTACGAGACGCCCGGCGTCTGGAGCTTCGCCCTCGACTGGGACAAGCGCGCGATGGCGGAGATCCTCTCCGGCTTCGCGCCGCGCCGCGCCCTGGAGCTGGGGTGCTCGAACGGCTCGGTCCTGAAGGGGCTGCACGACCTGGGTTACATGGCCGAAGGGGTCGAGATCAGCGCGCTCGCGCTCGAGAAGGCGCACCCCGAGGTGAAGGAACGGATCCACCTGGGCGACGTGCTGACCCTTCCGCTCGGGCACGACCACGACCTGGTCTACGGATTGGACGTCTTCGAGCACCTGAACCCGAATCGTCTCGGCGTCTACCTGGGCCGCCTCTTCGACCTCCTCGCGGACGGCGGCTACCTCTTCGCCAACATCCCCGCCCACGGCAAGGACCCGGTCTTCGGCGAGCGCTTCGGCTACCATCTGCCGGTCTGGCGGCGCGACGCCGAGGCGGGGCGTTCGTTCTCGCTCCTCCCGGTCGACGCGAACGGCTACCCCACCCACGGCCACCTCGTGGTCGCGGACTGGGCCTGGTGGACGGAGCGCTTCACCGAGCGAGGCTTCGTGCGGGAGCCGGAGATCGAGCGAGCGATTCACGAGCGGTACGACCCGCTCCTCGAGGCGAACACTCCGGCGCGCACGCCGTTCTTCGTCTTCAGCCGGGCGGGAAGCCGGGAGCGCTCGGAGGCACTGGCGCGCGGGTTCCGAGCGCGGACGCCACTACCAGCGTTCTAGCCCGCGATCGCCGTGAGCCGCTCCGAGATCCGCCGCGCGGTCTCGGCCCACGTCCACCGCGACGCCTCGCGCGCGGCCGCCGCGCCCACGCTCCGCGCTTCGGCGCGGTTCTCGAACACGTGGCGCATCAATGACACGAGGTGGTCGAGGTCCGGGTCCGCCCAGCGGAAGCCCGCGTAGTACGGGCACTTCGCCACTGCGGGAATGAGCGTCCGCGTCCGGAGCGGGTAGCCGGTCCCCTCGCGGAGGAACTCCGTGGTGCCGCTCCAGTCCGTAGCGATCACAGGGAGGCCGCACGCCATCGCCTCCAGCACCGGCATCCCCCAGCCCTCTCCCCGTGTCGGGAGGACGAAGGCGTCGGCGCTCCGGTAGAGGCTGCCGAGGCTCTCCGGCGAGATCTGCTGGTTGAAGAGGAGCGCCACCGGTGGCCCGTCGGACGGCAGATGCAGGTCGGCGATCTGGGCTCCGACGTTCACGTCGCCGTCGAAGTTGTTGACGCGAAGGAGCAGGAGGACATCGTCCCGCTTCGGGAAGGCGGCGGCGTAGGCGCGGAGCAGCACCTCCGGCGCCTTCCTCTCTCCCCACTCGAAGACCGAGAGGAACGTGAAGCGGTCGCCCACGGGGCGCGCCGGAAGCGACGTGTTGAAGCGTGCCGGATCGTGGCCAAGCGGCATGACCCGGATCGGCCGCGTGACGCCGCTCGCCGCGAACGTCTCGGCGCCCCAGCGGCTCGGCACCCACACCTCGTCCATCCGGTTGCACGCGTCGACCCACTCCTTCGGCAGGCCGTCCACCTCGAGCATCGTGAAGCCGGCCTTCCAGCCCCGGTGCGCGAGGTGGAAGAGGTCGGCCTGGTCGTAGCTCACCTGCGGCGCCGCCTCGGGGATCGGCCGGCCGAGCGCGGCCTGGAGCTCGGGGCGCTTGACCGTGCCGGCCACCGGCCACGGGCTCGCGCGGTGGATCACGTCCCAGCCGAGCGCGACGAGGTGCGAGGCCATCTCCTCGGAGTGGATCGCATAGCCCATCGGGAGGCCCCAGCGCGACTGCCAGACGACGGTTCCGCTCACCGACGGGAGGATAGCGTCCCCGCTCCGCGGCGTCCGACCCCCGGCCCGTCTCAGCGCCACGGCTGGAGCGGCGGGCGCGGCCCGGGTGAGGACGGTCCCTCGCCGTCCTGCCGCTGCATCGTGAGCACCAGGTGCTCGCCCTCCCAGGCGAAGACGGCGAACCGCCCGGGATAGAGCGTGACGGCCGGGTTCACGGTCAGCGACCAGTCGTCGAACGTCAGGCGCATCGCCTCCTCGATCCCGTTGCGGAAGACGAACGCGCCGCCCACGTTGTCGGGCAGCGGCGGCAGCGCGAGCTTCGTGCCGTGCACCGGGGCCGGGACCTGGCGGCGCACGTCCCAGACGATCGACGCGGCGCGATCGGCGGCGGCCCGCCAGCGGATCAGCGACGCGCGCACGGTCGAGGCGAAGAGCGTGAGCATCAGGAACGCGGGGATCGCCACCAGCCACCGACGCGCGATCCGATCGGTGAGCGCGCCCAGGGCCAGGCAGACGCCGACGGCGGGCAGGTAGAGGTACCGCGTCGCCTCGAACGTCGCCTCGTTCCAGCGGTCGGCGCCGAGCGTGACCGAGAGCGCCGCCAGCGCCCAGAGCGCTCCGAACGCGAGGCCCCGCGGCGCCGCGGGCCGGGAGCCGCTCCGGGGAGCGCGGGCGAAAAGACCGGTCGACGCCGCGGCGAGCGCCGCCGCGAGGAGCCAGCCCGACCTCGGCAGATCCGCTCCGGCGCCCATCAGGAACCGCCAGCGGAACGGGAGCGCGATCAGCCCGAGACAGCCCCGGAGGAGATCCAGGACGTTGCTCCAGCCGGCGCCGAGCGCGAGCGGGACGCCGTCCCGCAGGTGCCCGC
>CAYLNK010000106.1:0-18672 GCA_964384675.1 uncultured Holophagales bacterium | reverse complement strand
GGCGACGGGGGTGGCCTCCGCGCCGCGAGAGGCGTCGGCTCCGTCGGCGGCGCCGGAGAAGACGCCGGAGGCGAACCGGGGCCGGAGCGGGGCGGGGGTCCGGCTGGCAGGGGGCGCTTCATCAGCGGCCGCGTCGCGTCGAGGGCCTCCTCCCCCTCCGGGTTCCGGCCGACGCCCAGCCCGAGCCGGCTGGGCCGCCCGTTGGAGAGGAGCGCCACCGAGATGTTGTCCTTCGAGCCCGCGTCGAAGGAGAGCTGGTAGATCGACTCCGCGACCTCCTCGAGCGACTGGCAGTTCTCGATGATCCCCAGGAACCGCTCCGACTCCAGGACGTCGGTGACGCCGTCGCTCGTGACGATGACGAGGTCCCCGGGACGCAGCTCCTCGCCGGAGCGAACGTCGGGCAGGGTGTTCTCCTCCTGCCCGAGGCTCCGCGTCAGCGCGTGCGCGAACGGGTTCCCGACCGCGTCCTCGGGAGTGGCGGAGTCGGCGCCCAGGATCCGGCGCTGCTCCGCGAGCGCGGTGTGGTCGGTCGAGAGCTGGGCGACCGTCACGCCCCGGACGCGAAAGACCTTGCTGTCTCCCACGTTCGCGACGACCAGCTCCCCGCTCCCCGTCACGAACGCGAGCGCCAGCGTCGTCCCCATCCCGCGCTGCTGGGGCTTGGCCTCGCCCTCGCGCCGGATCTCCTGGTTGACGCCCGACACCCAACCCTCGACGCGGGCCGCGATCCCGGGCCCCGCCTCGGGCGCGGCCGCCAGCTCGGCCAGACGCGCGCGCATCGCCTCGAGCGCCATCGCCGACGCCACCTCGCCGGCGTTGTGCCCCCCCATCCCGTCGCAGACGAGCGCGTAGCCGCGCACCGCCGAGCCGGGGGCGAACGTCTTCCAGTCGGCCGCGTCCTCGTTCCCGGACCGCCTCCCGGTGCGCGAGAGACCCGCCACGAGAAGCTCCGCGGGCTTGCTCTCCGTCATCGTGGCTCCTCGGGGGGATCAGCTCTCTCGGTAGACCATCAGGACCTCTCCGATCTCGATGCGGTCCTCGTCGACCAGCCGGCGGGAAGCGCCCTCCGGCAGCGGGTCGCCGTTGATGGCGGTCGGGTTCGTCCTCGAGTAGTTGATGATCGTGTAGATCCCGTTCTCGAAGACGAGCTTCGCGTGCCGGCCCGAGACCGACAGGGGCTTGAGCTGGACGTGGCGGTAGGGCGGGCCGCCGTCGCGGCCGATCGTCGTCTCGACGCGGTCGGCGCCTGTCGTGCGGAAGATCCGGAGCTCCACCGGGTTCTCGCCGTCGTCGATGATGAAGCGCCCCGGCAGGATCTTCAGGGTCCCCTCAGGCGCCCGGCTGACGCGGACCATCGAGCCGTCGAGCCACTCCGCCGGCGGCAACCCGTCCGGTCCGAGCACCGGAGCCGGGCCGCCACCCGGGCCCTGGCCCCCGCTCCGGGAGACGACGTTGATCACCACCGGCGGCTTGAGGACGACGACGAGCACCACCACCAGCGTCGCGATCACGACGAGGACACCGACCGAGAGGACGATCAGGAGCTCCTGAGGGAGCCCGGTCGGGGAGGGCTCCGCCTTCCGCGCGGGCTCGGCCGTCGCCGGCGTGGCGGGCGCGGGGGCTTCGGTCGGAAGCGGCGCGAGCGTCGGAACCGGGGTCGGCACCGGCTCGATCGGCTCGATCTCGCCGAAGCCGTCCTTCTTCGGGGCGGGCTGCTGGCCGAGCGCCGAGCCGAGGACGAACGCCCCGGGGGCCGTCAGGGCGGCCACGACGAGAAGCCATCCCAGGAACCTGCCCCGACGCGTCACGCCGTGCCTCCTGCATCCGCTCCACGCGGTCTCAGAACGTGTAGCCAAAGAGCCCCGAGACGGCCACGCGCCCCGTCTTCGTCTCGTAGTCGACACCGAGGTCGGCCTGGACCTTCTTGCGGAACAGGGCCCCGACGCCGGCGCTGACGTGATAGAGCCTCGGGTCGTCCTGGTCCGGGAAGAGCGTGCGGACCGTGTCGGACGCGTAGACGGGGTCGGTGGAGGCCGCCGATGGCCTGTACCGGAGCAGGGCCAGCGTCTCGGTGAACGCTCCGGCCCGCAGCGAGATCGTCTGGGTGCGGCTCTGGACCACCGCGTACTCGACTCCGAGCCGCAGCTCGAACGTGTCCTTCACGTCCCAGCGGTCGGCGCTCCGCGCGTCCTCGAACGCCCGGACGGGTGTCGCGAAGAGGCGCGAGAAGTCCGTCGCGTCGGCCAGGCGGCTCGTCCCCACCCAGACGCCCTCGAGCGCGATCGAGAGCCCGGAGGCGGCGGGCGAGACCGTGATCCCGAGGCCCGCCCGCGCCGGAAGCACGGTCTGCTTCAGCGCGCTGTCGTTGGCGAACTCGACCGGCAGCGAATACGTGGCGCCGATCCGGAGCGACTCCGAGGCCGTCAGCTGGAGCCCCAGGATGGCCCCCACCTTGCCGCTGCTCCCCGAGGTCACCGTGCCGCTGACGTTGTCCCGCTGCCCCGCCTCGTACTGGAAGAAGCTCTGGTCGAGGCGCTCGCTGGCGTAGAAGCCCGTCACACCGACCGAGAGCCGGTAGTTGAGCCGCGCGCCGATCGCCACGCCGAAGCGGTCGATCGAGGCCGAGCCGAACCGCTCCCCGTACGGCAGGAACATCTTGAGCGCGGTCCCCCCGAACGGGTTCTTCGTCGAGACGCACGGTCCCGCGGCGAGCGAGGCCCCTTCGCGCGTCGGCGCGTCGCCTTCTGTGAGGACGCGCTGGTAGAAGACGTCCGCGACGAAGATGTCGGCGAAAGGCAGCGCCACGCTGGCGAAGCCGGTCCCCGCCCCGGTCTTGCTCGTCGACGAGCCGTTGTCGCGGCCCGGCGTGAGGAGACCGCTGCCGGAGGGCTCGTAGCGCACCAGCGGGAGGTAGCGGCCCTCCGCCTGGATCGTCGGCCTCACCAGCGCCGTGAGGCCCGCCGGGTTCGCGACGGCCCCGGTGCTGTCGTCGGCGGACGAGATGAACGCGCCGCCCAGGGCGAGCGCGCGAGCGCCGGGGTTCGAGAGGTCGGCACGGGACGTGAACAGGGCCTCCACGGGGAACTTCGACTGGGTCAAGAGCTCGAGGAACGTCGTGGATCCGGAGCAGTCCTGCGCGACGGCGGGAAAGGCGGACAGTCCCACGACCAGACCAGCAAGAACGAGCTGCGGTCCCTTCATCTCACCTTCTCCTTTCACGATCTTATCAACCCGAATTCCCTGCACTCGCGGGGAGCGACAGGAACGCCTCGAGCGCGGGCCGGCGGTCGGGACGCGCGTCGAGACCCGAGAGGAGGAGCCGCCACGGCAGCCCCTCACCGGGAGACGTGACGGAGGCCAGACCCGAGAGCGGCGAGGTGGGCTCCGGGGCGCGGCCGACGGCGATCACGTGCGCCTGGGCGGCCAGCCGATACGCGACGGCCGCACGGATCGAGGCGACGCGCCCTCGCCCTCCGGCCCGCCGTAGCTCGGGGGCGGTGAAGGCGAGCCACTCGGCCTCGGGAAGGACGCGGCTGAACCCGGACCCTCCTTCGCTCCGGCGCGGCTCGGCCAGGTACTCCCGCGCCGGGAGGCGCCGCCCTTCCACGCGCTCGGCGGCCGGGACCCGGGCCAGCTCCCCCTCGGGCAGATGGAGGCCCGCGGTTCCGGCCTCGTAGGCCAGGAGCTGGAGCTCGGCCAGGATCTCGATCGCCTCCGCTCCGAGGCCCGACGCGGCGACCGGCGGCCCCGGACGGCGGTGCGCGAGGCGGTAAGCGATGAAGGGACGCCCCGCGACCGTGGTGGCGCCGTAGCCCAGGACCTGCGGCAGCTCCGGGTGCTCGAACCGGGCCGTCAGCTGGTAGACGCGGGCGAGCGAGACCGCGCCGCGCAGGTCGTTCGGGACGTGCGCGTCGACGCGTATCCAGGCGGGGACGCCGTCCTCCTGCCGGTAGCCGGTGTAGCGCAGCGGAACCCCGGTCCGGTCGGGGCCCTCGAGAACCTCGTACCCCGGGATCCACGAGGACATGGCCCTTCGATTCTAGCGGTCCCGGGGTGCGGCGTTCCGCTCGCCGGGGGGCGCGTCCGCGCCCCCCGGCGAGGGCGAGGCTCAGTGTGCCGGGGCCTTCGCGGCCGGCGCCGGGGCGGCCTTCGTCGGCACCGGCGTCGGGAGCGGGAGGCCCGCCCCCTTCAGGAACGTCTTCCGGAGGTACTCCTCCATCATGTTGTCCTGGAACCACGAGATCATCACGCCGTCGATGAAGTAGGTCGGCGTCGAGCGAACCCGCACGGAGAAGCCCTCGGTGATGTCCGCGAGGATCCGGTTGCTGATCTTCGACTGCAGGTAGCAGTCCTTGAACTCCTGCTCGGGCACACCGCCGGCGACCGCGAAATCGAGCGCGAACGTGTCGAGCGCCGGCACGTTCATCTCCTCCTGGCGCGAGTAGACGTTCGACTTCCACCGCAGGAACTGCTTCGGGTCCTTGTCGAAGAAGCAGAGGCCGGCCGAGGCCGCGCGGAACGCCCACGGGTGCTCGGTGACGAGCGGGAACATCTTGAAGTACCGCTTGATCTTCAGCTCCTTCCCCAGCTTCTCGGCCAGGGGCTCCCAGTCGGCCGTGCGCTTCTTGCAGTAGCCGCACTGCATGTCGGAGTACTCGACCACCGTGACCCGGGCGTCCGCGGGGCCCATCACCGGCGTCTGCGGCCCGAGCTTGATCAGCTCCTTGCGCTGCTCGGCGACGGTGCGCTGCCGGTCCCAGACGCGCCCGAGGATCGCCACCGAACCGTCGTCGGCCTTCACCCATCCCTGGATCGAGTAGTAGCCGTAGCCGGTGTCCGGCTGCACCAGGAAGCCCTTCCAGCCCTTCCGGTCGTGCGCCGGGTCGAGCGCGATCTTGAAGCGGCCGCGCAGATAGGTCTCGATCTGCGCCTTGATGCCGGCCAGGTCCGCGTCGGTCTTCACCGGCTGCGGGGCCTTCATCCGGGCCTCGTCCGCGAACGCGTCGCCCACGATCGCGCTCTTGCCGTCGTCGTCCAGCGCCGCGAACGTCTGGTCGTTCATCCGCGCCTCGGCCGTGTACGACTTCTTGGCGCGGATGAACCGGTACCCCGGGATCTTCACGCCGAGGTCGTCCACGACGGTCTCGCCGGCGCCCCACGGGAAGAACCCCTCGAGCCAGGCGATCAGCGCCTCTGTTCGCGGATCGACGATCTTCGCGGGAGCGGGAGCCGCCGGGGCCGCCGTCGCGGACGCCGGGGCGCCGGCCGGAGCCTGGGCCGTGGGGGCGGAGGCCTTTGGCGCCGGCGCGGCCTGGGGACCGGCGTCGAGGGCGCAAGCCCCGGCGATGAGCGCGGACAGAGACAAAGCGGCGGCAGTGCGGCTCTTCATTGCTGGAAACGTCCTCCTCGTTGGAGCTCCGACAGCCCCCCCTGGACCGCGGGCTGGTTCGGGTTCACGGCCAGCGACCGCCTGAAGAAGCCCTTCGCCTCCTCGAGACGTCCCTGGCACCAGTTCGTCAACGCTAGCAAGTTGAGGACCTCGACGTCGGCAGGCCGCCTCTTCTCGAGCTCGCGGAACACCGCCTCCGACTCCGCGCACTTCTGGACCTCGAAGAGCGCCTTGCCGAGGGACGCGCGATACCGGTCGTTCTCGGGGAACGCCGCCACGGTCTTGACGAGGAGCTTCACGAGCTGGGCTCGTGCCGCGGGCTTCTTCTGGGCCTCGCGGGTGTACGAGGCCACCCGTTTGTACAGCTGCGCCTCCGGGTCGTTGTAGCCGTACTTCAGCGCGGTCAGCAGCGTGTCGTCCGACTCGTCCCACCGGTCGAGCATCCCGAGCGACCGGGAGAGGTTCAGCCAGGCGGACGGGGCCTTCGGGTTCACCTCGAGGGCCTTCCGGTACCACTCGAGCGCCTCCTTGACCTTTCCGCGGCCCCTGAGGAACGAGCCGACGTTCTGGAACGACCCCGACGTTTCCGTGCCCGCCCGGTCGGCCGGGCGCGCGTCCACGGCCGTCGCCTCGGACCCGGTGAGGTACCCGAGCGCGACCAGCTGCCTCGTGAACTCCTCGGCCTGCTTCTTGTCCACCGGCCCGCTGGCGACGAGCCGCTCCACCGGGACCTTCGCCCACGACTCCGCCTTGACGGTGGACGCCTTCGAACCGACACCGGCCAGAGGCTTCCCTTCGAACACCGGGTCGGCCGGGAGACCGAGGACCCGGCACAGCGTCGGGGTGAAATCGAAGACGTTCGTGGTGCCCCGCTGGCTCGACGGCGTCACCGCCGGCCCCGCCGCGACCAGGATCCCCGGGGTCTCGTGCCAGAGGAACGCGGTGTCGAACTGGATTCCCGAGTAGTAGCCGGGCCGGGTGTCCCCCCAGCGGAAGCCGTGATCCGAGACCAGGAAGAGGGTGGCCCCGTCGCGCTCGGCGCGGGTCACGAACTCGCCGAGCAGACGGTCGGCTTCCTTGTAGAACGCGACCGGACCGCCCGAGTACTTCCGGAACTCCTCGTCCGAGACCGTCGAGAGCTTCGGGGGATGGAAGCGCCCCAGGACGTGGCCGATCTCGTCGGTCGCCTGGAGGTAGACCATCAGGACCTCGGGCTTCTGTCGGTCGTAGAGCTCGAGGGCGATCCGGGCGTTGGCGCGGGTGACGCCCAGGAGCTTCCGGTAGCCGGTGATCGGGTCGTTGAGGTCCTTCGCGGCCGCCACGGCCGCGTCGAACTCCTGCCGGGTGACCTTCAGTCCCTTCGCGACGTCTTCGTAGCTGGGGGTGGCCTCCCGCTTGACCACGATCCGGACCCCGTCGCCCAGCGTGTCGGGCCACGTCAGCGCCGGCGAGAGCGACAGCACGTTGGGGTCGAACAGCACCGGCGCCGCTCGGTCGGAGACCAGGAAGCCGTTCACCTTCTCGGCCGGCCAGGTGGCCCACCAGCCGACGACGCCCACCGTCAGCCCTTTCGCCGACGCCAGGTTCCAGATCGCCGGCACGCGCCGCGAGCGCCCCGAGATCGGTAGACGCTCCCGGGTCTTCGGATCCAGCTCCTGGAAATCCGTCACACCGTGGTCCACCGGCGTGCGCCCCGTCGCCAGGGTCGTCCAGATCAGGGGCGACGCCATCGGCTCGTAGCTGTCGTTCTTCCAGCTCCGGCCCTTCGCCAGGAGCCCGGCCAGGTTCGGGAGCGCCCCCTGGGCCACGAGGGGGTCGAGGAGCGTCCAGTCGGCCCCGTCCCAGCCGACGACGATCACCCGGGGCCGGGGCGTGGCCGCCTGGCCCGCGGGCGTCGACGGCCCGGCCTTCTTGACGGGGGCCTTCGTCTGCGCGACCGCCGGCATCGCGACGGCGGCGAGGACGGTAGCGGCGAGCGCGAGGAAACGGGAGGGACGCATCGGGCGGCCGGGATGATAGCCCGCGGGAGCGCTATCTCAGGGACGCCGCTTCGCGGCGGATCTGCTCGCTGGGGGCGAGGGCCAGCGCCCGCTCGTACGCCTGCCGCGCGCCGTCGGTCTCCCCGAGGCAGCGGCGGGCGCGCGCCAGCATCACCCACGAGCCGGCGTCCCCGGGGCTCGCGGCCGTCAGGCGCTCGAAGAGCGGCCTGGCCTCGGGGCAGCGGCGCTCGTCCACGTAGAGGCGCCCCAGGGCGTCCATCAGATCCGGCCGCGGCGGTGTCAGCTCGCGATTCGCGCGCTCGAGCAGCGTCACCGCCGAAGGGATCTGCCGCGCGTTCACGCGTCGCACGACCCGGGCCATGAGCCGATCGGTTCCGTTCGTCGTGTCGAGCGCGCACGCCTTCACGGCCTCCCGGTCCGCCTCTTCCAGGCGCGAGAGCCGCTCCAACGCGTCCGCCAGGTTCTCGCGGAACGAGGCGGAGGCCGGGTCCGCGGCGATCGCGCGCTCGAAGTACGGGAGCGCCTCCTTCTCGCGCTTCTGCTCCGAGAGGAAGACGCCCAGGTTCGAGAGACCGTGTGCCGTCATCCTCACGTCGGCGGAGACCCCGCCGGCCTTCTCCTTCTCGACCGCCGGCGGTGCGCCCGCCGACAGGTAGCCGAGGGAGACGAGCTTCTTCGTGAACTCCTCGGCGGCCTTCTTCTCCGCTTCGACGTTCCTCACGATCTTCGCCCGCTCCACCGGGAACGCCTTCATCCAGGACACGGCCGGCACCGGCTTCGGCGCGGCGGGGGCGAGCGTCCCGGGCGGCACCCGTCCCGGCATCCGGGGATCGGGCGGCAACCCCAGCAGCCGGCAGAGGATCGGCACGACGTCGAAGACCTGGGCCGTCCCGCGCTCCCGCGCGGGCGCGATCCCCGGACCCGCCATCACCAGGATGCCGTACGGGTCGTGCCACAGATACGCGGTCTCGGTGCCGATCGAGGAGATCAGGTCCGGACGGTCCGCCCCCCACTTGAAGCCGTGGTCCGAGACCAGCACCACCGCGGCGCCGTCCGAGCGGGCGCGCCGCATCACCTCTCCGAGGATCCGGTCCGCCTCCTGGTAGAAGAGCGTGACGGCCTGCCCGTAGCGATCGGCTTCCTCGGCGCTCACGCTCGGAAGCCGCGGCGGGTGGTAGCGCGCCATCACGTGGCCGACCTCGTCCGTCCCCTCGAGGTACAGCATGAGGAGGTCGGGCTTCTTGCGGTCGTACAGGTCGAGCGCGGTGCGGCTGTAGACGCGGGTCGAGCCGAGGATCTTCCGGAACCCCGTGATCGGGTTCTCCAGCTCCTTCCGCTCCGCGGCCGCGGCATCGAACTCGGCGCGGCTCACTTTCAGGAAGCGGGCCACGTCCTCGTACGGCGGCAGCCCCTCGCGCCGACCGAGCAGCCGCACGCTCTCGGCGAGCTCCGGCGGCCACGTCAGCGCCGGCGACTGCGAGAGGGCGAGGGCGTCGAACAGCACCGACGACGCCCGGTCGCTGACGAAGAACCCCTTCACGACCTCGGCCGGCCAGGTGGCCCACCAACCGACCACGCCGACCGACAGGCCGCGAGCCGACGCCACGTTCCAGATCGCCGGTCCACGCCGGGACCGGCCCGAGATCGGCACCAGCGCCTGCGTCACCGAATCCCACTCCTGGAAGTCGGCAACGCCGTGCTCCAGCGGGGAGAGGCCCGTGGCGAGGGTCGTCCAGAGGAGCGGCGAGGCGCGGGGGCGGTACGTCTCGAGACGGGCGGCGCGCCCCTCTCCGACGAGCGCCTTCAGGTTGGGCATCACACCCTGCGCCATCAGAGGATCGAGGAGCTGCCAGTCGGCGCCGTCCCAGCCCACCACGATCACCCGCGAACGGGCTGGCGCCTTCGCGGCCGGGGCGGCGGAGGGCGTCGCGGCAACGGCCACGAGCGCGGCGGCGCCGGCGAGCGAGGTCGCGAGGAGCGCGGTGGCGAATCTCTCGAAGGTGGACGTCACGAAAGAAAAAGGGGGAAGCCGTTGCCGGCTTCCCCCGCAGGATAACGGACCGCGCCTCTCGCGAGGCGCGGAAACCTCAGAGGGAGATCAGAACGAGACGCGAGCTCCGAGCCGGATGATGCGGGGCGCCTGCCACGCGATGTCCCGGTTGAAGTTCGGGTTGGTCGCCGCCTTGGTCAGGTAGTTGACGCCGAGGGGCGCGCAGCCCGCGGCCGTCGTGCAGTAGACCTCGTCACGCGACGTGACGCCCTGGTAGTTGGTGACGTTGAACACGTCGACGACCGGCGAGATCGAGATGTTCGCGATGCGGAGCGCGTACTCGAGGTGCAGGTCGATCTTGTAGGTGGACGGCAGGTCGCCGTAGGTGCCGCGCGGGATCAGGTAGCGCTCCTGAGTGTAGCCGGCGCGCGCATAGCCACGGACGGACATCGGGCGGCCCGTGGCGAACGTACCGGAGAAGCCGGCCGAGAGGCCGAAGGGGAAGGAGTACGTGCCCGAGGCCTTGAACTGGTGCTTCCGGTCGTTGCGGAGGCGGCCGAAGGCGTTCGGGGTGAGGTCGATGTAGTCGTAGTCCGCGTTGATGTTGGGGTCGGACTGCCCGGTCTCACGCGTCTGCGAGAGGTTGCCCGAGTAGTTCCCCTCGAGCTTGGAGTAGATGTAGTTGGCGAGGAAATAGAAGTTGTTGGAGAACCGGTGGGTGGCCGTCAGCTCGAGGCCGCGGTAGATGCGGCTCGGGGTGATCGACTCGCACGCGCCCAGGAGCTCGGTCGGGGTGCCCGCGGCGTTCGTCTTGGAGACGCACTTCGGGTTGGACGGGTCCTTGATGACGGTCAGCTTGCCGCCGTCGTTGCCCGGGTTGACGAGGGCGCAGGTGGTGAGGGCGCCAGCCGGGATCAGGTCGGCCAGGCCGAGGCGCGGGTCGGTCAGGTCGCAGCGATCCTCGACCGCTTCGCCGAGCGACTTGTAGATGCCCTTGATGCCGAAGGACCAGTTCTTGAGGACCTCGTACTCGAGACCGGCGACGATCTCGTCCTGGTACATCCCCTTCAGGTTGCTCTGGGTGAGCTCACCGCCCTGGAGGAACGCGTGCCCGTAGATGAAGTCGATCGGGTCGACGTGGTCGGCCGTGTAGTTGTACGAGATGACCGTGTACTCGTTGCCGAGCGCGCGGGTCTGGATGTCCTGCGGGATCGTGGTGTAGAAGCGGCCGTAGGAGCCGAACAGCTTCGACTTGCCGTTGTTCATGAAGTCGTAGACGAAGCCGATGCGGGGCGACCACTCGCCGTCGAGCTTGATGGCCGAGTTGCCGTCGGCGTCGAGGAGGTTCTGCTCCTCGTAGCGGATGCCGGCGTTGACCGTGAGGTTCTTGAGGATCTTCCAGGAGTCCTGGGCGAAGAGGCCCAGGTTCTTGGTGGTCGGCGGGTTGTCGACCGAGGGCGCGAGGGCCCAGCCGGCGCAGACGTTCGGGTCGAGGGCGCCGAAGTTCCCGTTCTGGACGGGCTGGGAGACGTCCGGAGAGCCGTCGACCAGGGGGAACTTCGCGGTGCAGTTGATCGGGACCTTGGCGAAGTAGCGGTGGTAGGCGTAGTTGAACGCACCGCCCGCGCTCAGGAACTGGAAGATGCGGGCGCCGCCGGTGGAGGGGCCGGTCCACTTCTCGGAGAACGTCGAGCCGATGTGCTCGTAGTCGAAGCCGACCTTGGCCTCGTGCGTGCCGAGGAAGAACGTGCCGGCGACCTTGTAGCCGTCCCGCTTGTACTTCTCGTTCTGGATGAAGCCGGGCCCGGCGCCCGGGATGTACTGGGTCAGGCCGCGGCGGAACTGCAGGATGCCGAGTGAGTTGGCGAAGTCCGACTGGTCCTCGGCCTTCTCCTCGTGGTGGCCGTACTGCGCCTGGACGAGGAACTGCGTGCCGAGGATGCCGTCCCACTTGGCGGTGAAGTCCGTGCCGCCCTGCTTCGTCGTGTAGATGACGGCGGAGTCGGGGCCCGCGGTCGCAGCCTGACGGCCGTTGAACTCGCCCGGGTCACCGAACACGGACGCGGAGATCGTGTTCGACTCGCCGAGGCGGAACGTCAGCTTGCCGGAGAAGATCGTGGTGCGCGTCTCGTCGACGCCGTCCTTCAGAGTCGACGTGATCGTGCCGGTGGCGCCCGGGTAGTTGCGGGCCAGGACGCGGGAGTAGTCCTGGTCGCGCGCGACGCGGTTGCCCGCGGCGAAGAACCAGAGGCGGTCCTTCACGAAGAAGCCGCCGAGGTCGGCGCCGAAGTCCAGGCGCTTCGGCTGGAGGACCTGCGCGGCGCTGACGGCCGTGCGGTCGTCGACGTGGGCGTCGTCGGCGGCGAGGCTGCCGCTGTCGTAGTAGCCGAACGCGTCCCCGTGGAACTCGTTGCCGCCCGACTTGGTGACGACGTTGATGATGCCGCCGAGGGCGCGGCCGTACTCGGCCTCGTAGCCGCCGGTCTTGACCTCGACCTCTTGGACGAACTCGTTGTTCAGAGTCTTGCCCTGGTCGCCGATCTTGATGCCGGTGGTGTTGACGCCGTCGATGATGTACTGGTTCTCGAGGCTCGTCGCCCCGTAGACCGTCACGCCGCCCGCCGCGTCGGTGCCGGTGCCGGCGACCGTGTTGGCGATGGAGACGAAGTTACGGCCGAGGGGGAGCTTCTGGATCTGCTCGTTGCTGGTCGAGAGCCCGACGACGCCCCGGGTGACGTCGATGACCGGAGCCTCTCCCGTGACCACGAGCTCTTCCTTGACCGAGACCGAGAGCGTGATCGGAACGTTCGCGACGGCGCCCAGGCCGACGCGGACGCCCGTCTTCTCGGACTTGGTGAAGCCGGAGAGGTTCGCCGAGACGGTGTAGCTCCCGACCGGAAGGGCCGGGAAGCGGTAACGGCCCGACGCGTCGGTGACGACGGTACGGGTGCCGAGGAGCGAGGCGGACTTCGCCTCGACGCTCACGCCGGGGAGCGGTGAGCTGTTCGAGTCGACGACCGTCCCCTCGATGTCGCCGGTGGTCTGGGCGAACGCGGGGGCGCTCGCCAGGCCGACCGTCACGACCACGAGCGCGGTAAGAGCGCTCAGCCAACGGGTTTTCATTCCTGGTTCCTCCTAAAAAAGAATCTGAAGAGATAGAAAAAAGCGAAAAACCTTTCTGCTCACGAACCGTTTCTAGGGCGGGAGGCTCCTCCTTTTTCCTTCTGTGATCTCGAGGGTCGCTTGGACCGAGTAGCAACAAGGCTGCCAGCGATCTGGCCGTGGCCCCGCAATACAAGCACCTGAGAAGACGTCACTTAGGGCCACCCCTCCCCGTGCGTTCGGCTACGGCTGGGCGTAGCCGATCCGAACCGCTGGATCGGCCTGGGGCGGCGTTCCCCCGGGAAAACGTGATCTTTCTCACGGCAACCCCGGTGTTTACCGAAACTTCGCCTCGGCTGTCAACTTTTTTTCGGAGGGCTTCCCGCTCCGGCCGAGGCCGCGAGCCGCGCCTCTCAGTCCTCGAATCGGACCAGGAGATCGCCGCCGCCGACCGCCTGTCCGGCGGTCACCTCGATCGACCGGATCCTGCCGGCGCGCGGGGAGCGAACCTCGTTCTCCATCTTCATCGCCTCGAGGACGAGGAGGCTCTGTCCCGGCGTCACCTCGTCACCGGGGGCCACCAGGATGCGGACGACACGGCCCGGGATCGCCGACTTCAGGTCTCCGCCCTTCCGGGCGCCGGACCGCCCGGCGGTGGACATCGCCCGGGCCGTCAGGTCGTCCATGAGCTCGAACGAGAATCGGGCCGAGCCGATCGCAACCGAGACCAGGCCGTCCCCGTCGCGGTGCACCGTGGCCTGGACGTGCCGTCCTCCCGGCCCCACCAGCGACCAGGAGCCCGGCCCGCGGGAAACGACGTCGTAGACGGCCGGTTCGTCGTCGAGCCGGACCTCCACGTGGGGAGCCTCGCCGTCGAGCTGGACGGCCCGGCTCCTCTCCCCGGAGGCGCCGTTGAATCGTGCCCGGAACTTCAATCGCGGCTCCCGAAGGTGGGCCGGGCCGTCCGCCACGGGGCGGGCACGGTCCCGTTCAGCCTCACCCGATCGCGCCCGGAACGACCGATCTCCTCGAGGGCGGCGGCGACCAGCGCGAACCCCTCGAGCTCGGCCGGGCCGGTGGCCGGCTCCGTCATCTTCCATCGGTCCAGGAACTGGGTCGAGATCCGGTTCGAGACGACGTCCGGGTCGGCCAGCAGCTGCAGGAAGAAGCGGACCGAGGTCTCGATCCCCTCGACGTGCGTCTCCTCCAGCGCGCGTCGCATCCGGCGCAGCGCCTCGTCGCGGTCGCGGCCCCAGGCGATCACCTTGGCCAGCATCGGGTCGTAGTCGAGCGGGACGCGGTCCCCCTCCTCCACTCCGGCGTCCACGCGGATGCCGGGCCCCTCGGGCCAGCGGAGCCTGCGGATCAGCCCCGGCGACGGCGCGAAGCCGCGCGACGGGTCCTCGGCGTAGATCCGGCACTCGATGGCGTGCCCCCGGGGCGAGGTCGGGAGCGCGGCGGACATGGGGAGACCCTGGGCGATCCGGATCATCTCGGCGACGAGGTCGACGCCGTAGACCGACTCCGTCACCGGATGCTCCACCTGGATCCGCGTGTTCATCTCCAGGAAGAAGAACCGCCCGTCCCTGGCGAGGAGGAACTCCACGGTCCCGGCCGAGACGTAGTCGACCGCGCGGGCCGCCGCCACGGCGACCTCCTCCATCCGCGCCCGCAGCTCGGGCGACACCGCGGCCGACGGGCATTCCTCCAGCACCTTCTGGTGGCGCCGCTGGAGCGAGCACTCGCGCTCGCCGAGGGCGATGACGCGGCCCGTGGTGTCGCCCAGCACCTGCACCTCGATATGGCGGGCGTCCTCGACGTACAGCTCCGCGTAGACCGCCTCGTCGGCGAAGAAGGAGCGCGCCTCGCTCCGGGCGCGAGCGTAGCCCTCCGGGACCTCCGCCTCGCTCCGCACGACGCGCATCCCCTTGCCGCCGCCCCCCGCCGCCGCCTTGAGGAGGAGCGGGAAGCCGTTCTGCCGTCCGAACGCGATCAGCTCGTCGGCGCCCGAGGCCGGTGCCGTCATGCCGGGCACGATCGGCACGTTCGCGGCCTGCACCCGGGCTCGCGATTCCGTCTTGGAGCCCATCGCGGCGATCGAGGCCGGACGGGGCCCGACCCAGACGAGGCCGGCGTCGAGCACGGCTCGCGCGAACGCCGCGTTCTCGGACAGGAATCCGAAGCCGGGGTGGACGTACCGCGCGCCGCTCCGCGCCGCGGCCTCGAGGATCTTCCCGGGGACCAGGTACGAGTCCCGGGCGGGGGCCGGTCCGATCGGGAGGGCGACGTCGGCCAGCCGGACGTGCCGCGAGGAGCGGTCGGCCTCGGAGTAGACGACGACCGGCGAGATCCCGAGGTCGCGGCACGCCCGGATGATGCGCACCGCGATCTCCCCCCGATTGGCGATGAGCAGCCGCTCCATCAGCGGCCGCTCCCCTCGACCCGACGACCGGTGCCAAGAGACCCGACCGCCTTCATCCAAAGAGGGGACGGGGGGGTCCGGGGGGGACGACGATCGGGCAGGCCCGTACGAGGACGGACCACGTCCCCCCCGAAGCAAAGGCAGCGGACCCCCGAGCGAACCCCTGATAGCAAAGAGAGCGTGTCGCCAGGACCTCTCATAGCGGGATGTTGCCGTGCTTCTTGGGGGGCATCGTGTCGCGCTTGTTGCCCAAGAGGTCCAGCGCCCGGATCAGCCTTCGGCGCGTGGTGCGCGGGGCGATGACGTCGTCCACGTAGCCGCGTTTGGCCGCCACGTACGGGTTGGCAAAGAGGTCCTGGTACTCGGCCACCTTGCGCTTGCGCGCCGCGGCCGGGTCGGGGTCGGCCGCGAGCTCCTTGCCGTACAGGATGTTCGCGGCCCCCTCGGGCCCCATCACGGCGACCTCGGCCGTCGGGTACGCGTAGTTGAAGTCGGTGCGCAGGTGCTTGGACGACATGACGCAATACGCGCCGCCGTACGCCTTGCGGGTGATCACCGTGACCTTGGGGACCGTGGCCTCCGCGAAGGCGTAGAGGAGCTTGGCTCCTTGCCGGATGATCCCGCCGAACTCCTGCTTGGTACCCGGCAGGAAGCCCGGCACGTCCTCGAACGTCACCAGCGGCACGTTGAAGGCGTCGCAGAAGCGGACGAAGCGCGCCCCCTTCACCGAAGCGTCGATGTCGAGCACGCCGGCGAGGTGGTCGGGCTGGTTGGCGACGATCCCGACCGGCCGTCCGCCGAGGCGCGCGAAGCCCACGACGATGTTCTTCGCGTAGTCGGCGTGGATCTCGAAGAAGTCGCCGTCGTCCACGACCCGCCGGATCAGCCCGGTCATGTCGTACGGCTGGTTGGCCGACTCGGGGATGTACCGGTCGAGCTCGGGGTCCTCCCGGTCCACCGGGTCGGACGGCTCGCGGCGCGGCGGGTCCTCCCGGTTGTTCGACGGGAGGAAGCCGAGCATCGCGCGGATCTTCATGAGGCAGTCGGCGTCGTTCTCGGCGACGACGTGCGCCACGCCGGAGACCGCCGCGTGCGTCTCCGCGCCGCCCAGCGCCTCCTTGGTGACGTCCTCGTGGGTCACGGTCTTGATGACGTCCGGGCCGGTCACGAACATCGAGCTCGTGCCGCGCACCATCAGGATGAAGTCCGTGATGGCCGGGGAGTAGACCGCGCCGCCGGCGCACGGCCCGAGGATCGCGGAGATCTGCGGGACGACGCCCGACGCGAGCGTGTTGCGCAGGAAGATGTCGGCGTAGCCGGCCAGGGAGGCGACGCCCTCCTGGATGCGGGCGCCCCCGGAGTCGTTCAGCCCGACGACCGGCGCCCCCACCTTCATGGCGACGTCCATCACCTTGCAGATCTTGGCGGCGTTGGTCTCGGAGAGGGAGCCGCCGAAGACGGTGAAGTCCTGGGCGAAGACGAAGACCGGACGCCCGTCGACGCGCACGGAGCCCGCCACCACGCCGTCTCCCGGGAGGTCGTGCTCCTCCATCCCGAAGTCCCGGCAGCGGTGGACGACGAACGGGTCGATCTCGTCGAACGAGCCGGGGTCCCCGAGGAGCTCCACGCGCTCACGCGCCGACAGCTTTCCGGCCTTGTGCTGGCGGGCGACGCGCTCGGGACCTCCCCCGGCGCGCGATGCCACCCGGAGGGCCTCCAGCGTCGCCAGGCGTTCCTCGATCGACTTCATCGTGTCGCGACTCCTCGAAGGACCGCGCGAGAGGGGCGCCGGTCCGGGCTCACCGTCGGGCCCCGGTGCCGGCGGCGCTCACAGCGGGATCTTCTTCTTCTCCGCCAGCATCTTCTTCGCCTTGCGGAACATCTCGGCATGGTCGGCGCCCGCGGCGCGGATGGCCGAGGCGTTCTGCTGCAGGAGCCGTTGCGCCTCGGCATCCAGCTCGCGTTCCCGGTTCCTGTCGAACAGGAGGACCGCCTCGACGGCCCGCCGCACCTCGGCGGGCGCCGCGGTCCTCACCAGCTGCTCGCCCAGGAGGCGGCGCGCCACGAAGGCAGCCTGCGCGGAGAGCCGGGTATCGGCCAGCGACATGACGCCGGAGGATAGCGCGGCCGAACGCCCCGCGGGAGCCGGGGGGCGCCTCTACAATCGGGCGCTTGACGCGGTTCGGCGAGGACATGGCGGACGACGCCAGCGAGGCGGTACGGCTGGTGGCCGGAATGCTCCGGCGGGGCGAGGCCGGTGAGGCGTTCCGGGAGCGCCGGCAGACCCTGTCGTGGAGCGCCTCCGAGGCGGGTCTCATCTCCCCGGCCTTCGTGGAGGAGCGCGGGACGGCGGTGCGGGTCCGTAGGGAGCGCGAGTCGCTCCTGGTGGCGCGCGGAGGCGACGGGCCGGCGTCGCTGCGGGAGGCGGTCCGGGAGGCGGCCCGGCGAGCGGGTGGCGCGCCGTTCTTCAAGGCCGCCCGGAAGGTCGACCGGGCCGAGGCTCCGGGGCAGCCGCCCGAGGACGAGGAGCAGCGCACCGCCGCCCTGGCGGCCGCGGTCGCCCAGGCCATCCCCGATCCCCGCGGCCTGGCCGTCTCGTTGTCGGTCTCCTGGGTCTCGCTCGCGCGCGCCGTCATCACGCCGAGGGCGCTCCTGCGTTGCGGGGAGCGCCGGCGCCTCCTCGCGACCGGACTCATCGCGCGGGCCGAGAGCCAGCGCCCGTTCGCGTACCAGTCCGGGGCTCCCTGGGAGGAGGCCGTCGCCGGGCTCGGGATCGCCCTCTACGAGGCGACACGCCCCACGGCACCGCTCCCGCCCCCGGAAGGGGAAGTGGACGTGGTGCTGTCGCCGTCCGCCGCCGCGGCCTTCTGGCACGAGGCCGTCGGCCACCCGCTGGAGGCCGAAGGGGCGGAGCCGACGTCGGTGCTGGCACGCGTGCCGGGCGCTCTCGTGGCGCCTCGCAGCCTCTCGGTGTCGGACGACCCGACCAGGAAGGAGCTGCCGGGAGGCTACGTCGCCGACGACGAGGGCGTGTCGGGGCAGGCCGTCCCGCTGCTGCACGAAGGACGCATCGTCGGCCTCCTGACCGACCGGGCCACGGCGGGCGCGGAGTCGAACGGCCACGGAAGGGTCTCGGACTACCGCCGTCCCCCCCGGCCGCGCCTGTCGAACCTCATCTGCCCGCCCGGCACCGCACCGCTGGCCGACCTCCTCGAGCGCTGCGGAACGGGGCTCTTCGTGCGCGACGTCTCGTCCGGCGCGGCGGACCCGGAGTCCGGTCGTTTCCTCCTGGTCGTGGAGAGAGCCGAGACGATCCGCCGGGGAAAGCCGGGCGCCGCGGTCCGGCGCTTCACCCTCTCGGGCGACATCCTCGGCGCCCTGGGCTCCATCGACCCGCAACGCGGCGACACCGCCCTGCCGGCACCGGGCCTCGCGCTCTGCGTGAAGGGAGGCGATCCGGTGCCCGTGGGCGCGTCCTCGCCGGCCCTCCTGATCCGCGGGCTCTTCGTCCGCGGGGTGCGCCGGTGACGCCGTGAGCGCGTTCGACGAGGTCCTTCCCTCCCTCCTGTCCGAAGGAGAGTCTGCCGGCCACGGCAGCGAGCTGTACGAGCGGCACGGCGCGTTCCTGGAGATCTCCGAGAGCGAGGGGGGCGTCACCGTCCACGAATCCCTGGAGCACGGCCTCGCGGTGCGGCTCTTCCGGCACGGCCGCGTCGCGTTCGCGGCCGCCGGCCCCGAGCAGGCGCGCAGCCTCGTCCCCACGGCC
>CAYLNK010000105.1:0-19194 GCA_964384675.1 uncultured Holophagales bacterium | reverse complement strand
CTCCGGTCCGGCGGGCGGCCTCTGGCTCGCCGCGCGCACGGCTTCGCCGTTGCCGTCGGGAGGGCAGTTCGGGCTCTTCACCCCCGCGATCGCTGGCGACGCGGCGCCCGCCGTCGAGGGAATCGTGCCGGGCCTCCGTCAGGACGCCGCGACGCGGTCGAACGCCGGATTCGTGAACCTGGGAGGGGCGGAGGCGGGAGACGTCACGCTCTCGGCGTGGGTCGTCGACGGCGCCGACGGCCTCGCGAAGGGGGAGCCGTTCGAGGTCGTCCTCGAGCCGGGTGCCTGGAGCCAGCTGGACGGCGTGCTCGCCGCGCGCGGTGTTACGTCGGGCTGGCTGCGAGTGAGGCGCGTCTCGGGGAGCGCCCCGTGGCTCGCGTACGGCGTCCTCAACGACGGCGGCTCGCCCGGCGAGCGCACCGGAGACGGCGCCTACGTGCCGATGCTCGTGCCGGGCGCTCCGTAAAGAGGGTCAGCGGCGGTACGCCGCCGGCCTCCGGTCCGCGAGCACCGGGAACTTCGCCCGGGCGTCGGCCACGCGGGCCGGGTCGACGTCGGCGATCAGCACGGCCTCCTCCTCGGCCGCGGAGACCAGCGTCTCGCCCCACGGGGAGTGGAGCGCGGAGTCGCCGGCGTAGTGGAGGCCGCCGCCGTCGCCGACGCGGTTCACGCCGGCGACGTAGGCGAGGTTCTCGATGGCGCGCGACTTCAGCAGCGTCTTCCAGTGGCCGCGCCGGCGCTCGGGCCAGTTCGCGATGACGGCGTACAGGTCGGTGTCGTCGGCGGAGAGGCGGAACGGCTCGGGGAAGCGGAGGTCGTAGCAGATGAGCGGTGTGATCCGCACGCCCTCGACGTCGACCGTGGTGACGCGTTCGCCGCCGGCGAAGGCGCGATCCTCGCCCGCGAACGAGAACGGGTGGATCTTGCTGTAGCGGGCGACGTCGCCCTGGGGCGAGACGAGGAGCGCGTCGTTCGTCGGGAGCGGATCTCCGGACGCGGCCATCCCGGCGAGGATGAAGAGGTCGAGCCCCGACGCCAGCGCTCGGAGCCACGTCTCCGTGGCGCCGCCGGGCGGCTGCGCGATGCGGGCGCCGTCCATCGAGAAGCCGGTCGCGAACATCTCGGGGAGGATCGCGAGGCGCGCGCCGAGGTCCGCGGCCTCCTTGAGCCGCGACGCCGCGCGCGCGTGATTGGCCGGTACGTCCTCCCAGGCGAGGTCGAGCTGGAGGAGGGCGATCCTCACGGCAGCCTCCGCATCGGGATGTAGGCGCCGTCGTCCGTGCGCTGGCCCGCCACGCCGCCGTCGTTGACCACACCGTAGGCGATCCACGGCGCGCTCCCCGAGAGGCGCGTCACCGTGACCCAGCCCTGGGCGGCGCCGCTCGAGCCGAAGAAGCTGGCCGGCTGCGCCCACTCGCCGGGCGAGAGCGTCACGTCGAGCGGCGCGCCGCGGGCCGTGCCCGTCGCCCCGTCGTACACCTGGAGGCGCAGGGTGACGGACGTGTCGCCGTCGCCGCCCGCGTTCACGACCGCCACGTTGGAGCGCACGTCCGCCGACGTCTGCAGTCCGTCGATCACCGCGCCCTTCACCGCTTCCTGACCGCCGTAGACCGGGCCCGTGAAGAGGCCGAGCTGGCCGCCGTCGGCCACCGGCGCGGCGGTGCGGGCGGCCGCGAAGACGTCGGAGAGCGCGACGCCCGAGACCTCCACCCGGAGCGCGCCGGCGCGATCCGCGTCGCCGGCGGTGCCGAGCGCGAGACCGCCCTTGCGCAGGAAGTCGATCGCGTCGGGGACGATCCACTGCGAGCCGGGCTTCAGGGTCAGCGTCATGCTCCCGCCGGCCGCGGGGCCGAGCGATTCGCGGTAGCGCAGGGTCAGCCGAGCTTCGGCCGAGCCGCGGTTGGCGAGGACGAGCTCGCTCCGGAAGCGAGACGTCTCGACCAGGACCGGAACCGTCAGGACGCTCCCGGTGAAGACGCCGCGCAGCGGCTCGAGATACGAGCCGTCGTTCGTGCGGTTGTCGTTCACGATCCCGTACGCCGTGAACGTCCCCGTCGTCGAGGTGCGCTCCACGACGGCCCAGCCGGCGGCGGCGCCCGCCTCGCCGAGCGGATCCTCGATCTGCAGCCAGCCGCGGGCCGGGAGCGTCACGCCGTCGCGGATGACGACGCGCCTGCCGTCCGCGACGACCGTGACGCGGAGCGTGACGGGTGTGGTGCCCGTGCTGACCAGCGCGACCTTGGAGCGGTCGGCGTCGGTCGAGCGGAGGCCGAAGAGCGTCGCGCTCGACGCGCCGGGCTCCGCGGGCGCGAGGCCCGGGTACGCGAGCGAGGCGAGGCCGACGGGAAGCGGCGCGGCGGTGGGGGAGAGCGTCCGCGCGGTCGCCGACACGTCGCCGTCCGCCGCCCCGTCGAACGTCACGACGAGCGTGCCCGCCTGCGGCGCGGTGCTGCCGTCCGGGATCGACAGGCCCTTCGTCCGGAGCCAGGCGAGGACGTCGGCCAGGACGAGCTGACGGCCCGCCGCGAGCGTGTCGGTCACGGTGCCGGAGCCCGTTCCGAGCGACGCCGTGTAGGTGAGCGAGACCGCCGCCGTCGTTCCGCCCCGGTTGGTGAGCGTCACCTCGGTCCGGTACGCCCCGCGCGACGACACGACGTCGAGGACGATCGGCACCATGCGGCCGGCCGTCCGCGGCTCGACGGCGAGCGTCACGTTTCCGCCGCCGGCGGACGTGACGAGGACAGGCAGCGCGACCCCGGCCTCGGCTCTCACGGTGACGCGTGCCGGTGTGCCGGAGGTGGCGCAGGTCGAGACCGCGCACGCGAGGACGCCGGGCGCGACGGGGCTCCCGGCGCACGGCGAGCCCGTCCAGACGGAGAGGGAGGTCTCCGCCGCGCCGCTCCCGCCGCACGGGACCGACAGCTCGTACGTGCCGGAGATCGACGGCACCCACTGGAACCAGAGCGGATGCGGCGCGGGCCCGCTTCCGGCACAGGGCGGGAGCGTGTCGGAGGCCGCGGGACGGGACGCCTCGTTCGACAGCGTGAGCGCCCCGCTCTCGATCGGCTGCGGCGCGGCGCACGTCGCGGCGGTGCCGTTCGTGGCCAGCGACACCTGCACGAGCTCGAGGTCGTCGACGGCATACCCGCGGTTCAGGTTCGTGCTGGCGCCCACGGCGTTGAAGAAGAACCGCAGGACCACCTGCTTGCCCGCGTACTCCGAGAGGTCGAGGTCGACCGGCCGCCAGATCGGGCTGCCGTTCTCCATCAGCGGCAGCGACGGGTCGGGGACGACACGGCTCATCCGGCCGTAGCCGCGGAGCGCCTCGAACGAGAGGCCGCCGTCGGTCGAGATCTGGAGGCCGGCATAGGCGGAGGTCCAGATACCGGGGAGGCCGGTCCACTCGTTGTAGCGGAGCCGGACGGCCCCTGGCGCGAGAGCGAACGGCCGGCTGGTGAGCGAGCCGAAGACGCGCGCGTAGCTGTTGCCGGAGATCAGGTTGTACGTGCAGGACGGGTCGAGCCCGAAGTACGCCACCTTCGAGCCGGAGTGCCCCGGGTCCTCGGCCGCGCAGCCCGAGGTGACGTGCCAGAGGGAGCCGGGCGCGGGAGTCCAGTCCGCGACGGTCCCCTCGAAGTCGGTGCGCGAGACCAGGCCGGGGCGCGGCGCGTCGGGCGGGGCCGGGTTCGCGAACGTGAACGGGAAGCCGACGTTCCCGAGCGGTCCGTTCACCTGGACGGTCCCCGTGACGACCGGGCCGTCCACCGCGTACAGCGCCGGGATCGCCTGCTCGTCCTCTCCGTGGCAGCCCGGGAGGTCGGGGAACGGGACCTGGGCCGTGGGGGCGAAGGACAGGATCTTGTTCCCGTCGACGGTGATCGACGCCTTCAGCCCCGTCGCGTCGGCGAGCCCGTCGTTGCGGAGTCGCACCCGGAAGAGGCCGTTCGCCGCGGGCTCCACCGAGACGAGGGAGAGGAGCGGCCCCGGGCCGCCGAGCGGAAGGGTCGCCCCGTAGATCGCCGACGTCGTCTGCCCCTGCTGGTCGACCTGCCGGCCGTCGCCCCAGGCCAGGTAGAAGCGGTCGCGGTCGGCGTAGATCCCGTTGTAGTCGCTCATCTGGCAGCGACCCACCACGGGGAACGCCTGCGACGAGACCGGGAAGCTGCACGACCACGTCTTGCCCTTGTTGCGGGAAAGCGCCATCCACGCCTCGGTGCGCCAGTTGGTGGCCGTGTCGTTGCGCCGGTCGAGCCAGAGGACGCCGAGCGTGCCGTCCGGAGCTACCCAGAGGTCGGGCATGAACTGGTCCGTCGTCGTGCGGTCGTCGTTCACGCGCACCGGCGGCGCGAAGCTCGCGCCTCCATCGGTGGACGTCCAGACGTAGACGTCGGAGCGATCTCCCGGCTTGTCCTCCGGGGTCGACTGGGTCGTCACGAAGACCGTCTTCCCGGACGGGTCCGTCGGGTCGACGGCGATGCGGAGCGACGAGTCGGCCTCGATCGGCCCCTTCAGGTAGCGCACCAGGCCGCCGAAGAACGACGGGTCGCCGCACAGCGCGATGGCACGCTCGTCGCCCACCGCCCGGTAGGCGCCGGCGCTCCGGAGCGGACCGAAGGTCTTGCCCCCGTCGGTGGAGACGCGAACGTAGTTCGTCCCGGTGAAGACGCCGTTCACGATCGTTCCCTCGTCCTGCTCGCCGACGTAGACCCAGCCGTTCGCGGCCGTCTGGACGTACGTCACCGCGATCGGGTGCGGGAAGGTGTCGAGGAGCTGCGACGACCAGGAGAGGCCGCGGTCCGTCGAGCGCGAGAAATAGAGGTCGGTGCGGTTCTGGCCGGTCCCGAACTGGAAGTCGGACCAGGTGACGTAGACGTTGCCCCGGGTCGCGGTCGGCGAGACGTCGACGGCGATCCACCCCTTGTCGAAGAAGCCCTTCGGGCTCCGCCCCGTCGACGCGTTGCCGGTCGTCGGCCACGTCCGTCCGCCGTCGGTGGAGCGGGAGACCGCCATCGCGTTGAACGACGCGCCGCGCCCGCTGTCGGAGAGGTAGTAGAGGTCGCCGTCCGGCCCCGTGGCGGCCACGTTGTCGCCGTTGTACGACGTGTAGCCGCTCGCGGTTGGGCGCTTCCCCTGGTCGCGGAACGTGCGTCCACCGTCGGTGGAGATGGAGAAGCCGTCGGCGTTGGTGATCGTGGCCGGATTCGGGGAAGAGAAGTCGGCGCCGCCGTCGTTGAAGACCGTGACCACCGAGCTGCCGGCCGCGGCGATCGACGGCTCCACGTGGGAGCTCGCCGGGAAGCCGTCGTACGACGGGTTGGTCGCGAGGACGTCGACGGGGCGGTAGGCGTTCCCGGTGACGGGCGGGGCCGCGGGCGCGGGGACGACGAGCGGCGCGGGGCCGTGGAGCGGCGACGTGTGGAGGACGGGCCGGACCGGCCGACCCTTCGCCTCTCGGACCCTCTCCTTCAGGGTGTCGCCGTCGTCGTCCGGCTCGACCCGGACCACGACGGGGGTGCGGCGCTTCACCTTCCGGGCGTCGGCGGCGGGGGCGATCGCGAGAAGGAGGACCAAGGCGAGGGATCGACGGGACCGGCTCATCGGATGGGAGTGTAGGACCGGGCCCGGACCCGACGCGTGGCTATACTGAAACGGTCTTGAGCACCAACCGTCCGGCCGAAGCCGGGGCCTCGGGGCCCTCGCCTCTGACGCGTCACCTGGTGGGCCTCGTCGTCTACTACGTTGCCCTGGTGGCCCTCCTCGTGGCCATCGAGCGCCAGGTGCCGCGCGTGGGGGAGCTCTTCGCTCCCGGGCACTTCAAGTCCGACGCGCGGGCCGCCTTGACGGGAGAGTCGCCGCTCACACCGGCGGGCCGGCGCGCGGACTTGCTGCTGGCGTCGACGCTCTCCATCGGCGGAGCGCTGGCCGTCGCGATCCCGATCGCCTGGGTCTACGTCCTGACCCGGCGCCGGAAGGGCTTCATGCAGTCGATCGTCCACACGCTCGTCGTGCTGCCGATCGCCGTCGCCGGAGTCGTGGTGCTGGTGCAGGACAGCCTGGCGCTGGCGTTCAGCCTGGCCGGCATCGTGGCGGCCGTCAGGTTCCGGAACACGCTCGAGGACACGAAGGACGCCGTCTACATCTTCGTGGCGACGGGGGTGGGGATCGCCGCGGCCGTCGGCGAGCTCTCGATCGGGCTCGTCACCTCCGTGATCTTCAACGTGGCGATCCTGGTCCTCTGGTGGACGGAGTTCGGCCGGGCCCCGGCGAACCTGGAGGGCTCGCCGGCCGTCCGGCGTCTGGAGAAGGCCCGCTCCGTGGCCGCGCAGGGAGGCGAGTTCGTGGAGCAGCTCGACCGGGAGGTGCTCTCCGCCCTGTCGCCGGCGCAGCTCGAGTCGCTGGCCGGCAAGGCGTGGCGGCGCCGGCAGCTGCGGGACGAGGGGCCCGGAGACCGCCGGTTCCCGTTCAAAGCGATCCTGCGCGTCCACGGCTCCGAGCTCGAGCCGGTGCAGCTGGCGGTGGAGTCGGTGCTCGTGGAGAGCGCCAAGCGCTGGGAGCTGTCGGCGGTGCTGCCGGGGGAGTTCGGCGGCGTGACCCTGGAGTACCTGGTGCGGATCCGGAAGAGCGTGCCGCACGACGCCTTCCTCACGATCCTGCGCTCCCGCGGGGGACCTCAGCTCGTCGGCGTCGAGCTCCGGTGAGGGAGACGCGGCGTGCCTGACCCGGATCTCATCGGCTGATGTCGAGCTTCCGCTGCGACGTCGCGGATCCCGCGCTCGTGCCGCGCCTGGTGGGCGACGCGCCGCCGCTCGGACTGCGTGCCGCGGGGGCGCCGGCGCGGAGCTTCCATCGCGATCTCTACCTCGACACGACGGATGGGGCGCTGCGCCGCCGCGGTGCGGTGTGCCGGCTCCGGCTGCGTGCCGACGACCGCCGGGTCCTGACCCTGTCGGTCCGGCGGCCGGACGGGGGGCTGGACGGCTTCGAGGCGTCGGTCGCCGCGGTGGACCCGCGGCAGGCTCTCGTCTCGGACGTGGAGCCGGCCCGCCGGCTGCGCGGTCTCGTCGATCCGGCGCAGCTCAAGCCGCGGGTGGAGCTGGAGGTGGAGCGCGTGTCGCGCGCCTTCCAGGGCGGGCTCGTCCTGGGCTCGCGCTTCGAGGCGGCGATCGACACGGCGTCGGTGCGCGCCGGCGGCCTGGTCCGCGACTTCCGCGAGCTGAAGGTGACCCGCCTCCGGGCGGGGCGGCCGACGCTGGGCGATCTCGAACGGGTCTATCGCGAGACGTACGGCCTCCGGCTGACGCTCACCCCGAAGCTCGAGCGCGCGGAGGCGCTTCTCGGGGCCATCGAGTCGGAGGCCCGCGCCCGCTCCGTCGGCACCGGGAGGGCGATCGTCCTCCTGGCGCTCGACGGCGGCCGCCTGGCTCTTCGTCCCATCGAGACCGGGCTGGTGCTGCCCAGCGCCGACGGAAGCGGCGAGGAGGGCTGCCATCACCTGCTCCGGCAGGTGCTCGGAAGCGCCGTCGGCGACCTGAAGCTGCTCGGCACGGTCCCGGCGGTGGGTCGACGCCCGCTCCTGGAGGTGTGGCTCGCCGAGCGCGTCCGGCCCGTCTCGGCGGAGGCCGTCACGTGGCTCCCGTACGACGAGGCCCTCGCGCGGGCCGGCTCGCCCGCGCTGAGGGACCCGGACACCCTCGCGGCGCTCACGCTCGCCACGCGGACGGACGGTCCGGTCGCCGTGCCCCCGGTGCGCTCCGGGAGCGTCGAGCGGTCTCGCCGCGAGCTGACGCTCTTGCCTGCGCCCGTGCTGCCGAAGACGGCCCTCGACACCCGCCACGCCGACCCGGAGCAGCTCCTCGAGCCGGAGCTGTCGCTCGTGGAGTTCAACGCGCGGGTGCTCGCGCTGGGGGAGGACGCGTCCGTTCCCGCGCTGGCGCGGCTCCTCTTCCTGTCGATCGTCTCCTCGAACCTGGACGAGCTGGCGATGGTGCAGATCGGGGAGCTCAAGGAGCTCGAGAGGACGGCCGCGAAGGAGCCGTCGGGCGGCGGCCTCGGCGTCGACCAGCGGCTCTCGATCCTCTCGATCCGCCTCCGCCAGCTGATGTCCCGTCAGGAGAGCGCCCTGCGCGGGGTCCTGAGGACCCTCTCCGGCGAGGGGATCCGGGTGGCGTCCTGGGACGAGCTTTCCCCGGTCGAGCGGGCCGCCGCCTCGAAGCTGTTCCGGGAGCGGGTCTTTCCGGCTCTGACGCCCCGAGCTCTCACGGTGAGCCCGGGCCATCCGTTCCCGCTCCCGCCGAACCTGACGCTCTCGTTCGCGCTCATCCTGGAGGACACCGGCACCGGTCCGGCGCACTTCGGCCAGCTCCGGATCCCGTCCGCGGTCCCGCGCTTCCTGACGCTCGAGGAGGGGCGGCTCTACGTTCCGCTGGAGGACGTGGTGAGGGCCCACCTCGGGGACCTCTACCCCGGGCGCCGCGTCGCCAGCGCGTTCCTCTTCCGGGTGACCCGCCGGGGCGACCTGGAGCTGGACGAGGAGGGCGCCGGGAACCTGCTGCAGGCCGTCGAGGAGGACGCCCGCAACCGCGCCCGCAACGCCGTCGTGCGGGTGGAGGTGGAGCGGGGCCTGCCGCGTCCGCTCCTGGAGATGCTGCGCAAGGAGCTGGAGCTCGAGCGGGGAGCCGGGACTCTCCCCGACCGGGACTTCCACGAGGTGCCGGGACGGCTCGACGTGGGCGGCTTCCGGGAGATCGCGTTCCTGCCGGCACCGGCCCTCCAGTTCCCGGCGTTCACGGCGAGGGACCCGCTTCCCGCCGGCAGGTCCCTGTGGGACCTCCTGCGCGACGGGGACCGGCTGGCCCACCATCCGTACGAGGCGTTCGGGGCCACGACGCAGCGGTTCTTCGAGGCAGCCGCCGCAGATCCCGCCGTGGTCTCGATCAAGTCGACGCTCTACCGCGCCGGCGACCGCTCGCCGGTGGTGACGGCGCTCCTTTCGGCCGCGCGCGCCGGCAAGGAGGTCGCGGTCTTCGTGGAGCTGAAGGCCCGGTTCGACGAGGAGCGGAACGTCACCTGGGCGCGCACGCTGGAGGAGGCCGGGATCCAGGTGATCCACGGCCTCGTCGGGCTGAAGAACCACGCGAAGGTGGCTCTGGTGGCCCGGCGCGAGGGAGAGACCCTGGCCCGCTACGCCCACATCGGCACCGGCAACTACAACGCGTCGACCGCCCGCCTCTACACCGACCTCTCGCTCCTGACGGCAGACGAGGTGCTCACCGCCGACGTGAACGACCTGTTCAACGAGCTGACCGGCTCGTCGCGGGCGCCCCGGGCTCCGTTCCGGCGTCTCCTCGTGGCCCCGAACGGGCTCCTCCCCGGGATCCTGTCGCGGATCGAGCGGGAGGCGGAGCACGCCCGCGCGGGCCGGCCCTCCGGGATCGCGATCAAGGTGAACGGCCTGGCCGACGCCGAGGTCGTGCGAGCGCTCTATCGGGCCTCCCAGGCGGGCGTCGACGTGCGGCTGGTGGTCCGCGGGATCTGCACCCTGCGCCCGGGCGTCCCCGGCCTCTCCGAACGGATCGGGGTGGTGTCGTCCGTCGGGCGCTTCCTGGAGCACGCCCGGATCCTCCGGTTCGAGAACGGCGGCAGCCCCGAGCGGTTCCTCGGATCGGCCGATCTCCGCCCGCGCAACCTGAGGCGCCGCGTGGAGGTCCTGGCCCCGGTCGACGACCCGGGTCTCGCCGCCCGCCTGGACCGGATCCTGGAGGTCGAGTGGAGCGATCCGCGCGCCTGGGAGCTGTCGCCGTACGGGGCGTACGTGAGGCGGGCCGGCACCGGGCCATCGGCGCAGGACGCATTCCTGTCGGGCACGTAGGAAGCGGGACTGTCGAGCGGACCGAGCGCCGCGCGGCTCTATTCGCCCGACTCCTCCCGGTCGAGGAGATCGATCTCGCGCCAGAAGGCTTCTCCAGCCGGTCGCGACGCCCGTCGCGGGGCGCGGGGGAGACGACCTCGATTGCGATCCCGGGGGGAACGCGTACGAGCCCGTGGCGAGGCGGTCGATTGCCGCCAGGCAGGAAGACGGCCACGTCGGGTTTCAGGCCGCGGTCCGCCCGCACCCTGTACTTCGCTTCCGAGCCGATCACGATGCCGCCTTTTCCCGCCAGCCAGTTTCGGAGCTGCTGAATCAGCCACGCCACCACGACCTCGTGCAGGACGTCGGGCATCTCCTCCTCCTCGAGGCGGCCGTCGACGAGCTCGCCCGGCTCGTCTTCCGGGAGCGAGGACCACTCCTCGAGACTCAGGATGTGGTCGAGGGTCGACGGGCGGGAGGGAGCGCTCGACACGGAGAAGAGGATTTCAGCGGGCCAGGCGGCTGATCCGTCCGGGGCGGGACGCCGTACCAGTCGGCACAGGACGCGATGAGGAATTTTGGCGTGGCCCCCCACCTTTACAATCCCGTGGCTATTCCCACGGGAGACGCCTTCGAGCGGTTCTGGCGAGAGCTGTCGGACCGTTACCGGTACGAGCGGGAGCTCGGCCAGGGGGGGATGTCGACCGTCTACCTGGCCCGGGACCTCAAGCTGGACCGCCTCGTCGCCGTCAAGGTCCTGCGCCCGGAGTACGCCACCGCGGTCGGCACGGAGCGCTTCCTCCGCGAGATCCACATCACGGCACAGCTCCAGCACCCGAACATCCTGACCCTGCTCGACTCCGGGGAGGCCCTCGGCCTCGTCTACTACGTGATGCCGTACGTGGAGGGGGAGACCGTCCGGGAGCGCCTGACCTGGACGAAGCCGATGCCGGTGGTCGAGGCCGTGCGCATCGCCCGGGCCGTCGCGAACGCCCTGAGCTACGCCCACGCGCGCTGCGTCGTGCATCGGGACATCAAGCCGGAGAACATCCTCCTCTCGAACGGGAACCCGATCGTGGCCGACTTCGGCGTCGCCCGGGCCGTCTGTGGCGCGGCGTCGCCGAACCTCACCGTGGGGGGGATGGCCATCGGCACACCGGCGTACATGAGCCCCGAGCAGGCGCGCGGGCACGAGGACGTGGACGGGCGGAGCGACCTCTACGCTCTCGGCTGCGTCCTGTACGAGATGCTGACGGGCGAGCCGCCGTTCAGCGGCCTCTCGCCCGAGGCGGTGATGCAGCGGCACCTCCACGAGGCGCCGCGGCCCCCGTCCGAGCTGCGTCCGGGCCTGACGCGCGAGCTCTCCGACGCCGTGCTGCGGGCGCTCGCCAAGAGTCCCGAGGACCGGTACCGGACCGCCGAGGAGATGGAGCGCGAGCTGCGCGTCTTCCTGGCGAGCGAGGTCCTCCAGCAGGCGACGCCGGAGCGCGGGCTCACCCCGCAGCCGGTGACGCCGTGGCCGGGTCACCTGGCCCGCTCCGGCGACGCGACCCTCTCGTCCGGAGTCCGCCCGGCCCGCCGCTGGATCGCGGCCGGGATCGGGGCCGCCGCCTTCGCCGTCGCCGTGCTCTTCCTGGCCCCGCGCGACGCGCGGACCACGGGGAAGCCCGGCCCCCGCTTCGCGGCCTCGATCGCGGCGCTGCCGCTCGACAACATCGGCGCCGACGAGCAGGGGGCCTACCTGAGCGAGGGGCTGACCGAGGAGATCATCGCGCAGCTGTCGAGGATCGAGGGGCTGAAGGTCATCTCGCGGACCTCGGCCGTCGCGGTGAAGGCCAAGAAGCTGACGGTCCCCCAGATCGCCAAGGAGCTGGACGTCAAGCACGTCCTGGAGGGATCGGTGCAGCGCTCCGGCAACCGGATCCGGATCACCCTCCAGCTGATCGAGGCGAAGACCGACGCCCACGTCTGGGCGCAGACCTTCGAGCGCGAGCTGACCGACATCTTCTCTCTCCGCGAGGAGATCGCCACGAAGGTGACGGGTGCCCTCGCCGCTTCGCTCAATCCCGGCGCGCCGACCACGGCGCCCGCGGCGGCGCCGGCGGCGTCGACCGGCTCGACGACCCGGATCTGCTCGGCTTACGACGCCTACCTCCAGGGGAAGTACTGGCTCCAGCGCCCGAGCGAGAAGATGCTGCGGGACGGGATCACGGCATTCGAGTCGTCGATCCGGACGGACGACGCCTATGCCCCCGCCTACTCCGGGCTCTCGGTGGCGCTCCGCCTCTGGGTGCAGCTCGGTTACGACTCGAAGGACCCGTACGGCGAGTACGCGCGCTCGGCCCGCCTGGCTGACCAGGCGATCGCCCTGGACCCCGACCTGCCCGACGGCTGGGGCGCCCGAGGCGCGGTCCGCGCCTTCGCCTGGGCCCCCGCCGCGGAGGCCCTGGCCGACCTGGAAAAAGCGGCTGCGCTCTCTCCCAGCTCCGGGCCCTTCGTGGCGTTCCACGGGATCGGGCTGGCGCGCGCCGGCCGATACGACGACGCCATGGCCCAGATGGAGCGGGGAGCCGAGCTGGACCCGCTCTGTCCGAGCATCCGCTCCGGCATCGTGGCGTTGACGGCCCTCGGCGGGCGGCGCTACGACGTGGCGGTGCGCGAGTCGCGCCTGGCGGCCCGCATCGACCCGGGCTTCAACCTCTCTCACGTCATCGAGGCGATCGCACTGGTCCTGGCGGGCCGCGCGGAGGAGGCGGCGGCGCTCGATCTTTCCGCCTGGCCGGTCGCGAAGGCTCTCGTGCTGGAGGCTCGCGGCCAGAAGGCCGAGGCCGCGGTGCTGGCGGGGGCGGTGCCGCGCCAGATCGACCCGGCGCACGGGGCCGCGGCGGCGCCGGCGTTCGGGATGCTCGCCTGCTATCACGCCTACCGGGGCGACGTGCCGCTGACCGTGGATGCGCTGGAACGGGCATTCGCCGCCTCTCCGAGCGGCCTCGACTTCCGTTTCCTCGACTCCGGGCTCTTCGACAAGGTGCGCGGAGATCCCCGCTTCGCGGGCGCCCTGGAACGCGTCACCGGGAGCGTCCGAAAGCGGGTCTTTCCGCCCGGCACCCGATCCTGACGGTCTGATCTCGCGTCCGCCGTAAGCGCTACGATCGGCGCGGAGGCCCACCATGGCCAGCTCGCCCCAGCGTGGCGGTTCCGCCGTCGCCCTGCTCCTGCTCCTCGCTCCCCTCGGGCTCCTGGACGCATCGTCGGCGCCGAGGAAGTCGCCGCCTCCGGCGGGGGCCTTCCGGCGGCCGACCTCACCGGCCTCTCCGGTCCGGGCGGCGGCCCGCCCCGGACGCGAGGTCCGCTCCGCCCGCGGCAAGGCGTTCGACGACCCGGCCGCCGCGACCGAGTACTTCCTGCGCCGGCGGGCTCCCGCCGGCGCCCAGGAGCTCCCGCTCGAGCGCTACCTGACGGCTCGCGACGTGATGGCCACCGTTCCGCGCTACTCCTCGGCGCTGGGACGCGCCCTCCCGCCGGGCGGCGGGTCCGGCGCCGCGAGCGCGCTCGGGACGTGGCAGTGGCTCGGACCCGGCAACATCGGAGGGCGCACACGGGCGCTCGTGATCCACCCGACGACGCCCGCCACCCTGTGGGCCGCGGGCGTGTCCGGCGGCGTCTGGAAGTCGACCGACTCGGGCCAGAGCTGGCGTGCGCTCGACGACCTGATGGCGAGCCTGGCCGTGCCGTCGCTCGCGCTCGACCCGAAGGACCCGAACGTCCTCTACGCGGGCACCGGCGAGTACATCGGGAGCGCCGGCGACCTGGCTTCGCTGCGCGGTCTCGGGATCTTCAAGTCGACGAACGGCGGGACGTCGTGGCAGCGGCTCGAGTCGACGGCGGGAAGCGACTTCTACTACGTCTCCGACCTCGCCATCAGCCCGTCCGACTCGAGGCGGCTCTACGCGGCGACGCGCACCGGCGTCCAGCGCAGCACCGACGGCGGAGCGTCGTGGCAGAAGATCTTCGCGCCGCCGAGCGGCGAGGGCGTTTCCGAGCTGGCGATCCGGACCGACCAGCCAGAGGACGTGGTCTTCGCCTCGGCGGGCATCACCCAGACCGGCGCCGTGTACCGGAACCTCGATGCCGGCGGCTCCGGCACGTTCACGGTGGTGCTCCAGGAGCCGAGCCAGGGCCGCACCTCCCTCGCGATCGCGCCGTCCCGCCAGAACGTGATCTATGCGATGGCGGCCAGCCTGGAGGGCAACCCGCAGAAGCAGTACGGGCTCCTGGCGGTCTACCGCAGCACGGACGGCGGGACGCAGTGGACGGCGCAGGTGAGGAACACCGACGCGAAGAAGCTGAGCACACTCCTCCTGACGAACCCGCGCGACGCGAACGGCTGCTTCAACCTGCCGGTCACGTACATCAACCAGGGGTACTACGACAACGTGCTGGCCGTCGACCCGCTCGACCCGGACATGGTCTGGGCGGGCGGCATCGACCTCTTCCGCTCCGACGATGGCGGCCGCTCGTGGGGCCTCGCCTCGTACTGGTGGGCGGACCCGGCACGGGACCCGGACTTCTACGCGCATGCCGATCAGCACGTCATCGTCTTCGCGCCGGGCTTCGACGGGTCGGCCAACCAGACCGTCTACGTCGGGAACGACGGCGGGCTGTTCCGTGCCACGCGGGCGCGCGGCGCGCTCGCCCCCGACGCGTGCGCAGGCCAGCCTGGAGCCAATCTGGGCTGGCGGTCGCTCGACAACGGCTACGGTGTGACTCAGTTCTACCAGGGGCTCCCGTATCCGGACGGCAGCCGCTTCCTGGGCGGGACGCAGGACAACGGCACCGTGCGCGGCGCCACGGACACCGGTCCGAACGCCTGGACGACGGTCTACGGCGGCGACGGCGGCTACGTCGCCATCGATCCGCGCAACACGTCGGTCCTCTACGTCGAGTACGTGAACGCCGACATCCTGAAGTCCACCGACGGCGGGACGAGCTTCAAGCGGGTCGCGCGGACCGCCAACAGCGGGATCCCGTCCGACGAGCCCTTCCACTTCATCGCGCCGTACGCGCTCGACCCGCTCGGCCCCGACGCGCTGTGGCTGGGCGGCACGCGGGCCTGGCGCAGCACGGACGCCGGCACGAGCTGGGTGGCGGCGAGCACGTCGTTCGGGAGCACGTACTTCGACCGCACCAGCGCCGTCGCGATCTCGCCGACGCAGCGCGGCGCGGTCCTGATGGGCCAGTCGAACGGGACGATCCGCCGCACGAGCTCGGGGCTTTCGGCGACGGGGTCCACGACCTGGGCGTCGGCGAAGCCCGTGAGCGGGTGGGTCTCGAGCCTGACGTACGACCCGGGCAACGCCTCGATCGCCTACGCCACGTACTCGACGTTCGGCGTGCCGCACGTCTGGAAGAGCACGGACGGCGGCGCGACGTGGGCCAGCCTCGACGGCACGGGGAGCGGCAAGCTGCCCGATCTGCCCGTGCACACCCTGGCCGTCGACCCGACGACCCCGTCCCGTCTCTACGTCGGGACCGACCTGGGCGTCTTCGCCACCACGGACGGCGGCGCGAGCTGGATGGTGGAGACGACGGGCTTCGCGAACGTCATCACCGAGTGGCTGGCGACCGCCGGCACGAACCTCTTCGCGTTCACGCACGGGAGGGGGGCCTTCCAGGTGAGCCTCTCGGGGACGACCCCCCCGGTCTGCACGCCCGGAGAGGCGCTGAAGGACGGCGGCTTCGAGGATGGTCTCGCGCCGTCCGGCGAGCAGGGCACCTCCGGGACGTCGGGGCCGTGGGTCTGGACGTCGACCGGTGGCTACAACCCGATCCTGAAGGACGCCTCGGCCTACCGGGGCGAGTGGATCCTCTACCTGAACGGCTACGAGGACGGGACGGCCGAGACCGACACGGCCTACCAGCTGGTCACGCTTCCGGAGGGGGCGACCGTCGAGCTGTCGTACGTCTGGGGCGTCTTCTCGAACGAGTCGACGACCACACAGAAGAAGGACGTCGCCCGGGTCCTCGTCACCGACGCGGGCGGCAGCGTCCTGGGCCTCCTCCACGAGATCACGAACCTCGACTCCGGCCCCGAGTACCACGCCAAAGCCATCGACCTGTCCGGATACGCCGGCAAGACCATCCGTCTGCTCTTCAGCGGCACGCAGGACACCACGGGCACGACCGGCTTCTCCTTCGACGAGGTCTCCGTGAAGGTCACCTGCCCGAGCTCGACGACCCGGAGCCTCACCGTCTCCCGCTCGGGGACCGGCTCGGGCCGGGTGACGAGCAGCCCGGCGGGGATCGACTGCGGGTCCAGCTGCACGGCGTCGTTCCCGGGCGGCACGGTCGTGTCGCTCACCGCCACCGCCGATGCCGGCTCCACGTTCGCGGGCTGGAGCGGCGCGTGCGCCGGCACGGGCGCGTGCGGCGTCACCATGAGCGGCGACCGGAGCGTGGGCGCCGCCTTCACGAAATCGGGGACGCCGCAGCCGCCGGCCCTGGCCTGCAACGCGGCCGACTCCACCCTGAGGCTGAAGTCGAGCCGCTACCAGCTGAAGGTGCGGTTCCGGAACCAGTACGTGACGCCGGCCGCCGAAGGGTGCGGGCACGCGGCCTCCATCACCGACCAGACCGGCTACTTCTGGTTCTTCTCGCCGGACGGCCTCTCCGTGATCATCAAGATGTTCGCGCCGTCGGAGACGCCGAACGGGCAGACGTGGTTCGCGTACGCCGCGCTCGAGTCGGTCGAGTACTGGATCGACGTGACCGACACCACGACCGGCCAGACGAAGCAGTACTACAGCCCGCCGGACGTCCAGACGCGCGGCTTCGACGGCGCGGTGTACGGGGCGTTTCCCCTGGACGACGGCGCGGATGCGCCGTCGGACGAGGTGGCCCGGGCCGTCCGCGGGGCGATGGCCCGCGAGGCGGCCGGCGTGAAGTCCCGCCTGGCGGCGCGGACGCCGTTCGCCTGCACGTCGAGCGACACGGCGCTCTGCCTGCGGAACGGGCGCTACCGCCTCACCGCACGCTACAAGAACCAGTACGTGACACCGCCCCAGGAGGGGACCGCCCACGCCATCCGCCTCACCGACGCGACCGGCTTCTTCTGGTTCTTCAGCCCGGACGGCATCTCGGTCGTGCTGAAGATGTTCCTCCCGACGGAGACCCCGAACCAGAAGACGTGGCTCGCCTACGGCGGGCTCGAGACCGTGGAGTACTGGATCACCGTGGAGGACACCACGACCGGCGAGTCGGTCGAGTACCGCAACCCGCCCGGCGTGCAGGCGGCCAGCTTCGACCCCGACGTCTTCGGGCCGTAGCCGCCGCTTGCTGGGTCCGATCGCCCTCGCGACGCTCCTCCTGGCGGGCCCGGCGCCAGGTGCCGTCCTCGACCGCTTCGACCTCGCGCGCCCGGCGCGTCGGCTGGAGCTGCCGGCGGCGCTGCGCGAGGTCTCGGGGCTCGCCGTCACGGCGGACGGGAAGCTCCTGGCGCACGACGACGAGAGCGCGGTGGTGCGCGAGCTCGATCCGGCAACCGGCGGGATCGTCCGCTCGTTCGCGCTCGTGCGCGATGGGAAGCGCGGCAAGCCGCTGCCGGGCGACTTCGAGGGGATCGCGGTCGCCGGCGGGACCGTCTACCTGACGACGAGCGACGGGATCCTGCTCGAGGCGCCGCTCCCGACGGGGGCGGCCGGTGACGCGCCGGTGACCGCGCGGGTCACCGACACCGGGCTGGGCAGCCTCTGCGAGATCGAGGGACTGGCCGCGGATCCTTCGGATGGCTCGCTCCTCTTCGCGTGCAAGAAGCCGCTGCGCAAGGACCTGAAGCCGTTCGTCACGCTCCTCCGCTGGTCGCTCGCGCGGCATGCCCCGGCCGGGCTGATCAGGATTTCGCTCGCGCCGGTCGCGGGTCCGCTCGGAGAGGACGGCTTCCGCCCGAGCGACCTCTGCCGCGACGCGGCGACGGGACACCTCCTGATCGTGGCGTCGCACCAGCGGGCCGTGGCCGAGGTGACGGCCGACGGAACGGTCGTCGCCGTGCGGCGGCTCGCGAAGGGGCACCCGCAGGCCGAGGGGATCGCCCTTCTCCCCGACGGCTCGCTCGCCGTGGCGGACGAGGGCGGGCGCGGTGCCGGGCTCCTCACGCTCTACCGGAAGGCGATCCGATGACGCGCGCGCGGAGACTCGCTTGCCTCGTCGCGGGAGCGGCCCTCGGCGGCTACCTCCTGGTCGCGTGCGCGTCGGGTCTTCCGCTCCCGGAGCGACGAGCTCCGGCCGTGCCCTCCGCGGAGATCGAAGGGACGCTCCTCCTCGTGGGCGACGCGGGCGCTCCCGACCCGCGTGCCGAGCCGGTGCTCCGCGCGCTGACCGCCGAGATCGCGCGGGACCCGGCTCGCACGACCGTGGTCTTCCTGGGCGACAACGTCTACCCGCGCGGCGTCCCTCCGGCAGGCGATCCCGGGCGCGCCGATGCCGAGCGGCGCCTCGCCGCCCAGCTCGACGCGTCCGCTGCCGCCGCGCGCGTCGTCGTGATCCCCGGCAATCACGACTGGGCGCGGCACCGTCCCGACGGCTGGGACGCCGTGCGTCGCGAGGAGGCGCTCGTCGTGGCGCGCGGGGGCCCGTTCCGGTTCGCGCCGTCGGGCGGCTGCCCCGGTCCCGAGGTGATCGAGGCAGGACCGGTCAGGCTCGTCGTGCTCGACACGCAGTGGTGGCTGCACGAGGGGCCGCGGCCGGAGGGGCCGTCGTCGCCCTGCCGCGAGCGGAGCGAGACCGACGTGACGGCGTCGCTCGGCCGCGAGCTCGCCGTGCCAGGGCGGGCCGTCGTCGTCGCGCACCACCCGCTCCTTTCGGGCGGCGAGCACGGGGGGCACTACGGTCCGCGCGACCACCTCTTCCCGCTCACCAACCTGGCGTCCTGGGCCTGGCTGCCGCTCCCCGGGGTCGGCTCGATCTACCCCGGATTCCGGCACCGCTTCACGCAGCAGGACCTCGCCTCGCCGCGCAACCGGGCGATGCGGGCCGCCCTCGACGAGGCGCTGGCGGCACGGCCGCCACTCCTTTACGCTTCGGGCCACGAGCACAACCTGCAGGTCCTCCGCGGCGCCGCGTGCCCGCTCCTGGTCAGCGGCGCCGGCATCTACGGCGAGGCGTCGCGCGTGACGGCCCTGCCCGGGACGATCTTCGCCCGCGCGGCCGGAGGCTTCGCGCGGCTCGACGTGACCCGCGAGGGCCGCGCCCGGCTGGCGATCCGGATCGCCAGCCGCGACGGTGGCTCGATGGAGGCGTTCTCGGCGTGGCTCGGGGACCTGTGACGCGTCGGGCCGCCGCCTCGCCGCTCG
>CAYLNK010000104.1:0-19357 GCA_964384675.1 uncultured Holophagales bacterium | reverse complement strand
ACCGCGGCGCGGGCGCCGGGCCGCCACCGGGACCGTGAGCCGGGCACCACGTCGAGCCCCGAGGACCCGAGGAGCCCCTGCACCCAGGTCAGCTCGTCGGCCAGGTCGCGCGCCGTCTGCCACCTTTCCGACGGGCGCTTCGCGAGGCACTTCATCGCGATCCGGTCGACGACCGGCGGCACCGCGGAGCGGAGGGCCGAGGGCTGCGGCGGCGGGACGTGGAGGATCGCGCCGATCACGCTCGCCTGGCTCGTTCCCCCGAACGCGCGGGCGCCGGTCAGCATCTCGTACAGGACGCAGCCGAGCGCGAAGACGTCGGTCCGGCCGTCGACCGCCTCACCTTCGAGCTGCTCCGGGGACATGTAATCGACGGTCCCGACCACGAAGCCGTCCGCGGTCAGCGAGCGCCGCGCCCCTTCCGGATCCGCGGCGCCCGAGGCCTCGCCCTCCAGCATCTTGGCGAGCCCGAAGTCCAGCAGGCGGGCGCCCGATTCGGTCAGGATCACGTTGTCGGGCTTCAGGTCCCGGTGCACGACGCCCCGCTCGTGCGCGTACGCGAGGGCCTCGGCGATCTCGATGGCGACCCGGAGGGACTCCTTCACGCCGAGAGGCCCCTTCCGCACCCGGTCGCCCAGCGTGCGCCCCTCGAGGAGCTCCATCACCAGGAAGTCGCGGCCGTCCGCCTCCCCCACGTCGAAGAGAGCGCAGATCCGCGGGTGGCTCAGCGACGACACGACCTGCGCCTCGCGCCGCAGCCTCTCGCGGCGCCGGGCGTCCGAGACGGCTTCCGCGGGAAGCACCTTGATCGCGACCGCACGCCCGAGGCGGGTGTCGCGAGCGCGGTACACCTCACCCATCCCCCCGGCCCCCAGCGGGCCGAGCACCTCGTACGGTCCCAGAACGGTCCCGGGCGGTAGCGTCAAGCCGCGTGCATCCTCGGGGAAGTGTAGAGCGGCCCCGTTGCGCGGCGGCAGGCCGCCCCGCTACCGTCGCGGCAGGAGGCCGCCTTGATCCTTCGCCACTTCCCTCCGATGGGCGTCTACGAGACCCTCTTCCGCTTCGCGGAGGTGACGCACCGATACATGGGCGATCCCGGCACGCATCCGTGGGCCCAGGGCTTCCCCCTCACCACGCAGCTCCCGGGCGGACCGGCCCTGCCGTCGAGCGTCGAGATCGGCGCGGCGGACCTCAAGTACCCGGCGGCGACCGGCCAGGCCGAGCTCCGGCAGGCGATCGCGCGGACCTACAACGACGCCTACGGTTCGCGCCTCTCCGAGGAGAACGTCGCGCTCTTCGCCGGCGGGCGGCCGGGGATCTACGCGACTCTGGCCTTCCTGCTCCCCGGCGTCACCGTCGCGGTGGAGGAGACCGAGTACACCCCGTACCTCGACATGCTGCAGCTGCTCGGGACACCGTACCGGCTCATCCCGAGCAACGAGGCGAACCGCTTCCGCCCCGCGCTCGCCGACTACGACGTCGCGCCCGAGCCGGGCACGTCCCGGCTCTTCCTCCTCAAGAGCAACCCGTGCAACCCGACCGGCGTCTCGGTGACCGGAGACGAGCTGCGGGCGCTGGTGGAGCGGTTCCGCGGCGACGGGCGCGGCGCCCTCTTCGACGAGGCGTACGAGCTGTTCGCCGATCCCGCGCCCGACAGCGCCCTCCGGTACGTCGGCGACCTCGACGAGACGGACGTGTTCGTGGTGGGTGCCGCCACCAAGGGCCTCCAGGCGCCGGGAATCCGGGTCGGCTGGGTGATCGCGGCGCGCCGGCACGTCGAGCTGTTCCGCAACTTCTCGTCGATCGCGATGGGCGGCGTCTCACGTCCCTCGCAGCTCTACGCGGCGAGGCTCCTCGAGGCCGGGCGCGTCCGGCAGGCGCGGCACGCGGTCCCGGCCTTCTACAACGCCCAGCGCACCCGCTACGCGAAGGGCCTCGAAGCCCTGGGCTTCCAGCTCTTCACCGGCACCGGCGGCTTCTACCACTGGGCGAAGCTGCCGGGAGACCTGACGGCCACCGAGCTGAACGAACGCCTCTTCGCGCACGGCGCGGCCATCCTGCCGGGCCGCCTCTGCGACATGGCGCGGCGGCCCGGCGAGCCGAGCCCGCTCGACCGCTTCGTGCGCTTCTCGTTCGGGCCGCTGTCCGCGGAGTCGTACGAGGAGGACCTGGCGATCCTCACCGCCTGTCTGGGGTAGACGCCTACACGAAGAAGTCGGGAAGCAGCTCCGCGCCCGGCACCTGCTGGTAGCCGGAGAAGTCCGTCACCCCCTCGGCCCGCAGCACGTCCTCGTCGACGAAGAAGCTGCCGGTGCAGGAGCGGCTCTCTCGGGTGAGGATCGCGTGGGCGGCGTCCGCGACGATCTCGGGCCGCCGGCTCCCGCGGATGGTGGCGTCGCCGCCCAGGAGGTTCTGGACGGCAGCCGTGGCGATGACCGTGCGCGGCCAGAGCGCGTTCACGGCGACGCCCTCGCCGCGCAGCTCCTCCGCCATCCCGAGGACGCAAAGGCTCATCCCGTACTTGGCGATCGTGTAGGCCACGTGCGGCGCGAACCAGCGCGGCTCGAGGTTGAGCGGCGGCGAGAGGTTCAGGATGTGCGGATTGGGCGCTTTCAGGAGGTGAGGGAGGCAGGCCTGCGAGCAGAGAAAAGTGCCCCGCGTGTTGACGCCGTGCATCAGGTCGAAGCGCTTCATCGGCGTCGCCAGCGTCCCGGTGAGGCTGATGGCGCTGGCGTTGTTGACGAGGACGTCGATCCCGCCGAACGTCTCGACCGCCTTCGCGACCGCGGCGGCGACCTGGGCCTCGTCGCGGATGTCGACGAGGCAGGCAAGCGCCTTGCCCCCGGCTCGCTCGACGTCCTCCGCCGCCGAGTGGATCGTCCCCGGGAGCTTCGGGTGCGGAGCGCCGGTCTTGGCGGCGATGACGACGTTGGCCCCGTCGCGCGCCGCGCGGAGCGCGATCGCCTTGCCGATGCCGCGGCTCGCGCCGGTGATGAAGAGGGTCTTGCCGTGGAGCGTCGCCATGGTGCTTCCTTTCGCCCCCGCGACCGCGGAGGAAGGGTGCGCCCCGGATTCTGGCACTCAGTCCCGGAGCCGGTCCTCGGACCCCGCACCTTGCCTTAGTCCATGCCTTAGTCCAATCTTCGGCCGTGACCGAAGTCAACGTCCACGAAGCGAAGACCCATCTCTCGCGCCTGCTGGCGCGCGTGGCCCTCGGCGAGGAGATCCTGATATCCCGGGCCGGAAAGCCCGTGGCTCTTCTCGTCCCGGCGCCCGGAGTACCGGGGCGGCGTCGGGCTGGGCGGTTCGCAGGCAGGGGACGGGTCGCGGAGGACTTCAACGCCCCTCTGCCAGCCGAGGTCCTGGCCGGATTCTCCAGGTGAAGCGGGTTCTCCTGGACACGGAGTGCTGGCTCTGGTGGCACCTTTGCCCAGACCGCCTGAACCGCTCGGCCCTCGAGACCATCGAGGAGAGACGGTCGCCGCTCCTCCTCTCGGCGGCGAGCTCATGGGAGATGGCGATCAAGGAGGCGATCGGCAAGCTCGAGCTCCCGGCGCCGGCCGAGACCTTCGTGCCCCGGCAGCTCGCCGAGGACGAGATCCTGGGCCTTGCCATCGAGCACGCCCATGCGCTTCGGGTCGCTCGACTTCCGCACCATCACAGCGATCCGTTCGACCGCCTGCTGATCGCCCAGGCTCAGGTCGAGCGCTGTCGCCTGATGACGGCCGACGCTCAGCTCGCCGCGTACGACGTCGATCTGCTCTGGGCTGGCCAGGGCCCCCCTCCCGGCGCAGCGCGACGCCCGCGGCTCCGGGTAAGCCCTCGGGGTCGCGGTCCGGCGAAGGGCTGAGCCGGGTCTCGCCAGGCGGACCCGGCTACGCGCCTTCCGCCACCGCCGCGCGCACCGCGGCGATCACCTCGTCGACCTGCTCGTCGGTCATCGCCGGCCAGAGCGGGATCGTGATGGTGCGGTCGCCGATCGCCTCGGCGTTCGGGAAGTCGCCCCGCTTGTGCCCCAGCGTCGACACGTAGTGCGACATCAGGTGGACGGCGCGGTAGTTGACCGCCACGCCGACGCCGCGCGCCTGGATCCCCGCCAGCACGGCGTCCCGCTTGCCGGCGTCGACCCAGATGGTGAAGAGGTGCCGCGCCGACGTGGCGCCCTCCGGCACGATCGGGAACTCCACGCCCGGCGTCTCTCGGAAGGCAGCCTCGTACCGCTTACAGATCTCCTCGCGGCGCGCCAGACGGCCGGCGAGCTTCGGCAGCTGGGGCAGCAGGAGCGAGGCCTGGATGTCGGACAGGTTGTACTTCCAGCCGAGCCGGTCCATGTCCCAGTGCTGGTACTTGCCGTGGTACCGGTCGGCCGCGTTCTTCGTCATCCCGTGCGACGTGAGCTGCCGGAGGAGCGGCTTCTTCGACGCGTCGCGCGCCGTGATGGCGCCCCCCTCGCCGCAGGTGAGGTTCTTGGTGGCGTAGAAGCTGAAGCAGCCGTAGTCCGCGAGCTGGCCGGGACCGAAGCCGTCGCGGCGCCCCTCGACGCAGTGGGCGGCGTCCTCCACTAGGACGAGCCCGTGCCGGTCGGCGATCTCGCGCAGCGACTTCATGTCGGCCATCAGCCCGTACAGGTCGACGGCCACGATCGCCTTCGTGCGCGGCGTGACCGCCGCCTCCACGCGGGCCGGGTCGATGTTGGCGGTCGCCGCGTCGACGTCCACGAAGACCGGCGTCCCGCCGGCGTAGAGGACGACGTTGGCCGACGAAAGGAACGTCATCGGCGTGGTGATCACCTCGTCGCCGGGACCGATCCCGGCCGCCAGCATGGCCAGGTGGAGAGACGCCGTGCAGTGCACGGTCGCCACGGCCGCGGGGACGCCGAGGTACGCCTCGAACGCCGCCTCGAAGTCGTAGACGCGCTTGCCGGTGGTGAGGAAGAGGGAGTCGAGGACGGCGGCCACGGCCGCCTTCTCGTCCTCCCCGAGCGAGTGCCGGTAGAAGTCGACGGACATGGCCCGAGGGTAGACGCGGGCTCGCGGGGCCACAAGCGGCCCGCGAGCCCCGCGCCAGCCAAGCTACCGCTTGGGACCGACGAGACCGTCGAGGGTGTCGCGGACGGCCTGCCTCACGTCGTTCGGGAACGACGTCCCGGTGCCGGGCCATTCCGCGTGGCCGACCATCACGCCCGCTCCGGCCAGCAGGTCGCGCCCGCGCTGCACGGCCGTCACCAGGGACGGCGGCGCTTCCCGCGCCACGCCCAGGAAGACGCGCGAGCCGGAGAGGCCCCGCGCCATGACGGGATCGAGCGGACCGCCGATCGAGCCGACGCCGAAGAACGTCTTCGGCTTGCGGGCCGCGGCCGAGAGGGCGAGCGTGCCGCCGCGCCCGACGCCGACCAGGACGGCGGGGACCTGCGCGCCCCCCGCTCGCTTCCGGGCCTCGGCGAGGGTCGCTTCTACCGCCGCGAAGGCCCGGTCGGGCGTGCCCCAGCCGAACCGGCGGTGCCCGGCGCGCGACGGGCCGCGCGGCACGGCCAGGTAGAGGCTCCGGGCGCGGGCCTCGTCGGCGAACGGGCCGGAGACCGTGAGGGGATCGGACGGGGCGTCGTGGAGGAGGATCAGGATGGCGCCGGCGGGGCCCGGGGGCGCCAGGAAGAGGCCCTCCTGCACGACCGAGGCGTCGCCGGTCTCGCGGTTCTTCTTGACGCCGGCCACGATCGACGCGAAGGCCGGGAGCTTCTTCACGTTGCCGAGATCGGCGTCGTTCAAGAGGGTGGTCTCGTCGTCGAATCCGACCGCGACCGCCTTCTGGAGCTGCTTGATCGCGTTCTCGCTCCGACCCTCGCGGGCGTCGACGCAGGCGAGGTTGTAGGCGGCGGTCGGCAGCTCGCCGAGGTCCCAGCTCTTCTGGAAGAACTCGCGCGCCCGGACCAGCTCGTTGGCGTTGATCGCCGCAAAGCCGAGACGCTCCATCTCGTACGGGTCCCCGGTCCCCGTGCCGGGGAGGACGTCGGCCTGCTTCGCCCCCGAGGGGGGCGCGGCGATCCCCGGCTGCACCTGGATGGGGCCGGAGCCGGCCGGCTTCGGGGTGGGGACGGGCGTCTTCACCTTGACGCTCTTGCCGGCCTGCGCGTGGAGGGGAAGGGCGAGGAAGATCGAGAGGGCCGCGCTGGCGGCCCGGTGCGTGCGTGTCATGTCGGCGCGGATTCTACGGGCTACGGGAGGGGGCCCGTCTTTCGCGAGAGGCCGCTGCCGTACAGGACCCGGATGGCCCGGCGCAGGAGCGCGAAGACCTTCGCGTCGTACGGGAACGCCAGCTTCCGGGCGATGAGGCGCTCCACGGGCGCGAGGAGCCCGCGCCGCTCGGTCACCGCGCTCACCCGGGTCCACTGGCGGATCCCCTCCACGCCGTGGCGGACCCCGAGGCCGCTCGCCTTCTGGCCGCCGAGCGGCGCCTCCACGACGAAGTAGTTCACGAGGACGTCGTTCACGATCACCATCCCGGCGTCCATCTGGCGAGCGAAGGCGCGCGCCTCCCGCTCCGGTCCGAAGACGGTGGCGTTCAGGCCGAGGTGGCTCTGGTTCGCGAGGCGCAGCGCCTCCGCGGCGCTGGCCACCCGCATCACCGGGACGAGCGGACCGAACGTCTCCTCGCGCATCACTTCCATCTCCGAGGTCACCCCGCCGAGCAGCGTGGGGGCGAAGAAGAGCCCGGGCCCTTCGCGCCGCGCGCCCCCGGCGAGGACCCGCGCCCCGTGGGAGGTGGCGTCGGCCAGCTGGCGGTCCAGCACCTCGAGCTGCCTCGGGAAGGTGACGGCCCCCAGGTCGTGGGCCGTCGACGAGCGTCCGTCCGGCGCCGACTGCCGGAGCGCCGAGACGCGCGCGACGAGCCGGCGCTCGAGCTCCTCGGCGACGCTCTCGACGACGAGGATCCGCTCGGTGCGGATGCACGCCTGCCCGCTGTGGATGAAGCCGGACCAGGCGGCCGCCTCGGCGGCGCGCTCGAGGTCGGCGCCCGGCAGGACGACGAGGGGCGACTTCCCGCCCAGCTCGGTCACGCACGGGATCAGGCGCTCGCCGCACCGCGCGGCCACCTTCCGCCCCGTCGCGACCGAGCCCGTGAACATCACGGCGTCGACGGCGTCGACGAGGGCGGCCCCGGCGGCCCCTCGCCCCGTCACCACCTGGAAGACGTCGGGCGGGTTTCCGGCCTTGCGCCACAGCTCGGCCATCCTCACCGAGGTCAGCGGCGTCACCTCGGACGGCTTCAGGACGACGGTGTTCCCGGCCAGGAGCGGCGCCACGGCGTCCGCGGCGTTGTTCAGGATCGGGAAGTTCCACGGGCCGACCACGCCCACCACGCCGAGCGGCCGGCGCACCAGCGTGGTCGTCTTGGTCATGAAGAGGAACGGGCTGCGGGTCTCGTCGCGCAGGGCGCGGCGCCCCGCCCGCGTCGAGAAGCGGATCAGCTCGCAGAAGTAGAGGAGCTCGATCCCCTCGGCCTCGTGCCGGGGCTTGCCGCTCTCGGCGACCAGGGTCGGGATCAGCTCGCCATCGTCCAGGACCGCGTTCCGCCAGCGTCGCAGCGCCGCGACCCGCTGGGGATACGGTGTCTCGCTCCAGCCCCGCGAGGCGGCCCGGGCCGCTGCGACCGCGGCGGCGACGCCCTCGGGTCCGGCGTCCGGCACGGTTCCGAGGAGCTCTCCCGTCGACGGGGAAACGACGCGGATGGGGTCCACGCGCCGATCGTACTCCGGCCGTCGAATCCGCTTGAACCGGCCGTTCCGAAAGGGAAGACTTCGCCCTCTGGGGGAATCCATTGCAACGACTCGCACGTGTGCTGCCGGTGACCGTCCTTCTGCTCGCGCCACTCTCGGGCTCGACCGCCACCGCGGCGTCGGGCCCGGGGCGGCGTTTCACGCCGAGGCACCCGGCCCCCGAGCAGATCGCGGCGACGCCCCATGACGGGACCCGGCTCTTCCTGCACGCCGGCCTCTTCGACCCCACCCTGGAGGCCCCGGACTTCGCGTCCGTGGGGCTCTCCACGCGGCGGACGGCGGGGTACGCCCTCGTCCAGCTCCAGCCCGGGCGGCTCGACGCGCGCCTCGACATGGAGCGCGCCGGGCTCGAGATCGTCGGCTACGTGCCGGACAACGCGTACCAGGTGCGGCTGACCCCCGGCGCGTCCCAGGCGCTGGCGGGCATCGCCGGGATCCGCTGGTGGGGGCCCTGGGAGGCCGGCTACTCCGTCCACTCCCGCCTCTGGCCCGGCAGCGGCGACCCGACCCCGGAGATGACGATCCACCTCTTCGCGGGCGGCCGGACCGACTCCGTCGCCGCGAAGCTCGACGCCAGCCCGTCCGCGGTCCGGACGGCCACGAAGCCGGGGCCCCGGGGCGCGAGCCTGCGCTACGCGGTTCCCCTCTCGCGGCGCGCCGCGTTCGTGGCAGAGGCCGCCGCGCTCGCCGACGTCGCCTGGATCGAGCCGTACGACCCCCCGCGCCTCCACAACAACGACGCGATCGGCCCCGTGCAGTCGAACGCGGTGACCTCGCTCACCGGAACGAGCTGCACCACCTGCACGATCTTCGGCCACGGGATCACCGGGACCGGCCAGATCGTCACCGTGGCGGACTCGGGCAACGACTCCGACATGTGCTTCTTCCGAAAGTCGGCCGCCGCGGGCGACGTGACCGACTCCGAGGCGACGACGCCGCCGGCCGTCGGGACCCTCTCACCGTCGAAGAAGATCATCGGGTACTGGGTCCAGCCGGGCGCCACCTCGTACGACAACAACGCCGTCTGCGGCTCGTCCTCCACGAGCTGGCACGGCACTCACACCAGCGGCACCGCCGTGGGCGACAGCTTCGCGAACCTCTCGACGGCGGGCGCGCCCGGCATCGACGCGGGCGACGGCATGGCGCCGAACGCCCAGCTGCTGTTCCAGGACGTCGGCGACGACACCTCCGGCTGCCTGAGCGGACTCTCCGACCAGTACGTCCTGTACCAGCAGGCGCTGCTCGGCGGCGCGCGCGCTCACTCGAACTCGTACGGCTCCGACTCCGGCGGCGCCTACACCGGCGACGCGCAGTCCTCGGACCGATTCCTCTTCGACCACGAGGAGATGACGATCTTCTTCTCGGCGGGGAACGCCGGCCCGGGCACGAACACGATCGGCTCGCCTGGCACCTCGAAGAACGTGGTGACGGTCGGCGCCCTCGGCCACGGCAACAGCACCACGGTCGCCGGCTTCTCCAGCCGAGGCCCCACCGACGACGGCCGCACTAAGCCGGACATCATGGCGCCGGGCAGCAGCACGATCTCGGCCGGCGGCGACAGCAGCCACTCCTCGAACAACTGCGGGCTCTCCTCGTTGAGCGGCACGTCGATGGCCTGCCCGACGGTGGCCGGCGCGTCGGCTCTCCTGCGCGAGTACTTCGCGAACGGCTTCTACCCGTCCGGCACCGCGACCCCGGCCGACGCGTTCGAGGCGAGCGCCCCGCTGGTCAAGGCCGTTCTCCTCAACGGCACGCTGCCCCTCGGGACGGGCTTCGGCAACCAGAGCTACGGCTGGGGGCGCGTCTTCCTGGACCAGAACCTCTACTTCGCCGGAGACGCACGCAAGCTGCGCGTCTGGGCCCTCCCCAACCCCACCGGGCTGACGACGGGACAGAGCCGCTCCTACACGGTGACGGTCGGCGCGGGCCAGGAGCTGCGCGTCACACTCGTCTGGTCCGACCCGGAGGCGACCCTCGGCGTCGCCTCGAGCCTGGTCAACAACCTGAACCTCTCGGTCACCGACGGCTCCTCCACCTGGCTCGGGAACGTCTTCGACGCGAGCGGCGTCTCGACGACCGGCGGCTCGGCCGACGCGATCAACAACGTCGAGCAGGTGAGGCTCGTCGCCCCCGCCGCCGGGACGTACACCATCACGGTCTCGGCCCCCTCGGTGCCGGGGAACGGCCGCCCGTACACGGCGCGGCAGGGATTCGGCCTCGCCGCCTCGTTCGCCACCTGCGCGAGCGGCGTCGCCGCCGCGCCCACCGGGCTCGGTGCGGTCCCGAACGCGACCGCGGGCGTCGACCTGTCGTTCACCGCGGCGGCCGGCTCGACGTCCACCCAGGTCTACCGGGCGCCCGGCACGTGCGCCGCGGCCACCGGCGACTTCCAGTACGTCGGCAGCGCCGCCGGCTCGACGTTCACCGACGACCGAGCGCAGGGCGGGCTGCCGTATGCCTACCGGGTGCGCGGCGCCGACGGCTGCGGCGAGGGCCCGGCCTCGAGCTGCGTGACCGTGACGCCGACCGGCCGCTGTGACCTCGTCCCGTCCTTCTCCGGGCTGGTCTCGGCGGGGCAGAGCGGGAGCCAGTGCAAGATCCTCCTCGGCTGGGCGGCCGCCACGCTCTCCTGCCCGTCCGGGGGCCCGGTGCGCTACAACGTCTACCGCTCGATCGACGCCTCGTTCACGCCCGACGCCGGGAACAAGATCGCCACCGTCACGGCCACGACGTACGAAGACTCCGTCGTCAGCTCGGGAGTCACGTACTTCTACGTCGTGCGCGCCGAGGACTCGACGACGGGCGGGGCCGGGCCGAACGGCGGAAACGAGGAGCGGAACACGAAGAGGCTCTGGACCACGTTCTTCGGGGACCCGGGCTCGCTCGGGACCTGGACCGACGACGGTGGAGACACCGCCGCCTACCTCTCCCCCGACTCGCTCTGGCAGGTGACCGCCAACGAGTTCCAGGCGGGCGGCCGCTCGTACCACAGCGGCACCGACATCGGCGAGTACCCGACCGGCGGCCTCTACCCGGCGGGCACCTGCGCGTCGCTCACCACGCCCGCGCTCCTCCTCGGCACCGGCTCCTCTCTCTCGTTCTACTCCCGCTACAAGCTGGAGCCGGACTACGACGGCGTCGTCATGGAGGCCTCGACCGACGGCGGCGGGACGTGGGCGGTCCTCACACCGTCGGGCGGCTACCCGGGGAACCTCGCGGAGCCGGGCAACGCCTGCGGCTACGACCAGGGCCAGCCCGCGTTCAGCGGTCCGGCCGGCGCCAGCACGGCCCTGTCGCCGTGGACGCAGCGCACCGTCAACCTCTCGCCCGCCTACGACGGGAAGACCATCCGCATCCGGTGGCGGCTGACGAGCGACGGCGGGGTCGAGTACCGCGGCTTCTACCTCGACACGATCGCCATCACCAACGTGAAGCTCCCGGTGCCCTGCGGCACCGCTCCCAACACCGCGCCCACCTACACGCCGGCCGCCTCGCTGAGCCGCACCCAGGGGAGCCCCGCGACGGCGGCGACGCTGGGCACCGCCGGAGACGCCGAGACGCCCGCCTCCCTGACCGCGGCGCTCCAGGGCGCTCCCGCGGGGGTCACGGTCACCGGCCTCGCGGTGACCGCCGGGACGGTCACCGGCACCGTCGGCGCGGGCTGCACGGCGGTGGCGGGGAACGTGACGATCCGGGTGAGCGATCCCGCGTCCCTCTTCGTGGACGGCAACGTTCCGATCTCGATCACGACGAACCCGGCTCCGACCGTGGGCAGCTACACCGGCCCTCCGACCCTCGCGCTGGGCGGCTCGGTGAACGTCCCCGCGACCGTGCCGCCCTCGGACAACGGCGTGATCACGGGGCTCACGGCCACCGCGCCGCTCTTCACCGGGACCCTCGTCGCCAGCATGAGCGACGGCTCGGTCGCGATCTCGAACGCCGGACCGCAGGGGATCTACACCGTCACCGTAACCGCGACCGACAACTGCGGGAAGACGTCGACCGCGACCTTCCCGCTCACGGTCGGTCCGCCCCCGGGCGCGCGGAGCCTCCACACACTCACTCCGTGCCGGATCGTCGACACGCGCGACGCCCCGGGCCCCGTCGGCGGGCCGGCCCTCGTCCCGGGCGGCTCCCGCTCGTTCCCGGTGCAGGGCCGCTGCGGGGTCCCCGCGACGGCGATCTGCGCCGCGCTCAACGTGACCGTCACCGACGCGGCGGCGGGCGGCAACCTGCGCGTCTACCCGGCGGGCGGGGACGTGCCGGGCACCAGCACCATCAACTACTCCACGGGACAGACCCGCGCGAACAACGCCATCGTCTGCCTCGGTACCGACGGCGAGATCTCGGTCCTGTGCGACATGCCGGGACCGGCAGGCGTGAACCTGATCGTGGACGTGGTGGGCTGGTTCGAGTGAGGCGGGCCGCGTGTCGGAGCTGATCGACGGTCCGCTCTGGCAGGAGTTCTCGGGCGCTTTCGCCCGCGTGAAGCCGGCCGACATCGCGTTGACCGAGACGCTGCGCCGCGTCTGCGCGGGGTCGCAGCTGCGCTCGCTGTTCCAGCCGATCTACCGCGCGGGCTCGGGCGAGCTGGAGGGGTGCGAGGCGCTGATCCGGCTGCCCGAGGACTCCAAGCTCCTGCCGCAGGACGCGTTCGCCGAGGCCGCCCGGGTCGGCCTCCTGCTCGCGCTCGAAAGCGCGAGCGCGGCCCAGCACCTCGAGGTCGTGAAGCCTCACCTGGGCGAGAAGCGCCTCTTCCTGAACTTCTCGGCGCCGCTCTTCGCCGACGCCCGCTTCGGGACGTCGTGGCTCCTCGACCGCACGCACGCGCTCGGCCTCCCCCCCTCCCAGATCGTCCTCGAGATCCCGGAGATCCTCCGCATCCGGGACCTCGGCTCGTTCGCCCGGTACCTCGAGCCGTTCCGGCGGGAGGGGTTCAAGATCGCGGTCGACGACTTCGGCGCCGGCTACACGAACCTGCGGATGATCACCGACCTGTCGCCCGACTTCGTGAAGGTCGACCGGGTCTTCATCGACGGGATCGCCTCGCACGCGAGGAAGCGCGTCCTCGTCGAGTCGGTGGTCAGCCTGTGTCACCGCGTGAACTGCCTGGTGATCGCCGAGGGGATCGAGACGGCGGCGGAGCTCGAGACGTGCCTCTCGGCCGGAGTCGACTTCCTCCAGGGCTTCCTCTTCGCGGGACCGCTCGACGTGCGGGACGCGTTCGAGACGCCGGAGATCGCGCTGCCCGCGCGCTGGCACATCCCGTCGGCGGACGCCCGGGACGAGGCGCGGGCCTTCCTGGCGGCGGAGACGGCGGTCGAGGCCTCCGAGCCGCCTTCCTCCGCGGCAGCGCGGTTCGCCGGCGAGCCCCGCCTCGAGGTGCTGCCGGTGGTGCGGGACGGGGCGATCCACGGCCTCCTGCGCCGGTCGGACCTCCTGGCCCTCGACGGCACGGGCGGGAGCCTCGCCTCGGTCGCGTCGACCCGCTTCGACAAGGTGTCCGAGCTCGAGCCTCTCTCCCGCGTGGCCGAGCTCGTCCTCCGCCGCCCCGCGGAGCGGCGCTACGACCCACTGGTGGTCGTCGGTCCCGATCGCTCCTACCGCGGGCTCCTGACGGTGGAGGCCCTGCTCGGCGCGCTCGCCCGACAGAGCGCCGCGGCGGCGCTCCAGGTGAACCCCGTCACCCAGCTGCCCGGACGTTTCGCCCTGGAGCGGCACCTCGCCGACCGGCTCGCGAAGCACCATCCGTTCTCGCTCCTCCGCCTGAACCTGCTCCGCTTCCGCCTCTTCAACGACCGCTACGGCTTCTCGCGGGGCGACGACCTCCTGATCCAGCTCGCGACCCTCGTGCGGGAGGAGATGGATGGCCCGGACGCCTTCGTCGCGCACCTCGCCGACGACGACTTCGCCGTCGCCGGTCCCCTGGACCCGGCGGAAGAGCAGGCCAAGCGCCTGCTGGCTCAGTTCGACGACGCCACCCGCGGCCTCTACGACCGCTCCGACGCCGAGGCCGGGATGTTCCGCGTCCCGGATCGCCTCGGACAGTGGCGTGAGGTGCCCTTGATCGGTCTCGCCGGAGGTCTCGTGCAGTGGCGCGACGACGAGGTGCTCGGCGTGAGGACCCTGATGGAGGCCGCGGAGTCGACTCTTCGCGGCGCGCGTCAGGCCGGCTCGACGAACCTCCTGGTCAACCGCCGCTCGCTCCGGACGGCTTCCCGCCTGACGGCTCCGCGCTGACACCCGACCGCTCCGACGGGGACGAAGCCGCAACGGGAGCGGGCCGCGTCAGGTCGCGCAGGGGGGGCCACTCTCGCGGGGAGACCGAGGCGAGCCTCACGTAGGCCGGACGCGGCGCCGCGCGCAGGACCGTCTCGAGGATCATCCGGGCGCGCGCCTCGTCGCCCGCGTCGCGCGAGTAGAGCGCCATGACGATCCCCAGCTCGGGGAGCACCTTGTGCTCGCGGGGGAGGCGACCGAAGAGGGCGACGAAGTCGTCCCGGCGCCCGGCCAGGCGGAGGCCCTCGGCGTACGCCACCGCCGTCTGCGGGGACGGCACGAGCCGGTAGATCCTCTCCCCGAACGCCGCGGCGCGGTCCGCACGGCCCATGTCCTGCGCCCGGAGCGCCTGGTCGTAGAGCCCGTCCACGTATGCGAACGCCGAATCCCGCCGCCCGGACCCGCCCCGGAGGGACATCCCCAGGTGGGGCCAACGGTAGGGGGACGTGAGGAAGACGAGCGCGGTGGACGGAATCGCCTCCTCCAGGGGCCGCGCGGGGCCCAGCCCTTCAGCCCCCACGGACCACGGAGGCGTGCGGAGGGCCCCCAGCACGTCTCCTCCCGCCAGCCGCTTGCGGAGGAGCCACGGCGCCAGGCGCAGCGGGGAGGCCGCCGCCAGCCGATGCGCGTCGTGGACGGGGAAGAGGCGCGCCAGGCCGTCCGCTCCACGCTCGTAGGCGAACGACGGGTACCGCGACACCTCCCGCTCGTCGAGCACGCGACCGGACAGGACGCCGTAGTAGAAGGTCGTCAGGGCGTCGGGCACGAGCGCCCCCAGCAGGTTGACCGCGACCCCCGCCCCGAAGAGGACGTGGAAGGCGAGGGGCCTCACGCGCGTCGACGCGAGGGCCGCCAGCGCCGCCAGGAGGGGCAGCAAGGGGACCAGGAGCCGCGGGCCCCACCCCGCGGTCCCGTCCCACGCCCACCAGCACGCCGTCGAGAGCAGGAGGAAGGCGGTGAAGCCGCCGCAGGCGAGCGCGGCGCCCCGCTCGACGCGGTAGAGGAGCGACAGCCCGACGAGGCTGAGCAGCAGCAGTGGGAAGTAGAGCAGGAGCCCCTTGTTGGGCCCCACCGTCAGGCGCCAGAGCCCGTCGAGGAGCGGGTGGCTGAAGGGCTCACCCGCGTACGATGCGAACGGCCGCCCGAACCGCACCACCTCGAAGGCCGCCCAGAGCGCGGCCGGGACGGCCCATCCGGTGACCGCGGCGGCCGAGAGGCGCCGGCGCTCCTCCCGAGGCGCCGCCGGCAGGAGCGCCACGAGGAGGAGCGGGAGGAGGACGATCAGGATCGACTTGGTGAGGAGCCCGAGACCCGCGCACGCTCCCGAAAGGGCCGCGAGCGCGACGCGGCGGCGGGGAGCCTCGGCGCGCGCCGCCAGGACGGCGGACGCGAACGTCCCCGAGACGAGGGCGGCCTGGAGCGGCTCGGAGAAGTCGGAGCTGACGTAGGCCCAGAGCGGCGAGGCGAGGCCCGCCGCCAGCACGGCGCGCCGCCCCGCGACGGCGCCTCCCCACACGGTCCCGAGGACACCCGCTCCGAGGACGGCGAGCAGCACCAGGACGATCTGCTGGAGCGCGAAGAGTGTCTGCGAGGCGCCGGCCCCGAGCCGCGGATCGAGCCGGGAAGCGACGACCACGGGGACGACCTGCACCAGGGACGCGCCGAGCCCGTAGCGGGTCACGGCGTCCCCGGCGGGCCGGAGCACGTCGACCCGATGCCCGCGCGCCACCCCGATCTCCCCCAGCTCGGCCATGGCGACGGCCGTCCGGGTCATGACCTGCCCGTCGGTGAGGAGGCCGAAGACGCGTTCGTCGACGGTCAGGCAGAGAGCGGCCGCGACGACGAGCAGCGGGAGGAGCAGGTTTCGACGCATGCGACCGCCAAGGAGGGCGAGGCGCCCTTTTTTCGGCGGATTCTCTACGGACGGACGGGCTCCGTCTAGATGGAAACCTGGATCGGCAGGATGACCGTCTGGAGCCCCTCGAACTGGAGGCGTCGCTGCACGGCGAAGGGGGTCTGGTTGTGGAGCAGCCGGTTGATCAGGTTCTCCTGGGGGAAGATCAGCTTCGACGCGAAGAAGACCGGCCGGTCGTAGCGCTCCTTGACCTGGCGGCAGAGCTCCACGATCTCGTCCAGGAGGTCCGTGCCCAGCGCGAAGTGGTGCTCGGCGTGCATCCCCAGGCTCCGGGCGAACTCCACGTACCGGTTCAGGTCCCGCTCGGTCTCGAGCTTCAGGTTCTCGACCTCGTCGACCCCCTTGAACTTGGAGGAGTCGACGACGCCCACCGAGAGGAAGACCGCGTTCTTGAAGTGCTTCGGGAAGTACTTCTGGACCTGCAGGAGGGAGTGGATCCCGAGCCCGTTGAAGCCGGAGACGAGGAACACCGCGGTCGGCGTGTTGCGGCTGACCGCTGGCTCGTCCGACTTGGGGAGGACGGCCGAGTCGGCCTTCGCCTTGGGAAGCGTCGTCAGGACGTCGTCGGCCCGCTTCATCAGGAGCGTGACCGAGCTGTAGTGCTTCCGGATCATGACGAACAGAGCCACGAGGGAGCCGGTGATGGCGACCGTGACCCACGCGCCTTGCCGGAACTTCAGGACGATCGTCACCACGAGGATCGTCGTCGTCACGACGAGGCCCACGCCGTTCACCGCGAACCGCTTCGCCCACGTCGGTTCCTGGCGTCTCTCCTTCACCCAGTGGACGCACATCCCGAGCTGGGAGAGCGTGAACGTGAGGAAGACGTTGATCGAGTACATGACGACGAGGACGTGGACCGAGCCCTGGGCGTACGTCAGGAGCCCGACCGCGAAGCCGCCCATGAGAAGGACGCCGTTGTGTGTCACGAGCCGCTCGGAGAGCAGGCTGAAGCGGTGCGGCACCCACGAGTCGATCGCCATGTTCGCGAGGACCCGCGGCCCGGCGAGGAACGACGCCTGGGCCGCCACGAAGAGGAGCGCCCCCTCCGAAACCAGGCAGAGGAGAACCAGGGAACGCGCCCCGCCCGAGCCGGCCCCCAGCATCTCCGCCGACAGCTTCTGGTACAGGGTGGCGTTGAGGGTGACGCCCGGCGTGTGCCGCACGTCGGCCAGGAGGTAGCAGACGATCAGGGCTCCGGCGGTGAACGCGAGCGAGATGGCCATGTAGGTCATCGTCGTCTTGCCGGTCTTCACGCGCGGCTCCCGCAGGATCTGGAGCCCGTTCGAGACGGCCTCGATCCCGGTGTAGGTGCCGCCGCCCAGGGAGAAGGCCTTGAGCAGGAGGGCGATCGTCCCGAGCCCACCGAGCTCCGCCCAGGTGGCCCGCGTCTCGCGCGCCGTGTCGCCGAGCACCTGAGGAAGAGCCGTGACGTGGCGGCCGATCCCGAAGACGAGGATGAGCGCGTGAGTCAGGAGGAAGAGGACGAAGATGGGCAGGAGGATCTGGATCGACTCCTTGACGCCCCGCAGGTTCAGGACGACCAGCCCGATCACCGCCACCGTCGCGTAGAGGAGCTGCTGCGAGGCGGTGACCGTTCCGGCAAGGGAGCAGAGCGCCGCGACCCCCGCCGCGCAGGAGATCGAGATCGTCAGGACGTAGTCGACGAGGAGCGCGGTCCCGGAGACGAGCCCGGCCCCCTCCCCCAGGAGCCGCGTGGCGACGAGGTAGCCGCCGCCGCCCGTCGGGAAGAGCTCGATCAGCTGCGAGTACGACGCCGAGATCAGGATGACCGTCAGCCCGGTCGCGACCGCAAGGAAGATGGCCAGGTGACGATGCGTCCCGAGCGCGAGGAACGCCTCCTCCGGGCCGTACGCGGAGGACGACAGGCCGTCCGCGCCGAGGCCGACCCAGGCCAGGAAGGCCGCCAGCGAGACTTCCTGGAAGACGTGGGGGTCCAGGGGGTCGCGGCTCTTGCCGAGGAAAACCCGCTTGGCCAGATCCCGAATCGCCACGACTCGAACGAGTCTAGCAGTAGCGCCAGGGAGGGCGATTCCCAAGGGACGGTACAATACGGACGGATGCCATTCTCCTCCCGCGGTCTTGCGGACCACCTTTCCGACGTTTACTTCTCGGATCTCGACCTTCCCCATGCCGTGCGGGCGGGGATCGCGGCCTGCGGCTTCGTCCGCGCGACGCCGATCCAGGCCGCCACCCTCCCCCTGCTCCTCGCGGGCCGGGACGTGGCCGCTCAAGCGCAGACGGGCACCGGGAAGACTGCCGCGTTCCTGATCTCGATCCTCGAGCGGATCGTGCGGACGCCCCGGCCGAAGGCCCGGTCCGACTCGCCCCGGGCGCTGATCATCGCCCCCACCCGCGAGCTGTCGGTCCAGATCCACGACGACGCCCGGGCGCTCGGTCACTTCGTGGCCCCGCGCCTGGTGAACGTCTTCGGCGGCATCGACTACGTCAAGCAGCGCGACCAGCTGCGGGCGGGCTGCGACATCCTGGTCGGCACGCCGGGCCGGCTCCTCGACTACGAGCAGCAGGGAGCCACGTCGTTCAGCCAGGTCGAGGCGCTGGTCATCGACGAGGCCGACCGGCTCTTCGACCTCGGCTTCATCGTCGACCTCCGGCGGATCCTGCGGCGCTGCCCGCCCCCGGCCCGCCGGCATTCGATGCTCTTCTCGGCCACACTCTCCTACCGCGTGCTGGAGCTCGCCTACGAGCACATGCACGAGGCCGAGCGGATCGAGATCGAGCCGGAGAAGGTCACCGCCGATCGGGTCACCCAGGCCCTGTACCACGTGGGGAGCCACGAGAAGCTGCCTCTCCTGCTCGGCCTCCTGAAGAGGGAGGGCGAGGGCCGGACGATCCTCTTCGTCAACACGAAGCGCTTCGCCGAGAAGCTGGTGATGCGCCTGACCCGGCACGGCCACAAGATCGGCGCGCTCACCGGAGACATCCCGCAGGCCAAGCGTCTGAAGATCCTGTCGGACTTCAAGTCCGGGGCTCTGCCGATCCTCGTCGCGACCGACGTCGCCTCGCGCGGGCTCCACATCGAGGGCGTGACCCACGTCATCAACGTCGACCTCCCGATGGACCCGGAGGACTACGTCCACCGGATCGGGCGGACGGCCCGGGCCGGACGCGCCGGGAAGGCGATCTCGCTCGCGTGCGAGGACTACGTCCACTCGCTCGGCCCCATCCAGAAGCTGATCGGGATGCCGATCCCGGTCGCCTACGCCGAAGACTCGCTGTTCGTCTACGAGCCGAAGCCCGCGCACCGGGCCGAGAAGGCCCCGGAGCCGTCGACGACACCTCCGGCCCGCGCGGCTCACCGGGGAGGCGCTCCACCCTCCGGAGCGCCCGGAGCCGCCTCCCCCGCCGCC
>CAYLNK010000103.1:0-19470 GCA_964384675.1 uncultured Holophagales bacterium | reverse complement strand
GGCCCTCGTGAGGGGCGCGGTGCGGCTGGCGGCCGACCCGGCGTCGCCCCCGCCGTCCGGCCTATCGGAGGAGGGCGCCGCGGAGCTCGCCGCGTTCGCGACCTCGACCCCGTACTCGACGCTCCTCCGCTTCCTGACGCTCCTGACGGAGGCCGACGGCACGCTACGACGGACCGACGTCCCGGCCCTGGCGCTCGAGGTGCTCCTCCTGCGCCTTTCGGAGCTGCCCCGGCTCGTGCCGATCGAGGAGCTCCTCTCCGGGGCCCGGCCGATGCCGGCCGTGACCGCGCCGGCCCCCGTGGCGCCCTCGGTCACGGCTCCCCTGCGGGCCCGCCTGGACGAGGCTGCCGTCGCGATGGCGGTCGCACGTCCGGCAGCCGCCTCGGCTCCCTCTCCCCGTCCCGTCCCCGCCCCGTCCCCGGCTCCGCCCGTCGAGGCCACGCCTCGATTCGTCGGTCTGACGCCCCTCGAGATCGTGCCCGACCCGGAGGCCACCCCCGATCCGGCGGGCGCCTTCCGGGCCGAGGTCGAGAAGCGGCACGGTCAGCTGGGCGCGGTGCTCGAGGACGCCTCGGTGCGCGTGGACGAGAAGACGATCCGGATCGTCCTCGACCCGCCGTCGGTGCTCATCGAGCGGCGGCTGGCCGAGCCGGCGATGGCCAAGGTGATGAACGAGGCGGCCCTCGCGGTCCTGGGCCGAGGCTCGCGAGTGGTCGTGGAGAGCGCCGAGCCGGCCGACGGCAACCTGACGGCCGCCGCCGCCGCGGCCGACCCGGTCGTCCTCGAGAAGGAGCATCTGAAGAAGACGGTGCTGGCCGACGATCGGGTGAGGCGGATGCTCGACCTCTTCGGCGGCGAGATCGCGGATGTCCGCCGCGACGACGGTGAGTCTTGAGCACGCTTCCGGCCTTCACGCGGCTCCTCACCCTGCTGGAGAGGCTTCCGGGGATCGGTCCGAAGAGCGCCCGCCGGATCGCCCACCACCTGCTCGGGGTGCCGGACGGCGAGGCGCAGAGCCTCCTGGCGGCGGTCGCCGAGGCGCGCGAGCGGACCCGCCGCTGCTCGACGTGCCACTCCTTCACCGAGGTCGACCCGTGCGCTCTGTGCGGCGACCCGTCGCGGGACGCGCACCTCCTGGCGGTCGTCGAGGAGGCCGCCGACGTCGAGGTCCTGGAGCGGACCCGGGAGTTCCGGGGTCGATACCACGTCCTGGGCGGGGCGCTCGCGCCCCTCAAGGGGATCGGGCCCGAGGACCTGCACGTCGAGGATCTCCTGGCCCGGACCGCCAGCGGGAGCGTGGCGGAGGTGCTCATCGCCACCAATCCGAACGTGGAGGGCGAGGCGACGGCCCTCTATCTGGCCCGCCGGCTGCGACCGCTCGGCGTGAAGGTCACCCGCCTCGCGTTCGGTCTGCCGGTCGGGGCCGCCCTCGAGTTCGCCGACGAGGTCACGGTTTCCCGATCCCTGGCCGGGAGACGCGAGATTTGAGGCGCCCGGCGGCTCCGAAACATTCGAGAGGCTTCTTTCAGGGCCTTCTCGCTCCATCGGTTAGACTACGAGGCCTAGCGCTTTATGTCTGATTTCGTTCTGTTCGACGAAGAGTTCCAGCAAATCAAGGACGTGATCGGGCGGCTCAAGACAGACGCCCAGGCCAAGGTCGTCTTCATCGTCGACAAGAACGGCCAGCAGATCGCGGCCCAGGGGGACCTGGAATCTCTCGACACGACCTCGCTCGCGTCCCTGACCGCCGGCAACGTGGCGGCCACCGACGGACTGGCCAAGCTGATCGGCGAGCGCGAGTTCCCCGTCCTCTTCCACGAAGGGGAGCGGGACAACGTCTACATCTCGATCGTCGGCCAGAGGGTGATCCTGGTCGTGATCTTCGACGAGCGATCGTCGCTGGGTCTCGTTCGCCTCCGGGTCCGGAAGGCCAACCAGGATCTGGAGCGCATCTTCGTCACCATCCAGAAGAAGGTCGAGCAGGAGAAGGAACGGCGCACGGAGGGGATCGACTCCCCGTTCGCCGAGATCACGGACGAGGACATCGACAGCCTCTTCCGCGAATGATCGGGAGCGATGCGAGACGTGCCGAGCCGGATCGACACCTTGAGGGAGGCGCCCGAAACGCCTCGGACGGTTTCCTGAGGGTGCCGCGGACATGACGTTCATCAACTACGCCGCTCGCGAGATCAACTGCAAGATCGTCTACTACGGTCCGGGCCTCTGCGGGAAGACGACGAACCTCCAGTACATCTACGACCGCACGAACCCCGCCGCCAAGGGGAAGCTGATCTCGCTCGCGACCGAGACGGACCGCACCCTCTTCTTCGACTTCCTTCCGCTCGACCTCGGCACCGTCCGGGGCTTCAAGACCCGGTTCCACCTCTACACCGTCCCGGGCCAGGTCTTCTACGACGCCAGCCGCAAGCTCATCCTGAAGGGCGTCGACGGAGTCGTCTTCGTCGCCGACTCCCAGGAAGCCCGGATGGACGCCAACGTGGAGTCCCTGAGGAACCTCGAGAAGAACCTGAAGGAGCACGGCTTCGACCTCGCCACCGTGCCGTACGTCCTCCAGCTCAACAAGCGGGACCTGCCGACCGCGGTGACGGCCGACGAGATGTACCGCCAGCTCAACTACAAGGGAGAGCCGACGTTCGAGGCGACCGCGCCCACCGGCGTCGGCGTGTTCGACACGCTCAAGGCGGTCGCGAAGCAGGTCCTGATGGAGCTGCGCAAGAAGTAGACCCGGTGCCGGTCAGGCCTTGGCCGGGTCCTTCCTGTAGAGGTACGCCGAGTCGAGCGTCCTGACGCCGTCCGCGTCCCCGACCACGTACTTGGCCCCGCTCCAGATCGACGCCCCCGCGGTGCGCCCCAGGGCATCCACGCAGTAGAAGCTGACGTTGAAGCGCGGGCGCCCCGCCGCGTCCCGGTGCCGCGGTACGAGGTGGGTCTTCTCCGAGATCCGCTTCAGCGCCTGGAGGCACGCCTCCTCGGGGCTCTTCCCCTGGCGCAGCCCCTCGACCACGGTGTGCGAGCCGCAGGTGACGAGGTTCGCCTCACCGCGCCCGGTCGAGCCGCAGGAGCCGACGCCCCCCTCGGTGTAGATCCCGGCGCCGACGACCGGGCTGTCCCCGAGACGGCCCGGGATCTTGAAGAAGAGCCCGGAGGTGGTCGTGACGCCGACCAGCTCCCCCCTGGCGGAGCGGATCGAGAGGTGGATCGTGCCCTGGGGGCGGAAGTACTCGTCGCCGTACTTCCTCACGAACTCCCTGAGGTCCGGGTCGTTCTCCTCGCCACCGGCCTCGATCCAGTCGTCGCTGGTGGAGAGCTTCTCGCGCCAGAAGAGCCAGATCTTCCGGGTCTTGGGGGTCAGGAGGTCCTCGTCGGGGAAACCGTGCGCCGTCGCGAACTTGCGAGCCCCCTGGTCGACCAGGAAGACGCGGTCGGTCCGCTCCATCACGAGGCGGGCCACCTTCGACGGGGTCTTCACGCCCGTGAGCGCCCCGACGGCCCCGGCCCGCATCGTCCGCCCGTCCATCACGCAGGCGTCGAGCTGGACGACCCCCTCCTCGTTCGGGATGCCGCCGTAGCCGACCGTCATGTCGTCCGGGTCGAGCTCCACGACGTTGACGCCGGCGATCGCGGCGTCCAGCGGGTCCTTTCCCTGGATCAGCGCCTGTCGCGCCGTCTTCGCGGCCTCGACGCCGTTCGACGAGGTGACGATCTGGAAGCCGGCGGCCGGTGAGGGGGCCGGCGCGGCTCCGTCCACGGTGCGGGGCAGGAGCGCGGTCGCCCCCGCCGCCGCGGCCGAGCCGAGGAGGTTCCGCCTCGAGAGCCGGGCCACGTCTACTCCTCGGGGAGCTCGTGCTCCTCGGACTCGGTCCTGACGCCGCCCGGGATGGCGTACTTCATGACGAGGTCTCCGAGGTGCTGGGAGAAGTAGGAGCGGGCCACGACCTCGTCGCAGCCGGCGTCGGTCCCTTTCTGCATCACGTCCCGCCGGACGTGCTCGTAGTAGCCGATGACCGGGATCCCCTTGGCTTTCTTCTTGAGGGCGGCGATCGCCGAGAAGGGCTCCTTCTTGAGGGCCAGGTCGACGATCACGAGCGTCACCTTGGCAGGGTCCACCGTCTCCGCGAGCTCCGCGGGATCGGAGCGGAACTTCACCGGGATCTGAGCCGCGGATACCGAATGCTCGATCTTGGTCTGCCAAAACAGATCGTCGACGAGGACGAGAACCGTACCGGTCATGGGGGGAGACCTCCTCCGCGGCTTGTCCAGGGCTCAAGGGGGACCGGGCAAGTGTCGACAGTATAGGTCTTTGCGGCTCGTCCCGTGGAACCGCCCGCCCGTCCCTGCGATTCGACAGCCGCCGGACGCGGTGGCAGACTCCGCGGTCGAATCACGACGGGCAGAGGAGACGCGGATGAGCGATCCGGTCGGCGCGGACGACTTCAAACCCTACGTTCCTGCGGAGCAGGTGATCCCGGAGTTCACGGCGAAGGCGGTGCTGATCGGCGCCCTCTTCGGGCTGATCTTCGGCGCGGCAACCGTCTACCTCGCGCTGAAAGCGGGTCTGACGGTGTCGGCGTCGATCCCGATCGCCGTCCTCTCGATCTCGCTCCTCAAGAAGCTGGGCGGGTCGACGATCCTCGAGAACAACATGGTGCAGACGATCGGCTCGGCGGGCGAGTCGATCGCCGCCGGCGTCGTCTTCACCCTGCCCGGCTTCCTCTTCCTCTCGACCGACCCGATCACCAAGCTCAGCGTCGGCGCCCCGTTCTTCTCGTACTGGACGATCTTCACCCTGGCCCTCCTGGGCGGCGTCCTCGGGACGCTCATGATGGTCCCGCTCCGCCGCTCCCTCATCGTCAAGGAGCACGGCAATCTGCCGTACCCGGAAGGCACCGCCTGCGCCTCCGTGCTGATCGCCGGCGAGAAGGGGGGCGAGCTCGCCAAGGTGGCCTACAGCGGCCTCTTCTTCGCGTTCGGCTACGCCCTTTGCCAGAAGATCTTCAAGATCGTCGCCGAGGCTCCCGCCTTCGTGACCCGGCAGACGAACAAGTACTTCCCCTCGGCCACGGTCAACGGCGAGATCACACCGGAGTACCTGGGCGTCGGCTACATCATCGGGCCGAAGATCGCCGGCGTCCTCGTCGCGGGCGGCGTCCTGGCCTGGCTCGGTCTCATCCCGCTCCTCGCCACGCTCGTGCCGGGGGACGTGATCGCGACGCAGCTGATCAAGCTCGGCTACCTCAAGGACCTCGCCACGGCGGGCGGGCCGGGAGGCTGGGACCCGCAAACCCACGGCTTCGCCAACTGGGCCGTCGCGATCTACCGGGCGTACGTGCGCCAGGTGGGCGCGGGCGCGGTGGCGACGGGCGGCTTCATCACGCTTCTCAAGACCCTGCCCACGATCATCTCGAGCTTCAAGGACAGCGTCGCCTCGATGAAGGAAGGCGCGGGCTCGGCGACGATCAAGCGGACCGAGCGCGACCTGCCGATCACCGTGGTCCTGGCCGGCAGCGCGATCCTGATCCTGATCCTCGCCCTCCTCCCGATCATCCCCGGCACCTCGATCGCGTCGAAGCTGATGCTCGGCGTGATGATCGTGATGTTCGGCTTCTTCTTCGTGACGGTCGCGAGCCGGATCGTGGGCGTGATCGGCACCTCCTCGAACCCGATCTCCGGCATGACGATCGCCACGCTGATGGCGACCTGCCTCATCTTCGTCGGGCTCGGCTGGACCGGCGACGCCTACCAGCCGATGGCCCTTTGCGTGGGCGGAATGGTCTGCATCGCGGCGGCCAACGCCGGCGCGACGTCCCAGGACCTCAAGACCGGCTACCTCGTCGGCGCCACGCCGCGAGCGCAGCAGATCGGCCTCCTGATCGGCGCGGTCGGCGCCTCGGTCGTCATCGGGCTCACGCTCCGCGCCCTCGACACGCCGACGCCCGACATGAGGGCCCAGGGGATCCTGCACGCGATCGGCTCGGACAAGCTGCCCGCCCCGCAGGGCACGCTCATGGCGACGCTCATCAAGGGGCTGCTGGCGGCCAACCTGGACTGGCAGTTCGTCCTCGTCGGGGCGTTCATCGCGGTCACCATGGAGCTGTGCGGGGTGAAGTCCCTCTCCTTCGCGGTCGGCCTCTACCTCCCGCTCTCGACCACTCTTCCGATCTTCGTCGGCGGCGCGATCAAGGGGGTCGTCGACTGGCAGAAGGAGCGCGAGAACGGGAAGCAGAGCGCCGAGGACTCGGAGCTCGGACCGGGCAACCTGTTCGCGACCGGGCTCGTGGCGGGGGGCGCGCTCCTGGGGGTCGTGGTGGCGCTCCTGAACATCAACGAGAAGGTCGCCAAGAGCCTGGACAAGGTCTCCCTGGAGCACACGCTGACGAACGCCCTCGGCGCGGACGGGTTCCAGGTCCTGGGCGCGTTCCTCTTCGCGTTCATGGCCTTCGTGCTCTACCGGGTGGCGCACAAGGAGATGCCGAAGATCGCCTGACCCCGGGACCCCGGCGCGAGACGGAAGGGCCCGGCGTTCGCCGGGCCCCTTCACTCGACGGGCGGGCCTACTTCGTCTGGCCGTCGTGCTTCTGCTTGGCGATCCGCTTGCTGTCGCGGTTCGCCTCGCGGTGGAGCTTGGCCCGCTCCTTCTTCGTCACCTTGCCGTCGGCCTTTGCGGCGGCCTCGTCGGCCTTCAGCTTGTCCTCGCGGGCCTCGAGACGGGCCGCCTCGCGGTCGTTGAGCTGCCCGGTCTCCTTCCCCTTCTCGATCCGCTGCTCCTGCTTCTGCTCGCGCTTGTCGAGGACCGGGGTCTCCTGCGCCGCCAGCGGTGCCGCGAAGGCGACGAGGAGGGCGAGGGCGAGTGTCCTGTTCGTGGTCTTCATGGGGCTCTCCTTCCTTGTTCCTGATTGTTCCTGGTCGGGCGGTGAGACGTCCACCATCCGCCCCGGGTTGGCGCCGTCCGGCGAACGGGTGACATACGTCACCCGACGCCGGTGACGGTGGCGACTGGTCCCCGACGGCCCCCCCGCCCCATCGTTACGGCCGGAGGTCCCGATGCGAGGCAGCGAAGGGCGGGCGCGGGTGGCCGCGCTCCGGAACGTGACGAAGCGATACGGCCCGGTGACGGCCGTCCACCGGCTCGACCTCGAGGTCGTGACGGGCGAGGTCCTGGCCGTCCTCGGCCCGAACGGCGCCGGCAAGACGACGTCGATCAACCTCCTCCTCGGGCTCCTGGCTCCGGACGACGGCGCCGTCGAGCTGTTCGGCGGCAGGCCGACCCTCCGGGCCGCCCGGCAGCGGGTCGGCGTGATGCTCCAGGTGGGCCACGTCCCCGAGACGATGACGGTTCGCGAGCACCTCGAGCTCTTCGGGAGCTATTACCCGGCGCCCATGCCCCTCGACCGGGCCCTCGCGGTGGCGGGGCTGACGGGGCTCGAGCACCGGATGTACGGGAAGCTCTCCGGCGGGCAGAAGCAGCGGGTCCTCTTCGGGCTCGCGATCTGCGGCAACCCAGACCTCGTCTTCCTGGACGAGCCGACCGTGGGGATGGACGTGGAGTCGCGCCGCGCCTTCTGGAACGTGATCCGCGAGATCGCCGGCTCCGGCCGGACGATCGTCCTGACGACGCACTACCTGGAAGAGGCCGACGCCCTGGCCGACCGGATCGTCGTGATCGACCACGGGCGCGTGGTGGCGGAGGGGACGCCGTCCGAGATCAAGGCCCGGACGGCCGGCCGGCGGATCCGCTGCGTGACGCGGCTCTCCGTGGGCGAGCTGGCGTCCCTGCCCGGCGTGACGACGGTGCGCGCGAGCGGCGCGATCACCGAGATCCTGGCGTCCGACGCCGAGCCTGTCGTCGTCGAGCTGCTGCGCCGCGATCCGGGCCTCTCGGGGCTCGAGGTCTCCGGGGCCGGCCTCGAGGAGGCGTTCCTCAGCCTGACCGAGAAGAACGGAAAGAAGGAGGCCGCGTGAGCGCCATCGCCGTCCCCGCCCCCGTCGACGGGCCCAGCTCCGTCCGGCTCTACGCGCTCGAGGCGAAGTACGAGCTCCTCCGGGTCCTCCGGATGCCGGGGTTCGCCGTTCCGACCATCCTCTTCCCGGCGATGTTCTACATCTTCTTCGGGGTCGTCTTCGGCAAGGGAGCCGCCTCCGGCTCGGTGAAGATGCCCGCCTACCTCCTCGCCACCTACGGGACGTTCGGCGTGATGGGGCCGGCCCTGTTCGGGTTCGGCGTCGCCCTCGCCGTGGAGCGGGGGCTCGGCTGGCTGAAGCTGAAGCGGGCCTCGCCGATGCCGCCCGCGGCGTACCTCGTGGCCAAGCTGGCGATGTGCGTCGTCTTCGCCGCGATCATCGTGACGGTCCTCGCGATCCTCGGGATCACGCTCGGCGGCGTCCGCCTGCCGCTCGATCGCTGGCTCCTCCTGTACGCGGTGCTCGTCCCCGGCACGCTCCCGTTCTGCGCGCTCGGTCTCGCGCTCGGCTCGGTGCTCAGGCCGCAGGCCGCGCCGGCCGTGGTGAACCTGATCTACTTCCCGATGTCGTTCCTGTCGGGCCTCTGGATCCCGCTCTGGGCCCTGCCCAAGCCGTTCCACGCGCTCGCCAACGTCTTCCCGTCGTTTCACCTCGGCGAGCTCGCGCTCTCGGTGGTGGGACAGAGCAAGACCGACGCCCCGGTGGGACACGCCCTCTGGCTCGTCGGGTTCACGATGGTCTTCTTCGGGCTCGCCCTCGCGGCCTGGCGCCGGGCCGGGGCCGAGTGAGGCCCGGGCGGGGGACAATGAGACGGCGATGACGAGATCGAGGGCCGGACACGTCGTCCTCCGCGTGCACCGGGCGCTCCTGCCGGACGAGCCGGGGGTCGGCTGGGTGCCGTACCTCTGGCTCGTCTACTACGGCTTCTTCGGCCTCTCGCTCCTCGACGCCCGCACACCGCCGACGCAGCGCGGGCTCGGGCTCGCGGCCTCGGTCCTCTTCCTGGTCTTCTACTTCCGCGGGTACTGGACGCGCGGGCGGGCGGTGCTTCCGTACATCGCGGGGCTCACGGCGCTGGGCCTCGCGTTCGCGCCCTTCAACCCGGGCGCCGGCATCTTCTTCGTCTACGCGACCGCGTTCGCGGGGCGCGTCGGGCCGCCCCGCACGGGCCTCAAGGTCGTCGCCGCCGTCGTGGCGACGGTCCTCCTCGAGGCGCTCCTCCTGAAGGTGTCGCCCTCGGTCTGGGTGGTCGGCTCGGTCCTCGGCGTCCTGATCGGGCTGGTCAACATCTACTACGAGGAGGTCCACCGCAAGGCGTCCGCGCTCCGCCTCTCGCAGGAAGAGGTGCGGCGCCTGGCGGTGCGGGCCGAGCGCGAGAGGATCGCGCGCGACCTCCACGACCTCCTCGGCCACACGCTCTCGGTCATCACGCTGAAGTCGGAGCTGGCCGGGAAGCTCGTCTCGCGCGACCCGGAGCGGGCCGCCACCGAGATACGCGAGATCGAGCGGATCTCCCGCGAGGCGCTCGCCGAGGTGCGCTCCGCCGTGACCGGCTACCGGGCCGCCGGCCTCGGGGCCGAGCTGGCCAGCGCGCGACTCGCGCTGGAGACCGCCGACGTGGCGGTCACGATCGACGGGGGAGACGCTCCGCTCCCGCCCGCGACCGACGCGGTGCTGGCGCTCGTGCTGCGCGAGGCGGTGACGAACGTGGTCCGCCACGCCCGCGCCACACGCTGCCGGATCGCGCTCCGCGTCGACGGGGACGAGGCCCGCCTCGAGGTCGCGGACGACGGGCGCGGCGGTGTGGCGGAGGCCTCGGGTCTCGCCGGGATGCGGTCGCGGCTGGCGGAGCGCGGCGGCTCGCTGGAGGTCGCGGACGAGGGCGGCACCACGCTCCTCGCTCGCCTCCCGCTCGACCGCGAGGCCGCCGTTCCCGCCCTGCGGGTCGTCGCCTCGTGATCCGGGTGCTGATCGCCGAAGACCAGTCGATGGTCCTCGGCGCGCTGGCGGCCCTTCTGGAGCTGGAGAACGACCTCGAGGTGGTGGGCCGCGCGCGGGACGGCCGAGAGGCGCTGTCGCTCACCATCCAGCTCTCGCCCGACGTGGTCGTGACCGACATCGAGATGCCCGAGATGACGGGCCTCGAGCTGGCGGCCGCGCTGAAGGAGCAGGGCCGGGCGGCGCGGGTCTTGATCGTCACCACGTTCGCGCGTCCCGGCTACCTCCGCCGCGCCCTCGACGCGGGGGTGCGTGGCTACCTGCTGAAAGACGCCCCCGCCGAGCAGCTGGCCCAGGCGATCCGGACGATCCACCGTGGGGGTCGCGCGATCGCGCCGGAGCTGGCGGCCGAGGCCTGGGGCGAGGCTGATCCGCTCTCCGAGAGGGAGCGCCAGGTGCTGCGCCTCGCGGGGGACGGGATGACCGGGCCGGAGATCGCGAAGTCCCTGGGCCTCGGCGACGGCACGGTCCGGAACTACCTCTCCGACGCGATCGGAAAGCTCGGGGCCTCGAACCGGGTCGAGGCGGCCCGGATCGCCCGTCAAAAAGGCTGGCTGTAGCGCCGCGGGGGAACCCGGTCGCCGGGATTCCCCCGCACCCCCTCGGCGCGAATCGCTCTCACGCCACTTTCGCCCGCGTCGCCACGTCCTCGAACGACAGCACCACGAGCGTCTGGTCATCCTCCGGAGGGCGGTTCCGGGTGAAGCGCTTCACCGAGGCGAGGAGCGCGCCGCGGATCTCCGGTGCCCCCTGCGAGGCGGCCGCGAGGAGGACCTCCTCGAAACGCTCGAAGCCGAACGGCTCGCCGTCGTCGTTCAGCGCCTCGATGAGGCCGTCGCTGTAGAGGATGAGCCGGTCGCCCGGGCCGAACGCCGTGCGCACCTCCTGGAACGGCTCGCGGCGCCTCACCCCGAGCGGGAAGCCCCACGCGGAGAGCGGCTCGAGCGAGCGGGTCTCGGCCCGGAAGACGTACGGGTCGAGGTGTCCGGCCGAGGCGAAGCGCAGCTCGCCGGTGTCGGGCCTGAGGACGCCGTAGAAGAAGGTCATCAGGATCCGCTTCGGCGCCGTCCGGATCACGATGTCGTTCAGCACGTTCAGCACGCGCCGGGGCGAGCGGTCGTGATCGACCTGGACGAGGAGGGCCGACTTGGCCATCGCCATCACGATGCCGCTCGTCAGGCCGTGTCCCGAGACGTCGCCGAACGCGATCCCGACCTCACCGTCGCCGAAGAGGAGGAAGTCGAAATAGTCGCCGCCGATCTCGGTGGCCGACTGGTAGTGCGACGCGACCGACGCGTTCGGGAGGTCCGGCTCGGAGGACGGCAGGAGAGCCGCCTGGATCCGGTTGGCGGCGTCGATCTCGGCCTTGATCCGCTCGCGCTCGGCGATCCGCTTCACGTGCGGGGCGAGGTCGTCGTAGGTGTACGCGACCCGCCGCCGCGTCGCGAGGCCTCCGAGGGCGAGGCCGAAGAGCACCAGCCCCGGGGCGGCGAGCGCCGCCACGATCCCGGTCCGGGGAGTCCCGGTCGCGGCGGCGAGGAGCGGGAGAAGCCCGACGAGGAGGCTCCCGCCGAAGAGCGCGGTGGTGGCGGCGAGGAGGTCCGTGGCGAGGAAGACCAGCGCGGCGGCGAGCGGCGCGCCGAACGCCAGCTTCGACGCGATGAGGAACGGGCCGGCCGGCGCCCCGCCCACCGCCAGGATCATCCCGATCCCGACCGCGGCGAGCACGCCCAGAGGGAGGAGCCGGCGGCGGCCGGCGGCGGCGAGGACGAAGAGGAGGCCGACCACCGCGAAGAGGAACGACTCGATGAGCGCCCCGACGACCAGGTAGAGGGGGCCGCCGTCGGCGCAGAGGACGAGGAGGCTGGCGTTCCCGAGGATCGGGTGGGCGACGCCGAGCCGGATGCCGATCCAGGGGGCGAGGAGCGTGGCCGCGGCGACGGCCGGAGCCGCGAGGAGCCCGTGGAGGAGCGAGCCGCCGACCGTGGCGTTCAGCGGATCGCGCCGGAGCAGGGCGTCGAACGACGCCAGCCGCTCGCCCCACCGTTCGCGGGCGTAGCTCTCGCCCACCGTCCAGGCGAGGAAGACGAGGACCGAGATCGGCAGGTCGTAGAAGAGGAGCCGGAACCCGACCACGGCGACCGACGTCCACCTCACGTCGAGGCTCCCGAACCCGAAGTCGCTGGCCTGAAGGCGCGCGGTGAGGAGCGAGGAGACGAGGAGGCTCGCGAGGACGAGGAGGAAGAGCGCGCTCCCGGCCCTCACCCCGACCTCTCCCGCGTGGTACTTGCGGAGGAAGACCACGAGGAGGACGGCGAGGAGGCCGTAGACGAGCGCGTAGCGCCCGAAGACCGCGAGGATGTTCCCCGAGTTGTCGAACTTGAACGGTGAGCCGTCGAGGTACTCCTCGTGGAGGTCCCAGCCCGCGAGCTCCTTGCCGTTGAAGAAGACCCGGACGTAGAGCGCGACGCCCGGGACCTCCACGTGCGGCGTGACCCGATAGCGGAAGACGTGGTCCGTGCGGTTCGCGAACGCCGTGGGCCGCACGTCGTTGAACACCGGGTCCGGAGCGCCGGGGAGGCCCTTCGCCACGAACGCGTCGGCGACCGGGCGGAGCGCCACCGGGTCCGGGCGCGCCCCGGCGTCTTCCGGGAGGAGGGCCCGCCGGGCGCCCTGGATCTCGCCGGTCCTCGAGACGCCGACCGCCCCGTACCAGGCGCCCTTCTCGCGGCCGAGCGGGTAGTAGATGACCTCGAACGACCCGAGCCTCGGAGAGAGGGCCGGATCGGCCTCCGCCCTCTCGCGGAGGCCCGGGGTGCTCGCGAACGGCTTCTCCAGGATCCGGGCCAGGTCCCAGGTGACGATGGGCCACGTCTTCTCGAGGGGGACTCCCATCTCGCGCGCCTTCACGTCGGCGAGGCGGCGGGCGTCGCCGAGGGTGATCGAGAGGCCGTGAGGCTGGGCCGGGCCGAACGCGGGGAGGAGGAGGCCCAGGAGGACGGACCCGGCGGCGAAGGCGAGCGCGAAGGGGACCCACGTCTTTCTCATCGGCGCCGCACCGGCTACTGCGGGCCCTTCGGCGCCCGCCAGAGACCTCGCCTCTTCGCTCCGCTCGATGCCGTCGGTTCGCTGGGGCTCTGGCTCATGGTTCCGGTTGATACGTGGCCCGGCGGGTGCGGGTTCGAGAGGTCGTCACCCGGCCTGGGCCGTGCCCGGGGTCGGGGGAGGCGGAACGGGTGCGGCCGGGGTCACGGTCGGCGTCGGGGGCGGGCTGGGGGCGAGGCGCGCGCCCAGCCAGTCGAGGGCCTCCTTCTTGACCTCAGGTCGAGAGAGGAGCGCCAGGCCGTGTGTCGCGCCGGCGAAGACCAGCATCCGTTTGGGCGGCAGTCCCGTGTCGGTGAGGGCCTTCGCCGAGGCCGCGCGATCCACGTCGCCCTCGGACGCGAGGACCAGCGTCCCGTGGGCCGCCTGCGGCCGAGGCCCGGCGAGCGCCGGGACGCGGTCGGCGTTCGGCGACACGGCGACGGCGGCGTCCGCCCAGCCAGAGGCGGTCGCCAGGATCGCGAGCTCCCCGCCGATCGAGAGGCCGAGGACGCCGACTCGCGGGGAGCGCTCCCGCAGCCACGCGCACGCCGCCTCCACGTCGCGGGGGAAGCCGCTCGGGCTCCGCTGGAGGCTCGGGGACAGGTGGATCACGGCCCCGTTCTTCCGCGTCTCGCCGTGGGCGCGCAGGTCGATCGCGAGGGTGGAGTAGCCCAGGAGCCCGAGCTCGGCGGCGAGCGGCTCCCACTCGCGTCGCTCGCGGGAGAACGCGTGGACGAGGAGCACGGCTGGAGCGGCCGGCACGTCCCCGAGAGGCCGCCAGGTGGCGGCCAGCGCCACGCCGTCGTCCGTCGGGATCGTCACCCGGAACGGGTCGTGCGGGCGCGGCAGGGGGGCCGGCGCCTGCTTGACGGCGGGCGCCTTCTTCCTCTTCCTCGCGCCGTCGGCCGGACCGGCCGGAACGAGAACGGCGGCCACCAGGGCCGCCGCGAGGAGGGTCCGGAAGCGAGGTCCCCGGGCCTTCAGCCTCACGCCGGAGCGAGAGCCGTCGCCTCGTCCGCCTCCGAGAAGAGGACGTGGTCGTGGAAGTAGTGCACGAGGAGGATGGAGAGCGTGACGGAGTAGTAGGCCCGTTCGGTCTCCACCTTCAGGACCCAGGTGAGCACGGCGACGATCACGCCGGCCCCCGTGGTGAGGAGCACGTTCCAGCCGTAGAACCGGAAGAACCGCCCCGGCCGGGCGAGCGACTTCACGAAGCCGGTGGTCACCTTCCCCGCGGAATCCCGGTTGTTCAGCGCCAGGAACGTCAGCCCCAGGTACTGGAACGAATGCCAGGCGTTGAAGCCCTGGAAGGAGACCGACAGCTCCCGCATCATCGGGACGCAGAAGCCGACCGCGGCGGTGAGCCCCATGAACAGCAGGTAGGGCGCGCCGACCTTGCCCGCCCGGTACTGGTTGAAGGAGCGCACCGCCCAGGCGGCGATCAGCGCGGCCGCGCCAAACGCGAATGCTCTCGGCACCCACGTCATCTTCAGGAACGGCGGGAACCAGATCTGGTGCCCGGAGATGACGAACGTGCCGTCCACGAAGCGGTAGATCGCCACGGTGTAGAGGGCGGACATCGCGACCAGGAAGTCGAGCGGGCGGTCCAGCCACGACCGCTCCCCGCTCCGCTCCCGGTACCGCCCCGCGATGTACGACGCCTGGTCGCAGATGTGGATCGAGGCCCACATGAAGAAGAACGAGAGGAGAGCGTCGAACGCGAAGACGGCGAGGAGGATGACGCCGGTCGGCACGGCGACGACGGGAACCCAGGCCAGGAGCGGATGGCGCTGGCGGAAGCGGGGCTCCAGCACGGTCCTCAGGAACGTGGCGTACATGTGGGGACCGCCGATCATCAGCGTCACGAGGAGGTCGACCCCCGTCGCTCCGACGGCCCAGAACGAGTGGACGAGCGGCGGGATCGCGACGAGGAGAGCGGACAAGGAGAGCCAGGTGAGGTCCCAGCGCGGGTTGGCGATCCAGGGGGTCGGGGCGTTGGGGGCGATGGCGCTCATTCGTCGAACCTCTCCGGAAGTGAGTCGGCGAGTGTAGCAAGACACCGCCCGCCCGCGGCCGACCCCGTAGAATCCCGGTCCGTGGCCACTCTTACCGCCGTCGCCGCCCCTCCCCTTCCGGCCGATCTCGAGGGGGAGATCCGCCGTCTGAAGAAGGAGCGGAACGCCGTCCTCCTCGCGCACTACTACCAGGAATCGGAGATCCAGGACCTGGCCGACTTCGTCGGAGACTCGCTGGAGCTGGCCCGCCGCGGAACGAAGGTCGAGGAGCCGGTCATCGTCTTCTGCGGCGTCCACTTCATGGCCGAGACCGCCAAGATCCTGAACCCGGAAAAGACGGTCGTCGTGCCCGACCTCCTGGCCGGCTGCTCCCTCGCCGACGGCTGTCCGGCCCCCGCCTTCGCCGAGTGGCTCCGCCGCTACCCCGGCCACACGGTGGTCAGCTACATCAACTGCTCGGCCGCCGTGAAGGCCCTGTCGGACGTGATCGTGACGTCGTCCTCGGCGGAGGTGATCGTCCGCCAGCTGCCCGACCCGATCGTCTTCGCGCCGGACCGGAACCTCGCGGCCTGGGTGGAGAAGCGTCTGGGCCGGAAGTTCGCGGTCTGGCCGGGCACCTGCATCGTCCACGAGACGTTCTCCGAGAAGAAGCTGATCGACCTCGTCACCCGGCACCCGGACGCCGAGGTGATCGCGCACCCGGAGTGCGAGGAGCGGATCCTGAAGCTCGCGGGATTCGTCGGCTCGACGTCGGCGCTCCTGAAGCGGGTGGTCGAGTCGCCGCGCCGGTCCTTCATCGTCGCGACCGAGGAGGGGATCCTCCACCAGATGCGCCGCGCGGCCCCCGGCAAGGAGCTGATCCCCGCCCCGCCGGACGAGAATTGCGCTTGCAACACCTGCCCTCACATGAAGCGGAACACGCTCGAGAAGGTGTACCTCGCGCTGCGCGACCTCGCGCCCGCGATCGAGGTGCCCGAGCCGGTGCGTGTGAAGGCGAAGCGGTCGATCGACCGGATGCTGGAGATGACGTCCGGGCTCAGCCTGGCGCCGGTCGGCTCGCGGTCCTGAGTTGAGCCGATCCATTCCGGCCCGCTCTCTCGCGGCCGGCGCCGCGCTCCTCCTGGCAGGGGCCGTGGCGGCCTTCTCGACGCTTCCGGAGTGGCGCGTTCCCCTCCCGCGCGGACGGTTCCTCGAGAAGGTCCGATCGGACGTCGCCTCGGCCGGCGGCAAGCTGACGAAGGCGCGCGTGCGCCTGAAGGACGGCGCGTCGCGCTACGAGCGGGCGTACCGCCTGCTGGGGCCGGCGGCGACGGCGTACCTGACGGAGCGCGACGGGGCGGTCCTCCGCTGGATCGACGGCACGCTCGAGATTCCCGGCGGCGGCACGGGCCCCGTCGCGATCGAGCTCTCCCCCTCGGGGGCGCCGGTCTCCATCGACTGGGCGCCCGGCGGCTCGATCTTCACCTTCTCCGCCCAGCGGCCCGAGGAGGTGAAGGCGCGCCGCGACTTCCTTTCGCGGATCTCTCCCGTGCTCCTCGAGGGCCGTGAGCGCACGGGGGAGGAGGTCGAGGCCCAGGTCCCGAACAACCCGCCGGCCCGGGTGGAGCGGCTCCGACCCGTCCCGGGCCGGCCGGCCGAGGTCCTCACCACGGCGATCATGGCGAACGGCGTGACCGGGCTGACCCGGGAGCTCGAAGACCCGCACGCCCCCTCCCGCTTCTCGGCGAGCGGCGCGCTCCGGAAGGTGCTCGTGGCCGGCACGCCGCGGGTCGTGCTGGGCCTGGGGGTCGTGGGGCTCCTCCTCGCGCTCCTCATCAAGCGGCGCCTCAGCTTCCGGATCGCGCTCCGGCTCGGGCTTCTGGCCGCAGTCTCGATGCTGATCGGCGGCGTCGGGCCGACGGGCTCGGCGGTCGGGGGCGGACTCGTCGTCGCCGCCATCGTCGGATCGCACGTGGTGTCGCTGCTCTTCGTCGTGGCGCTGTGGGCCGTGGCCGAGTCGCTCCTGCGCGACACGGTGCCCGGCTTCACGACGAGCCTCGACGGGCTGGCGTCGGGCCGTCTCGGTCCGCGCGCCGGCGTCGCGCTCCTCTCGGGCCTCGGTGCCGGGGCCGCGTTGGCGGGCCTGCGGCTCCTCCTCCACGCGGCCGCGGTGTGGGCGGTGTCCGCCGGGGTGCGGCCCACCGCCCCGTCGTTCTCGCTCCCCCTTTTCGGCGGCTTCTCGAGCCCGTTCCTGGAGGGCCCGTTCCTGACCGCGCTCTTCGTCCTCCCCGTCGCGCTCTTCCGCTTCGTCCTCCCGAGGGGCGTCGCGAACGCGGCGGGGGCGACGCTCTTCGCGCTCTACGTCTCGGTGACGGTCCCCCTCCATCCGTGGGGCGCGGCGCTGGCCGGTGCCCTCGCCGTGGCGGTCGTGGCGCTCGCGCTCTTCCAGCGGCACGGGTTCGCCGCGCTCCTGGTGGCGTTCGTCTCGGCCGCGCTCTTCCGCGAGACGCTGGTGGCCGCGCGTCTGGCGGGTGAGAACGCCGGTGTCCTGTCGATCGGCCTCCTCGCGCTGGCGGCGATCGCGGTGGCCGGCGCGACCGGGCTGGGCCGGCCCGAGGCCGAGGGCGACGGGCGCGAGGTGGTCCTCCCGGAGTACCTGCGCCGCCTCGAGACCGAGCGCCGCGTCAAGTACGAGATGGACCTCCTGGCGCGGATGCAGCTGGCGCTGCTCCCGGAGCGCCCTCCCGCCGGGACCGGCTTCGACATCGCGGTGAAGACGATCCTCGCGACCGAGGCCGGCGGCGACCTCTTCGACTTCGTCGTGGACGACGCCGGCCACGTCTGGATCGCGGCGGGCGACGTGGCCGGGCACGGCTACTCGTGCGGGATCCAGCAGGCGATGGTGAAGGCGTCCCTGGCCAGCCTCGTGAAGGCCGATCGCCGGCCGGGCGAGATCCTCGGCGAGGTGGACCGCGTCCTCCGGATCGGGAAGTCGACCCGGCACTTCACCTCGCTCGCGCTCCTGAAGCTGGATCCCGTGACCGGCGAGGGCCTCTTCGCGAACGCCGGACATCCCTTCCCGGTGTGCGTCGTGGAGGGGCGCGTCTCGGAGATCGCGGTGCCGAGCTTCCCGCTCGGCCAGGGGCCGCGTCGCACGTACGAGGACCGTGCCGTGTCGCTGCCGCCGGGCGGCCTCCTGGTCATCGCCTCGGACGGCCTCTACGAGGGGAGCGCCCCCGGGTCGGACGTGCCGTACGGCTACGACCGACCCCGTGCCCTCCTGTCGAGCGCCGCGCTCTGGCGGCGGCCCGGTGAGGCGATCGTGGAGGCCCTCCTCGGCGACTGGAGGCGCCACGTGGGAGACGATTCACCGGCCGACGACACGACCGTCCTCGTGGTCCGCCGCCCGTGAGCGTGCTGTCGCGCTCCGCCGACGCGCTCCGCCGGTCGCCGCTCGACGGCCTCGTCGTCCTCGACCTCTCGCGTGTCCTGGCCGGTCCTCTGGCGACGATGCTGCTGGCGGACCTCGGGGCGCGCGTGATCAAGGTGGAGGAGCCGGGCGGCGGCGACGTGACCCGCCGGTGGACGCCGCCCGAGCACGATGGCGAGTCGGTCTATTACCTTTCGGTGAACCGCCGCAAGGAGAGCGCGGCCGTCGACCTCGGTTCGGAGGCGGGGGCGGAGTTCGTGAGGCGATGGGCGGCGCGGGCCGACGTCCTCGTGGAGAACTTCCTGCCGGGCGCTCTCGAGCGGCGGGGCCTCGGCGTGGAGGCGCTGCGCCGCCTCAACCCGCGCCTCGTCGCCTGCTCGATCTCGGGGGCGGGGCCGGCGGGACCGCTCGCGGGCGAGCCGGGCTTCGACCTCCTGGCCCAGGGGGCGAGCGGCCTGATGTCGATCACCGGTCCGGCGGACGGCTCGCCCCACAAGTCGGGCGTCGCCATCTCGGACGTCCTGACGGCCTGGTCGGCGGTGACGGGGATCCTGGCGGGCCTCGCGGCGCGCGACCGGGACGGCGCCGGCACGCACGTCACGACGGACCTCTTCTCTTCGTCGCTGGCCGCGCTCGTGAACGTCGCGGCGTCGGCGCTCGTGACCGGGAACGAAGCGGCCCGCCACGGGAATGCGCACCCGTCGATCGAGCCGTACCGTGCGTTCGACGCGAGCGACGGGCCGTTCCTCCTGGCCGTCGGGACCGACCGCCAGTACGAGCGGCTGGCCCGGGAGGTGCTCTCACGCGACGACCTGGCGGACGACCCGCGCTTCGTCACGAACGAGGGCCGCGTGAGGCATCGGGGGGACCTCGTACCGGTCCTCGCGGCGCTCTTCGCGGCCGAGGACCGTTCGACGTGGCTCGACCGGTGCCGGGCGGCCGGGATCCCGGCCGGGCCGGTCGCCGGCGTGCGCGAGGCGCTTC
>CAYLNK010000102.1:0-19526 GCA_964384675.1 uncultured Holophagales bacterium | reverse complement strand
CCAGCTCGCCGCCGCCCAGGTGGACGAGCGACGGCACACCGAGGAGGCGCGTCGCGGTTGCCGCGAGGAGCCCCGCCGGCGCGGCCCAGAACGCGTGGACGACGTCGGCGTCGGCGGCGCGGACCAGGCGGAGGAGGGCGGGCAGCGTCCGCGCGGTGACGAAGCGCCCCCGGAGCGCCAGGTCTTGAACCGTGGCGCCGAGGAGGCGATACGTGGTGGGCGCCGTCCCCTGAGCCAGCGTGACCACGCTCACCTCGTGCCGGCGCGCGAGCCGCTCGATCAGCGCGAGCAGAGCCGGGATCACGCGGTCGGTGCCGCTCGCGTCGACGCCGCCGGGCACGACGAGGACCAGCCTCATCGTCGCTTCGCCTCGAGAAGCGTCCGGTAGATCGTGAGCGAGCGGCGAGCAACGGCGTCCCACGACAGCTCCGTCTCGAAGCGCGCCCGGATCGCCTCGCGGTCCGCGGGAGCCGCGCAGAGGGCGTCCGCGGCGGCGCTCGCGTCGCCCGGCGGAAAGAGCCGCCCGAGCGATCCGACGATTGCCCGGTGCGCCGGGATGTCGCTCGCGACGGCCGGGAGTCCGCAGGCCATCGCCTCGACGAGCGCGAAGCCGAGGCTCTCGCGGACGCTCGACGTCAGGAACAGGTCCGCGCCCGAGAGCCAGAGAGGCATCGCGTCGTGGGGAACGCGGCCGACCAGCCGCACGCGGTGCGCCAGGTCCGGGCTCGCGCGGAGGCGCTCCTCGAGCGCGGGGAGGAGGTCGGTCTCGGCGAAGAGCATCGTCAGCGTTGCCCCCGGGAGCCGAGGAACGGCCCGCGCGAAGGCGTCGAGAGCGGTGAGCGGGTCCTTCGCCGGCGTGAGGCGCTTCGCCCAGAGGACGGCCGGGGAGCCCGTCATTCCGGTCGCCGCGCGAGCCTCGTCGCGCGGGACGGGGCGCAGGTCCATCGAGCCCTCGAGGAGGGTCCGTACCTTCGACCCGTCCGGGATTCCCGCCCGCCGCCATTCGTCGGCGAGCTCGGCGGCGGAGAAGAGGAAGCCGTCGGCGCGGGGGAGGAACAGGCGCTGCGCAAGCGCCTTCAGCGGACGTCCTGGGCGTTCGTCGTGGTGCTGCACGAGGAGCACGGTGCGCGCGGGGAGCCAGGCCGACAGCTCGGCAAGCTGGAGCGGGAAGAGGAGGCCGTTGAAGTGCACCACGTCCGGGCGGAGGTCGCGCGCCAGCCGGTAGATCGGAAGGCAGCGCGTGAAGGGGCGGGGGAGCGGGCGGGACGGGTGGTCGCGGCGGAGGAGATACGTGACGCCGCCCGCTTCGATCGTCTCGTCCCGATGGTGCCGGCCGAGCACCGTGACGCGTGCCCCGAGCCGGGCCTGCTCCTCGCAGAGCCGCGTCAGGATCGGAAGGCGCGACAGGTGCTCGTGCCCGTCCTCCGGACCGAGCCCGAGGTGAACGTGCGCGACGTGGAGCTCAGCCACGCCACACCGCGTAGCAGATCCGGGGAAGGACCGGCCGGAGGCTCGCCTTCAGGCTCTCGAGCCAGAACGCCCGCTGCGGCCGCACCACGAAGCCCGCGTCCTCGAGGCGAGCCCGGTCCCCGTCGTCCAGCCACCCTCGGGTCTCCCGCAGGAAGAGGTCGGTGCCGTGACGCTCGCGGTACCGGGCGCGGGCCGCCGCCACCTGCCGCGCCTTCAGCGACGGGTCCCGGTGGATCGGAAGCCCCGTCGCGACGAGGAAGCCGCCGGGCGCGACCCGCCGCGTCGCCGCGATCGCCCACGCGGCCGGGTCGGGGAAGAACGGCAGGCAGCGGTTCAGGATCACCACGTCGAACCGCTCGTCCACGATCGACAGGTCGATCAGGTCCATGAGGATCGCCCGCCACGCCGAGACGTGGTGGCGACGGGCTCCCAGCCCGTCCGATTCGTCGGCCCAGAAGTCGACCCCCGTGACGTCGTGCCCGAGCCGCGCCAGATGGTGCGACAGCCAGCCGTTCCAGGCGCCGACGTCGAGCACTCGACACGTCTTCCCGGGGAGGAGACGGAGGAGAAGGGCCAGGTCCTTGCGCCGCCATCCCCACTCGGGGTGTGTGCCGGCCGGCCCGAATGGCAACGCGCGGAGGTCGGCGGGTGTGGCCCTGGGGATGGCGGCGCGCGCGAGGGCGGTCGACTCCAGGAAGGCCCGATGCTCGTCGAGGAAGCGTTCCGGCAGGAGGCTGACGAGGCCGTCCTCGGACGCGAACCGGTGACCGTTCGGGCACGCGACGGTCGCCTCGTCGAGCGTCCCCCGGCAGTCGGGGCAGAGGAGGGGCACGGGCGAGGGGGACTTTACACTCCCGCCGGTGAGCGGGTTCAGACGGCGCTACGCGCAGGCGGCGATCGTCCTCCTGAACCTCGCCGTCCTCTTCGTCGGCCTGAACGTCGCCGCCTGGGGGTGGAGCGCCTTCCGCCGCCGGCAGGCGCCGCGAGGCGAGCGCGTGGTCAGGTACGGGCTCGAGACCGTCGCGCGCGCGTACCCGGACCTGTCGCGCGAGGAGCTCGTGGCGTTCCTGGAGGAGAGCCACCGGGCCCTCCTCTGGGAGTACGAGCCGTTCACCGAGTTCCGCCATCTTCCGGTGACCGGCCGCTTCGTGAACGTCTCCGCGGCCGGGTATCGCCTCGTGAAGGACCAGGCCCCGTGGCCGCCCCCGAAGGGGGCCGTCAACGTCTTCGTCTTCGGCGGCTCGACCACGTACGGCGTCAACCTTCCGGACACCCGGACCCTGCCGTCGCACCTGCAGGCGCGGCTCCGGGCCGGAGGGCGCACGGTGAACGTCTACAACCTCGCGCGGGCGATGTACTTCAGCACGCAGGAGCGGATCCTCTTCGAGCAGCTCCTCTCGGCGGGCGTCGTACCGACGGCCGCGGTCTTCGTCGACGGGCTGAACGACACGATCAACCTGGTCGGCGATCTGCCGCCGTACCTGTGGCACGGCGCCCGCTCGGGCGCACTCCGGACCCTGGTCGAGGAGGAGAACCGTTCGTCGCCCGGCTCGCGCCTCCTGGGGCTCGCGCGCTCCTTGCCCCTGGTGAGGAGCCTGCGCCGTGCGCTCGAACGGCGGCCGGCCACCCTCGAGGCCGCGATCCAGGCGGGGATCGAGGAGCGTCGGGCCGGTGCTCCCGCGGTCGTGGAGCGGTGGCTGCGGAACAAGGCGCTCATCCAGGCGGCGGCGGCGCGCTTCGGCGTGACGACGCTGCACGTCTGGCAGCCGATCCCCGGCTATCACGACGACGACTCGGCCCGCCTCTTCCCGGAGCGGCAGGGCGAGGTGCTGGCTCCGTCGGCCGCCGCGTACGCGATGCTGGAAGGGCGCCTGCGCGAGGCGCCGGACCCGTCCGTCCTCTGGCTCGCCGATCTCGCGCGGGGCCGCAAGGAGAACCTGTACGTGGACGACGTCCACTACACCAGCCGCTTCTGCGACGAGATCGCGGGAGAGATCGCGCGAGCCCTCGAGTCCCGCGACGTGCCGCGCCCGTGAGGGCCCGCCTCCTGCTCGGCGCCGTGGTGCTCTGGAGTCTCGCGGTGACACTGCCCTGGCTCGGTCGCTTCCCGCTCCTGGAAGCCGCGCAGTGCGGGATCGCGGCGCCCGCCTGGAAGCTCGCGACGACCGGGGTGTACGGCAACGACCTGTACGCCGGCTTCCACCGCGCCGAGGAGCTGAACTACGAGTACCTGCCGCTCTTCCCGCTCGCCGTCGCCGGCTCGTTCCGGCTGTTCGGGCTCGGCGTGGTGCCGGCGCGCGCTGTTCCGGTGGCGGCGGGGATCGCGGTCCTCCTCCTGACGGCCCGGCTCGGGCGCCGGATCGCCGGGGAAGGGGCGGGCCTCGCCGCCGCGGCGGCCCTGGCGTTCGTCTCGCTGGGTCTCTTCGACGAGACGACCGGGATCCCCCTCCTGGACCTCGCACGTGTGCTGCGCTACGACATCTTCGTCCCCGTCTTCGTGGTGGCGGCCTGTCTGGCGCTCCTGACCGCGCTCGAGACCGGCGCCCTCGCGTGGTTCGCCGCGGCAGGAGCGCTGACCGGGCTGGCGACCCTCTCGCACGTGATCGGCGCCTTCGCGCTCCCGCTGCTGGCACTCGTCGTTCTCTCCACGCGCGTCGCGTGGGGGCGCCGGCTGGCGGCGATCACCGCGGGCTTCGGCGCCGCGCTCCTCCCGTGGCTCCTCTACGTCGCGCGGGACGTCGACGCGTTTCGCGGACAGATGACCCGACACGACGAGCGGTTCGACCTGCTCAATCCTGCCTTCTACCTGGGAAACGTCGTGAGGGAGCGGCTCCGGTTCCACCAGTGGCTGCACGACGATGCCGGCCGCCTCGTCCTCTTCCCGCGCCCCGGCCTCTGGCTCGTGGTGATCGCCGTGGGCGTGGGGACGATCTGGCTCGTGCGCGGCCGGGTGGAGCGTTCGCCCGGGGAGACGCTCCTCCTCCTCTCCCTGCCGGTCCTCTCGCTGCAGATGGCGCTCCTCCTCTCCTACAAGCGGTACCCCTACGTCCTCCTGCTGCTCCCGTTCTTGGCGCTGCACGCCGGCGTCTTCGCCGCGCGATTCGGCCGGCGACCCGGCGTCGCCCTCCTCCTCGTCGCGGTGCTGGTGGAGGGCCTCCTCGGCGGGCGACGGGGCCTCGCCGCGGCGCGACGCGCGTCGCCCTACGCCGAGGTCTGCGCCCGGATCGAAAGGCTCGTCCCGCCGGGAGGGACCATCCTGGGGATGCACGAGTTCTGGCTGGGGCTCGCCCACCACCGGTACCGGGCCCTCGACCTCGCGTTCAAGCTCTCCGACCCGCACGCGCGCGTCGAGCCGCTCCTCGCCTTCGAGGAGGCGGTCGCGCGGATCGCGCCGGACGCGATCGTCTTCCAGGAGGAGATCCTGCTGAAGGCGACGTCTCCCGAAGGTCGCCGCGAGCGGCCCGCGGCCGCCCGGTACTACGACCTCCTCTCGGCCCATCTCGCCTCCGGCAAGGTGCGCCTCGCGGGGACGGTCGTCGATCCGAGCTACGGGACGATCCGCGTCTACCGCGTCGCCGGCCACTAGACTGCCCACGATGTGGAGCCGCCTCCAGCACGACCTCTCGGGTCGCCTCGCGCGCCGCCTGCTGCCGGCGGCGTCGGGTCCGGAGTGGCTGATCCTCGGCGTCAACAACGTCTGCAACATGAAGTGCCGCATGTGCGACGTGGGGCTGGGCGACCCGACCACGGCGTTCTGGGCGAACCTGATCGGCGAGAAGCCGCAGAACATGAGCCTCGAGCTTCTGCACCGGATCCTCGACCAGGCGGAGGCGCTGGCGCCGCGGCCGCGCGTCGCCCTGGCGTTCACCGAGCCTCTCATCCACCCGCGCGTCGTGGAGATGTGCCGCGCCATCACCGCGCGCGGGTTCCTCGCGGCGATCACGACGAACGGCCTGCCGCTCGAGCGGCAGGCGGAGGGGCTCGTGGAGAGCGGCCTCCACGAGCTTAACGTCTCGATCGACGGCCCGGCCGCCGTCCACGACCGGATCCGCGGCGTGCCGGGCGGCTTCGCGCGCATCTCTCGCGGACTCGCGCAGCTGCGTGCGGTGAAGGAGCGGACCGGAACACGTGACCCGAGGGTCACGCTTTCGTTCACGATCGTGGAGGAGAACCAGCGCTCGATCGTCGAGTTCCTCGCCGCCGTGGAGCCCCTCGGGGCGAGCGCGATCAACGTTTCCCAGCTGAACTTCATCACCGACGGGATGGCCGAGGCGCACGGGCGCGTCGTGGGCGGCACGTTCGAGGGCGGCCTCCGGGTGGTCCGCTCGAACCTCGGGTCGATGGACCCGGCGCGCTTCGACGCGGCGGCGCTGTCGGAGGAGCTCGCCCGGGCCCGGGCGTTCGCCGCGTCGCGGCCCGGCTTCCCGCCGCTCTCGATCGTCCCGGCCGCCACCGACGTCGACACGCTGGAGCGGTTCTACCGGCGACCGCTCGAGCCCGTCGGCGGGACGCGCTGCACGGACCCGTGGCACCTCGTGATGGTGAAGACCGACGGCACCGTGATCCCGGCGCACGGGAGGTGCTTCAACCTGCCGCTCGGGAACGTGCGCGAGTCGACGCTGCAGGAGATCTGGTACGGGGGCCGGCTGGCGGCGTTCCGCCGGACGCTCACCGAGCACGGGGGGAGCCTGCCGGCATGTCAGCGGTGCTGCGGGCTGATCGGGAAGCCGGCGGGCGCGTGAGCTGACCGGTCGTCGGAGCACCTCCAACGGGCGGAGGATTCGGTATGCGGAGACTCCTGGTCGTTTCCGGGCTGGCGATGCTGCTGCGGCCGGCGATCGGTGCGGGGGCGGAAGTCGCACCGGTCAGCCTTGAACCTGTTCCTTCCGGTGGTGCTCGAGGCGCCTGGGCGGAACGGGGCGTGGTACTCGACGGAGCTGACCCTGACGAACGCGGGGAGCACGCCGGCGTGCGTGGTCCTCACCTACCGGGCGATTGACTCGATCGGGGCGGCGGGGAGCGGCACGGTCGAGGTGGCGCTCCCCGCCGGGCGGCAGAGCGTGATTCCCGCGCTGATCCCGTACCTGCGGGAGCACGGGATCCCGATCCCGGAGTCGGGCGCGCAGGGCGGCACGTTGCGCGTGCGGTTCGACGGCCTCAGCTCCCGGTGGGCTGCCGGAGCTCTCGCTCGCACCACGACACCTTCGGGTTCCGGGCGGGCCGGTGTTGCCTATCGGGCTGTCGACTTGAGTGAGTCGCACCCGGTCTACTACCTGATCGGGCTCCAGGAGACCAGGGCGGACCGCTCGAATATTGGTCTCGCGAACCCCGACGAGACGACCTCGGTGACGCTCCGGGTGGGGCTGTACCGGGGCAGGGACGGGAAAGCCACCGTCCTCCCTGACATCACTATCCCACCTGGGGGCTGGACGCAGATCGACTCCGCACTCGGGCGGATCGGGGACGAACACGGGTATGCGCGTGTGGAGCGCGTTTCGGGAGGCGGGCAGTTCGTTGCGTACGCCGTCGTGAACGACAACACCACGGGAGACGGTTCGTACGTGGAAGGGAAGGCCGCCCTGTTCGACCCGGAGCTCGATCCCATCCTTCTGGACGAGGGCGTCCTCCCCGTGGTCACGGAGTCGGTGTCGACCAGGACCGAGCTTTCGTACCTGAACCTCCCGGGATCGGCTGGGGCGCTGTTCACGTATCGGGAGTCGCTGTCCGGACCGCCGAGCCAGGCGGTGGCTGCAACCAGACGGTTCTCGGTCGGGAGCCAGCTGCTGCTCCCCAACGTCTTCGACGAGCTTCGACTCTTTGGGACCCTAGAGCCGGGGGAGCGACACGCGGGCCAGCTCGCAATCGGTCCCTATTGTCCAGGCCAGCCGTGCGGCGACGCGACGACCCTCGGAATCGCTCGTGTCTTGACGGACGCCCCCGGAGGTCGGGGTCGCTACGGTGTCTTTGTCCCGGTGGTGAAGCGCTTCGCGCACAGCAGTCGCGCCGCGTGGGTGCACGGGCTCCGCCAGGATCATGGAGTACGTTCGAACCTGGGCGTCGCCAACCTGGACTTCAACAGGAAGGAGGCGCTCTCTTTGCGGGTGGAGGTCTTCGATGGGGAAACGGGGGCACGGGCCGGGGTGCTGGACCTGGATCCAGTCCCCGGCATGGGCTGGGCCCAAATCAACGGGGTCCTGGGGCGCTTCGGTGTCGTGCAGGGCTACGTGCGCGTGACTTCCGAAAGCACCTCGGCGTATGCCGCCTTCGCGGTCTACGGCGTCATCAACGACGGCGCCTCGCCCGGCGAGGGAACCGGGGACGCGTCGTTCGTGCCGATGACGATCGAGGAGTGACGGCTACCGGAAGAGCCGGCTGACAGGAATCGCCAGGCCGGGGAGGAGCGGCGTCGTGGCCGTGCCGTCGAGGCCGAGCGTCTCGGCGAGGACCAGCTGGCCGTCGTCCCGCCGGCGATGCACCTCGAGCGTCTGGGCCGTCGTGTCGGCGAACCAGACCTCGGCGACGCCGTGCAGGTCGTACTGCTTGAACTTCTGCTTTCGATCGCGCGCCGTGGTGCTCGGGGAGAGGACCTCGACGACAAGATCCGGGGCGCCCAGGACGTGCGAGTCGAGCACCCGGTCCGCATGGGTATTCAGGACGAGGAGGATGTCCGGTTGGAAGACGTTCTCCTCGTCCAGCTCGACGTCGAACGGGCCGACGTACGCCTCTCCGATCGGATGGTCGTCCAGGTAGTTCAGCAGGCAGCACCCGAGCTGAATCACGCACTCCTGATGTCGGCGCGAGAGCCGGGGACAGACGTACGCCTCCCCGTCGATGAGCTCGTATCGCTTGCCGTCCTCGGGCCAGGAGCGGAAGTCGGCCGCCGTCGTCTTGAACGACACCACCGGGCAGGACGAGAGATCCGTCGCCATCTCCGAAAGTCTACGCCCGGGCGACCACGATCGACTCCCGGCTGGCCGACAGGAGGGCCTCGTACGGATCCCCGCCGCCGTCCGCGATCGCGAAGAAGCCGGTCCCGCCGTCCGGCAACCGCAGCACGTCCGCGCCGTGCGTCGTCACCAGCGCTAGGAGCTCCCTCGGCAGGAGGTCGCTCGACGCCCGCGCGACCTTCAGCTCCTCGATGAGGTCGCGCGACCCGGTGAAGCGCGAGTCGGTCCCGAGCGCGAGCCGCCCCGCGTCGAAGAGACGGCGGACGACCGCCGGCGCGAGCGTCCTCCCCAGCGTCGTGAGGTTGCTCGACGGGCACCACACTACTGCCGCCCCGCGCGCGACGACGAGGTCGACGTCGCGCTCCGTCAGGCCGACGCCGTGCACGATCACGGTCCGCGCGTCGAGACAAGAGAGCGCGGCGAGCGCCGAGAGCTCGCCGGCCGCGACGTCGTCCGTCCCCTCCGCCAGGTGGATGAACCAGGGCCGATCGGGCGGCGTCGCGCGGAAGCTCGTCCCCACGTCCGGCCCGTAGCTGCCCGCGTAGCGGAGCGAGTGGCACCAGCCGTGGTCGCGTGGCACGCGCACCGGGAAGTCAGGATCGTCGAAGGCGTCGCACCACGGGTCGTGGTGCGCGACGACGGTCGTCCCGGCGAGGAGGTTCTTGAAACCGCCGTGCCACGCCCGCAGCTCCGCCGGCAACGCCTTCGCCGCCACGAAGCGGGGGTCCGCGAAGTACGGCTGGAACGCGTCGGACCAGGCGTAGAGGCTCTCCTGCACAGGGATCGGCTCGGGAGGCGAGAGAGCGTTCAGCAGCAGATGGTCGTGCGCGTTCACGAGCCCGGGGAAGACGAGGTGGCCAGTGAGGTCGAGCGTCTCGACCTCGCGGCCGTCGACGCCGTCGCTGCCGTCGTCGAACCCGAGCCGGCCGTCGACGACCAGGAGGTCCCGCCGCTCCACCCTCTTCTCGGTGACGAGGGTCGCTCCCCGGATCCGGAGCGGCGCCAGGGGCTACGACTCCGCCCGGGGCGGGTGGAGGAGCTCGCTCACCGTCTTCTCGACCGGGAAGCCGTAGAAGCGTTTCCGGGTGCGCCAGCGCGCCACCTGCCGGAGCGCCCGCGGCCGCGCGGCGTCGTACGCGGCGCCCAGGTAGAACTTGTGCCGCTCGACCAGCCGCTGCCGCTCGGGCGTCACCCACGGGCTGTCGGCGTCGTAGATGTCGAAGTCGGCCCATTCCTGGAGCGTCTGCGGCGGCCGATAGCCGTTCCGTACGGCCTCCTCGGTGAGCGGGATGCCGGGGTACGGCTTGAAGTAGAAGATCGGCGTCTGGAACGTCGGGCTCATCGCCCGGAGCCGCCGCGCCATCTCCAGGCTCGCCACGACGCTCTCGTCGCTCTCGCCCGGGAAGCAGACGATGAACGGGAAGATGACCGCCACGCCGTGCCGCAGGCACTTCTCGGCCGAGGCCCAGACCTGCTCGATCCGGATGTCCTTCCGGATCCAGTCCATCGTCTCCTGCGAGCCCGACTCCACCCCGATCATCACGCGCCGCAGGCCCGACCTCTTGCACGCGGCCATCACCTCGTCGGTGAGGCGGTCTCCCTGGTCGGCGCGCATCGTCCCGGCCCAGCTGATCGGGAGCTTGCGGCGCTGGAACTCCTCGGCGATGGCGCCGACGCGGTCGAGGTAGGTGAAGAACGTCTCGTCCTGGAAGTTCACGTCGTCGAAGCGATGGCGCTTCCAGAGCCGTTCGATCTCCTCGCCCATCCGTGCCGGCTCGAGGCCCGCCCACTTCCGGCCGTAGACGTACGGGTCGGCGCAGAACGCGCAGCGGAAGTGACAACCTTGCGAGCCGATGTAGTCGAGCTGCCGCTTTCCCTTGAGCGTGAAGAAGCGCTCGACCGGGAGGAGGTCGTAGTCGTGCGTGGCGAAGCCGCCGACGCTGGCGAAGGTGCGGCCCGGGTTCTGGACCGCCTCGCCCGCCCTGCTCCGGTACGCGAGGCCCGCGCAGCCGTCGAGCGACGTGACGGGCGTGCCCGACTCGAGCCGCGCCAGGAGTTCGGCGAGCGTCTCCTCTCCCTGGCCCTGCACGGTGACGTCGACGCTCGCCTCCTCCAGGCACTCGCGCCCGAAGAGCGACGGGTGCCAGCCGCCCCAGACGACCGGCAGGTCGGGCCGCAGCGCCTTGGCCGCGCGCGACACCTCCACGGCGTCGCGGATCGGGCGCCCGGTCAGGACGCCGATCCCGAGGCAGAGCGCGTCGGGAAGGTGCGCGGCGACGGCGCCCGCCGGGTCGTCCTCGAGCCGGCCGTCGACGATGACGACGTCGTAACGGGAGCGATCCAGGTGCGATCCGACGGCCAGGAGGCCGAGCGGCATCGTGTAGAAGACCGCCTTCGGGTTGTAGAGGACGACCTTCCGCCGCGCGGTCATCGCCCGATCATAGAGGTGCGACGGCGTCTCAGCCCTCGCCGGCCGGGGGCTCGGGCTCGTCGGGGGGGCCATTCGGCGGGGGCGCCTCCTCCGTCGGCGCGCCGGTCCACCGGTTCCGTCCCTTCCAGAACGGGCACTCCGGGCACGACTCGCCCTCCGGGTAGTCGACGCCCTCCTCGTGCGGGCAGCCGAGGAGCCGCTCGTGGAGGACCGTACTGACGACTCCGGAGCGCTTCAGGAAGGCCTTGATCGCGTCGCCCACGTTCGGGTCGCGGCGGATGTCGCCGCTCGAGGTGCTCCATCGCTTCATCTCGCTCGGCTCGGCCCCCTCGGACGGGATGATCCCGACCGCCACCTTGGTGGCGCGCTCGTCGTCGGGACCGTAGAAAGCGACGGTGGCGGCTGGGTAGCCGCGGAAGCCGCGGGAGGCCCTTCGGAGACCGGGGGAGAGGGAGACGGGGCGCATCGGAGGGGAGGATAGAGGCATGGACGCCTGTACACTACTCACATGAAACATGCACATCTTGTACTGTCCGAGGAGCTCCTGGAGCAGACCCTCAAGGCGAGCGGGGAACGGACCTACTCCGCCGCGGTCACGCGCGCCATGGAGACCTTCGTCCGGCAGTCGAAGGCCAGGAAGATCTTCGAGCTTGCTGGATCCGGCCTCTGGGAGGGGAACCTCTCCGAAATGAGGGACGACTACCGGTGGTCCAAGCCCGAGACATCGCCGACCAGGACGGCACCTTCCAGACCTCGGGCGAAGGCTGGCCGTGTACCTCGTTGATACGTCCATTTGGGTCGAGGTCTTCCGGGCACGAGATCGACTACGTCTCGAGGATCGCTTCTCGTCTGACGAGATCGCGACGTGTGCTCCGGTCGTCCAGGAGGTCCTCCAGGGCTTCCGGGACGAGCGCGCCTACGGCTTGGCGCGGGAGGCCCTCCTCGGTATGCCCTTCGTGGAATCCCCGATGGAGCTCGTGGTCTTCGAGGAGGCCGCGCGGCTCTTCCGGGTCGCCCGCCGAAGCGGATTGACGATCCGATCGACGGTCGATTGCCTCGTCGCTGCTTGCGCGCTACGTAACGGCCTCACGGTCCTTCATCGCGACCGCGACTTCCGGAGCCTCGCCAGGATCTCGGCGCTGAAGGAACGCGAGCCGTGAGCCCCCGCTACTTCAGCCACCCCTTCCGCCGGAACCAGACGAAGATCGCCGCGCTCGAGAGGAGCATCACGCCCCACGCCGCGGGGTAGCCCCACGCGTGCTTCAGCTCCGGCATGTGCTCGAAGTTCATGCCGTAGATGCCGACGATGAACGTGAGCGGCATGAAGAAGACCGAGAAGATCGTCAGGACGCGCATCACCTCGCTCGTCCGGTGCGACGCCAGGGCGAGCTGCATGTTGAGGAGGTTGTTCACGTCGTCCAGCAGCTCGTCCGCCGCGAAGTAGAGGCTGCCGGACAGGTCCTTCAGGTCCTGGTACGCCGGCAGGTGACGCTCCGCCGCGGGGCGCAGGTCCTGGAGCAGCTCCTGGGTGCGGCGCACCATCCAGCGGATCACGGTGACGCGCCTCTTCAGGAGGTGGATCTTCCGGATCAGCTCGGTGACCTCCTCGTTCTCGAAGATGTGCTCCTCGAACTCGGAGACCGCCTTCTCGGCGTCCTCGAGCGGCTTGCGATAGCTCTGGAGGACGCCCGACGCCAGCTCCAGGCCGATGGCCTCGGCGTACGGCTCGCGACCGGGGAGATGCCCGGGGAGCTGCAGCTTGAGGTCGAGGAGGAAGCGCTGCGGCTTCCTGTGCACCGTGACCAGGAGCCCGCTCCGCCAGAAGACGGCGAGCTTGCGGGTCAGCGCCTGCATGGTGTCGGCCTCGGGGGCCGACGTCTCGTCGAACGCGCGGAGAAGGACGAAGAGGCCGTCGGAGATCCGCTCCACCTTGGGGAGATGGAACGGCTCGAGGCAGTCGAGGACGGAGGAAGCGGGGAGCCCGTGCTCCCTGGTGAGCGCGTCGAGCTCCTCCCGCGTCGGCGAGGTGACGTCGAGCCAGAGGAAGTCGGGGCGCCGCGGCGGGAGCCCGGAGAAGGCCTCCTTCTCCTCCGGCTCGCCGATCCGGAAGACCTCATCCAGCATGAACGGCTCCCCTCACGTCACTCTCCTTCAGGTTGAGCGAGCAGACGCAGCGGCGACAGGTCGGGTCGGTCGTCACGTCGAGGTCGCGGCGGAACGCGACCGCCTTCTCCGAGCCGAGCACGGCCGAGAGGCTGCCGGCCTCGCGGACGTTCCCGAGCGGCGGGTGGAAGAAGCAGGGGCGCACGGTGCCGTCCGATTCGATCACGGTCGAGACCCACGGCGCATTGCAGGCGATCGGCGCGAAGTCGCCGCGGAAGTGGTCGAGGAGGCGGGCCCGCAGCTTCTCCGGGCTCTCCACCACGAACGTCCCGTGACCCTCGGCGGCGAGCGCGTCCAGCTCGGCGGCGAGGGCGGGGAGATCATCGGCGTGAAGGGCGACCCCCGCGGCCGTGACCTCGTCCCAGCCGCCGGGCCGGCGGAACGCCTCGCTCGAGACGTCGGCCGCGAGGAAGCTGATCGCGTGAAGGCCGATCGCCCGGGCGGCGGCGACGGTCGAGCACAGGTGGCGGAAGTTGGCCCGCTGCACGGTGCAGCGCGCGGTGACGGCGATCCCCGGCCGCCGCGCCCGGAGCGCCGCGACCCCATCGGCCAAGCGCTCGTACGCGCGCGGGACGTTCCGGATGGCGTCGTGGACGTCGCGCGGCCCGTCGAGGCTCACGATCACGTCGTCCACGTGCGCGGCGATCATCTCGGCGTCGCGCGCCAGGAGGAGCCCGGACGAGAGGAGCGTCACGCGGATCCCGGCCGCGCGGAGCGGGGCCGCGATCGCCCAGAGGTCGGAGTGCATCAGCGGCTCGCCGCCGGACAGGACCAGGCGCTCCACGCCGAGGTCGGCCCACTCCGGGAGCCACCGGACCACTTCGCCAGGGGCGATCTCCTTGGGCTCGCGCTCCTTCCAGATGTCGCACATCACGCAGCGGCAGTTGCAGCGGGCGTGCGGGTAGAGGATCACGATCGGCAGGCGATCGATCGGCTCGCCCCTCGGAAGGGGAGGCGACGTCATCGCCTCTCGAGCGCGACGAGGACGTGGTCCGAGAGGTACGGCAGAGGGAACCTGGTCTCGATCGAGCGCTCCAGGCGGTCGAGGAGGGCGAGGAGGCGCGGGGCGCGCGACACGAAGCTCTCCGCGTACGACGGCGGCACGAGCGCACCGATCGCGTACGCCCGGCGGAACGCGAACGGCCCTTCGAACGCAGCGCGGATCGCCCCGAGGCCGGGGTAGCGGATCGAGAGCCCGCGCCACGAGACGCCGTTCGGCGAGAGCCGGCGGAACGCCTTCTGCGGCTCTCCCTTCATGAGGAACCACGCCCACTCCCACGGCACGTAGCGGCCCATGAAGCAGAGGAGCACGGGAGAGCCGGGCCGGAGCCGGTGCGCGAGCGCCTCGGCCACCGGGGCGAGGTGCGGCACGCAGTTCATCGCGCCGAAGTTGGAGAACGCGCCGTCGAAGACCGGCGAGGCGCGGAGCGAGCCGAGGTCCTCGATCCGGAGCGGCTTCACGCGGACGCGCCGCGAGAGGCGCAGCTCGGTCACCTTCCGGCGGGCGGCGTCGACCATGGCGGGGGAGGCGTCGGTCGCCAGGACCTTCACGCCACGCGCCGCCAGATGGATCGCGTCTTCCCCGGTGCCGCAGCCGAGCTCCAGCACCTGCTCGCCCGGCCCGAACGCACGGTCGAGGTGGCGCCACACCGCGCGCCGCATCGTCAGACCGATGGCGCTCCGGGTGAACGTCTCGTCGTACGAGTGGGCGAGGAGGTCGAAGGGCGACGGGGCCGGCCCCGCGCCCGCGGCAACACGGGTCATGCCTCCACCTCCGTCGCGGCGGCCTCGAGCCCGGCCCGCGCCGCGAGAGCCGCGGCCCGCTTGCCCGCCGCGCCGTCCGGATCCGTCCCGTCGAGCCGGAACGCGGCCACCTCGTTCTTGAGCCACTGGTCGGCGAACCGGTAGTAGCCGCGCGAGTGGCGTCCCCTCACCTTGAAGTCGCGGTCGCTCGCGGTCTCCCACTCCTTCTCGAGGACGACCGACGGGGCGACCTTGTCGAAGTAGCCGGTCCCCTTGATCGGGTAGGAGACGGTGGTGAAAAAGACGTCGGGGTTCGCGGCCTTCACGTGCTCCACGGTCGCCTCGATGTCGTCGACGGTCTCGCCGTCGTAGCCCCACATCAGGAACATCCCCACCTGCATCCCATGTCGTTGCGCGGCCTTGGTCGCCCAGCGCACCTGCTCCACGGTGACCCCGCGCTGCATGGCGTCGAGGACCCGCTGGCTCCCGCTCTCCGAGCCGATCCAGACCCGGTAGCAGCCCATCGCCGCCAGCGTGGCGAGGACGTCGTCGCTCATCATCCGGTCGGCGCGCGAGATCGTCTCGAACGGCAGCTTCACGTCGCGCGCCTTCAGCTCGGCCGCGTAGTCGAAGAGCCACCGGTGGTTGATGGTGAAGACGTCGTCCGCGTACCAGAGCTGGTCGGGGCGGTACCGGTCGCGGATCTCGACGACCTCTTCCGCCACGTCGCGCGCGGAGCGGCGCCGGTGCGAGAAGCCGAAGACGGCGTGAGAGCACCAGTTGCAGCGGTAGGGGCAGCCTCGCGCGGTGATCAGATTGACGCTCCCCATCCCGTGATGCGTGCGCCAGACGTCGACGTACCGGGCGGTGTCGATCGCCTCGCGGTCGGGCCACGGGATCGAATCGAGGTCGGCGATCTTCTCCCGCTCCGCCGTCGTGACGAGCGCGCCCGCCTCGTCGCGGAAGACGACGCCGGCCACGTCGTGCAGGCGATGCGGGCCGCGCGCGGAGAGGGCGGGCAGGAGCTCGGACATCGTCGACTCGCCCTCGCCCACCACGATCACGTCCGCCCCCCGCGCGAGGTACTCCTCCGGATAGCTCGCGCTCTCCGGGCCGCCGAGGACGACGGTCCAGCCGCGGCGCTTCGCTTCGCGGGCCGCGAAGAGAACGCCCGGCCGCGTCATGAGGTTGGTGTAGATCCCGACGACGCCCGGTCCCCGCGCGAGCCTCGCCGCGAGGTCGTCGCGGGTGGCGAACGTCGTGTCGAGGACCTCCATCGTGAAACCGGCGCGCTTGAGGTACGCAGAGAGATAGAGGAGCCCGAGCGTCGGGTACGGCTTCATGATCTCGCGCTCCTTCTCGTCCTCGGCGAGGTAGTAGCCGTGGGTGAGGAGGAGGTCGGTCACGAGGCGGCGTCCGCCGGCCGGAGGTGGCCGTAGAGCTGGCGCTCGTCGGGCGGAATGTGGGCGAGCCGGCGCACGCCCCGCAGGAGGCGCGGGTTCTCGAAGCGCCCCTCGTTCCAGCGGCTCCACGAGAGCTGCCGGGCGAGGTGCTTCCCCCAGTCGCGGGTCTTCACGTCGAGGGCGGAGGGGAAGCGGCTCTTCAGCACGAGCTCGAAGTCCTCGACCCGGGCCCTCAGGCGCGGGGTCATCCACGGCACGTCCGGCTTCTCGTGGGTCATCCAGCCGATCCACTCGGGATGGGTCCAGTCCTCGAGGGCTTCCGGGGTGCCGGCCAGCGGGTCGATCCCGCCGTACGTCCCCTCGCGCTGCGGGATCGGCGTGTAGAAGTAGAAGATCAGCTCGCAGGCCGGGTTCACGCCCTTCAGCTTCCGCATGAAGGCGAGCGTGTCGTCGATCTCCTTCTCCGGGTCGTCGGGTCCGCCGAGCATGAAGGAGAGCTCCGGGACGATGCCGTGCTCACGCATCCGGGCCGCGAGCGCGAGGGTCTGCTCCGTGGTGAGGTTCTTGCTCATCCGGCGAAGCACCTCGTCCGAGCCCGACTCCGCGCCGAAGTACGCCATCCGGAGCCCGGAGGCCTTGATCTTCCGCCACGTCGCGTCGTCGAAGCGGAGCATCGCGTCGATGCGCGCCTCGCACCACCAGGAGAGGCCGAGCGGCGTCAGGCGCTCGGAGATCTCCCGCGCGTGGGCCTCCCCGGTGAAGAAGTTGTTGTCGTAGAAGTGGAGCCCGTCCATCCCGTGGCGGTCCACGAGGAGCCGGAGATTGGCGACGGTGCGAGCCGGATCCTCCTGCTTCTCCCGGCTCCCGTACACCGAGATCACGCCGCAGAAATTGCAGGTGTAGGGGCAGCCGATCGACGCCTGGTAGACGCCCGAGCGGCGCCCGAGGTACGTCGACTCGAGGTACTCGCCGACGTCGATCCGGTCGTACGGCGGCGGCGGCCATTCGTCGGGCCCGAGCCACGGACGCTCCGGATTCAGGCGGAGCGTGCCGCCGTCGCGGGTGCCGAGGCCGAGGACGGTCGACGGATCGCGCCGGCCGTCCAGCACGTCGAGGAGCTCGAGGAACGTCGCCTCGCCCTGCCCGCGCACGATCCAGTCGACGAACGGAGCGTTCCCCGCCGGCTTCGGGTAGAGGCTCGGGAAGTAGCCGCCCCAGACGGTCGGGATCCGTGGATATCGCTCCTTGAGCCTCTTCGTGAGCGGCACCGCCGCCGCGAGCTGCGGGCCCGGCATCACGGTGAAGGCGAGGAGCGTCACCGGGTCGCCGCCCGCCGCCGCTGCGTCGACACGGGCGGCCACCTCCTCGAACGGGTCGGCGACCGGCCGGTTGAGGTCGACGATCTGCCAGGTGCGTTCCGGGGGGAGGACGGCCCCGAGCGCCATCACCGAGAGCGGGAAGCGGCGGAAGCCCGGCTTCGTCGCCCGCGGGTTGACGAGGAGTATCACCGTCCGCCCGGGGGGTGCGCCGGCTGGAACGCCGCCAGGTTCCCGGGAGATCGCGGGAGGGTCGGGGAGGGGGAGCGGAACTCGTCGAGACGCGCCTCGAGCCCGGCCCAGCGCCGGTCCAGCGCCGCGCGTGCCTCTCCCGCCCCGGGGAGCGCCTCCTCGTGGAGGAGATCGCGCACACGCTTGTAGAAGCCGCCGTGGTACGTCCCCTCGAAGAGAGTCTCCAGGTCGTCGCTGTCACGCCAGTTGGTGCGCTCGCCCAGCTGGTCCTTCACCCGCTCGTAGAACGCGGTGCCCGGAAGCGGGTACGCCACCGAGACCCCGATGTCGTGCGGCTTCTCGTCGCGCAGGAGGTCCCGCGTCAGGAGGATCTCCTCCCACTCCTCGCCCGGGTAGCCGAGCTGCAGGAACCACGACGCCCGGATCCCGTGCGACTTCAGCGCCCGCGTCGCCTCGCGCACCTGAGGGATGCGGGTCCCCTTGTCCATGGCGTCGAGCACCCGCTGCGAGCCCGATTCGACGCCCAGCCACACCTCCTCGGCGCCGGCGTGGGCGAGCGCCTCGACCGCGGACGGGGTCATCAGGTCGACGCGCGACTGCATCGTGAACGGGATGTGCGCGGCGCGCGCGTCGACCTCCTCGGCGAACCGCTCGATCCAGCGCGGCGTCAGACCGAAGATGTCGTCCGCGAACCAGACGTGGTCCGGCGCGACGCGGCTCTTCAGCGCGAGGAGCTCGTCGGCCACGTTCGCCGGGCTCCGCTGGGCGTAGCGCGTGCCGTAGAGCGGTTTTGCGCACCAGTTGCAATGGAACGGGCACCCGCGTGTGGTGACGACGTTCCAGGAGAGCCTCCGATGGGCGCGGACCCACGCCTCCCGGTACCTGTCGACGTCCACGAGGTCCCAGGCGGGGAGCGGGAGAGAGTCGAGCGCCTCCACGAACGGCCGGGGCCGGGTCCGCGCGGGCGTGCCTCCCGTGAGGAGGGCCAGACCCGGGACGCCGGCCACGTCGCGCGAGGCCGACCAGGCGTCGAGCAGCTCCAGGAACGTCTCCTCGGTCTCGCCCAGGATCACGGCGTCCGCGCCGGCCGAGAGATAGAGCTCGGGCTGGTCGGCGGCGTCGGAGCCGTTGACGGCGACGTGACACCCGGAGGCCTTGGCCGTCGCCGCCATCCGGAGGGCCGCCTCGCGCATCCGCAGCGTGCACATCTTCGTGAGGAAGTTGAAGTTGTCCTCGAAGAAGCCGACGACGTCGGGGCGCGCGGCGGCGAGGGCGGCGTCGAACTCCTCCTCGCTCCTCGCCAGCATCGCGTCGAAGAGGGCCACCTCGTAGCCGGCCCGTCGGAGGACCGCCGCGGTCACGAGCGTGGCGAGCGGCGGATACGGCTTCATCTTCCGGGTCTGCTTCGCGTCGAAGGCGAGGAAGTAGGAGTGCGCCAGGAGGACCCGGGGTCGCCGCATGCGGCGGCCAGTATAGGGAGATGCGAAACCGTGGTCAGTCGCGTGGCGGCGCGGCACCGGCCAGTTGTGTGACGAGCCTCACAGCCCCGTCGAGATCCTCGGCTCCGTCGAGCCGGAAGACGGCGCCTTCCGCCCACCGCCGCGCGATGGCGTCGGGGTTCCCGAGCTGGCGCTCCTCTGGGATCTCTCCCGCCGGGAACGCGGCGACGAAGGTGTCCGCGTCGAGCCGCACGAGCCGCGCGGGGCCGGGTGAGCGCGGGCCGAGGAGCACCGCCGCGAGACGCCGGGCGCGGCGTCGGGCCGGGGTAGAGGATCCGAGGAGGTCGACCCGCCGCTTCTCTTCTCCCCCCGTGAACGCCGGCTCCGTCGCGACGCCGAGCCGCGCGGCCGCGTCCGGCAGG
>CAYLNK010000101.1:0-19783 GCA_964384675.1 uncultured Holophagales bacterium | reverse complement strand
GGGCATCGAGCTGCCGCTGCGCGCGCTCCTCGAATCGCAGACGCTCGGCGCCCTCGCCGCGGCGGTCGAGGCGGCGCCGCGCGCAGCCCCCGTCACGGCCGCCTCGGGACCGATCCCGCTCTCCCTCTCCCAGGCGCGCCTCCTTTCGCGGATCGAGGTCGAGGGGCCCGCGTCGGTGGCCGCGTACAACATCCCGCGCGCGGTCACGCTGACCGGCCCGCTCGACGTCGACCGGCTCGCGAGCGCTCTGCGCGGGGTGCTGGCGCGACACGGCGCGTTGCGCACACGCTTCATCGCGGGACCGAGGCAGGTGGTGGAGCCCGACGTGCCGCTCGATCTCACGATCGAGGATGCCGAGGACGTCGAGCGCACCGACCTCGAGTCCCTCCTGTCGGCGGAGGCCACGCGTCCATTCGACCTCCACGCCGCCCCGCTCTTCCGGGCACGTCTCCTCCGGCTCGGGCCCGAGGAGCATCTCCTCCTCCTCACCGCGCACCACCTCGTGGCGGACTGCTGGTCGATGGGCATCCCGTACCCGGGCAGCTCGGGCCGCTGGATGCCCGGCCTCCTGATCGAGGAGCTGGCGCGGCGCTACGAGGCGAGGAGCGTCGAGAGGACGATCCCCGGCTGGGGGCCCGGCGAGCGGGTGGCCGCCGAGTCGGCCTGGCTGACGGGCGACGAGGCGAGACGACAGCGCGCGTTCTGGGAGAGGACGCTCGCCGGAACGCCGCGGCTCGATCTGCCGGCCCGCCACCGCGAGGCCTCGTCGACGCCCCGGCGCGCGACGGCGGCGAGCCGCTACGACGGCGTGCGGCATCCGGTCGCGATCCCCTCGCCGGTGAGCGACGCACTGCGTCACCTGGCGCGCGACGAGGGCTCCACCCTCTTCGAGGCGCTCCTCGCCATCTACGGCGCGTTCCTGCATCTCGAGACCGGCGCCGGCGACGTGCCGATCGGCACGCCCGTCGCGGGCCGGACGAGGCCGGAGCTGGCGTCGATGGTGGCGTTCCTCGGGAACCACGTGACGCTCCGGACGCGCGTCGATCCGGGCGTGCCGTTCCGCGACCTCCTCTCGCGGACGCGCTCGACGTGCCGCGAGGCGTTCGGGCACCAGGAGCTGCCGATCGAGGCGCTCGGCGACGACGTGCCGTTCTCCGTGCGGCTCGTCCTCCATCGCGCCGACCGGCCCCCGCTGGCCGCCGGCGGCCTCGTGCTGTCGCCCCGCGCCACGCGCCGCGAGATCGCCAAGCACGACCTGACGCTGCTCCTCGTCGACGCCGGCGAGGGGCCGCTCGAAGGCTGGCTCGAGACGCCGGCTGACCTCTTCTCGACCGCGGCGCTCGAGCGGCTGAGCCGACGGCTGATCGCGATCGCGGTGGCCGCGGCCGCCGCCCCCGCCCGCCGGGTCGCGAGCCTCGGGGACGAGGCGTGACCGTCGGACCGACGATCCACGAGGCCATTGCCCGGCGGGTCGAGGAGGGGCCGGAGCGGATCGCCCTTCGCTCGGGCGGCGAGGAGATGACGTACGGCGCACTCCACGCGGCGTCGCTCCGGATCGCCGCCGCCCTCGGCGATCCGCTAAGGAGCGGCGGCACGGTCGCCGTCCTCCTGGCGGACGACCCGCTGAAGGAAATCCCGGCGCTCCTCGGCATCCTCCGCGCCGGCGGCGCGTACGCCGTCCTCGACGCCACGGCGCCGGAGCCGCACCTGGCGCGGCTGCTCGCCGACCTCTCACCGGTCCGCGTCCTCGTGGACGGGGCGACGCGCGCGCTTGGCGAGCGGCTCGGCGCGCGGAGTACCGCCCGTGTCCTCGACGTCGACTCCCTGACCGGCGGCCCGGCGCCGGCGCACGTCGTCGATCCGTCGTCGACGGCATCGATCGTCGTCACCTCGGGATCGACCGGTGCCCCGAAGAAGGTGCGCCGCAGCCACCTCACCATCCTCGACCGCGTGCGCCTCCTCGCCGACGCGCACGCCGTCGGGCCCGGCGACCGCGTCTCGCACCTCTTCTCCTGCCGCTTCGTGGCGGCCGAGGTGGACGTCTGGGGCGCGCTCCTCTCCGGGGCGACGCTCTCTGCCTACCCGCTTGCGCGCCTGGGCCTCGGGCCCTTCCCCGCGTGGCTGCGCGACGAGCGGATCACTCACCTGCACCCGCCGGTAACGGTCTTTCGCCGGCTCCTCCATGCCGGGCCCGGGCCGCTCGGTCCGGACGTGCGCCTCGTGGCGCTGGCCGGCGAGCCCGTCCACGGCGACGACGTCCGGCGCTTCCGGCGGCTCTTCCCCGCGTCGGCCCTGCTGGAGCACCGCTTCTCGTCGACGGAGACGAGCACGATCGCCACGTTCGTGGTGGACGCCTCGACGCCGGTGCCCGACGGCGTCCTGCCCGTGGGCCGCGTGGTCGACGGCAAGTCCGTCGAACTCCTCGCCGAGGACGGCACACCCGTGGCGGCCGGCGAGGTCGGCTGGATCGTCGTGACCGGTCGATTCCTCGCGGACACCGACGCCGACGGCATCGAGTCCCGACCCGATGGCGAGCGCCGGTACCGCACCGGGGACCTCGGGCGGCTCACCGCGGACGGGCTCCTCGTCCACGTCGGCCGGCGCGATGCGCTCCTGAAGGTGCGGGGACACCGGGTCTCGGCGCCCGAGGTCGAGGCCGCGCTCCTCGCCTGCGACGGAGTCGACGAGGCGGCCGTCGTGGCGGGCGTCGACGCGCTCGGCGAGACGATCCTCGTCGCGTTCGTGGCGGCCAACGGGAACGCCGATCCGGCCCGCCTCCGCAGCACGCTCGCGTCACGCCTCCCCGCGCCGTTCGTCCCGGCGCGGATCGAGGCTCTCGCCGAGCTGCCGTTGACGCCGACCGGGAAGGTCGACCGGCAGGCCCTCGCGGCCCGCGCCGCGGCGATGGAAGCGCCGGCGGCGTCCCCGCCGACCAACGCCGCGGACGGCAAGCCCGTCGCATCGACGAAGCCGGAGACTCTCGCCGAAGTCTGGCAAGCGCTGCTCGGCGTGCCCAACGTGTCGCCGTCGGACGACTTCTTCGCGCTCGGCGGGGACTCGCTCCTCGCGGCCGAGCTTTGCGCGCGCATCGAGGGTCGCTTCGGCCGCCGCCTCGTGCCGGCCGATCTCCTCGTCGCGCGGACGCTCGCGGCTCAGGAGTCTCTCCTCCGCCCAGGACCGCGTCCGCGCCCGGCCGCCGGCTCGCTGCTCGTCCCGATCCGCGTGCGCGGCACGGAGCCGCCGCTGATCTGCGTCCATCCGGCCGGCGGTCAGGTCATCGGCTTCTTCGCGCTGGCCCGCCATCTGCCGCCCACGCTCGACGTCGTGGCGCTCCGCGGCCGCGGCCTCGACGGGCGGGAGCCACCCCACGAGAGCGTGGCGGAGATGGCGGCCGCGTACCTCGAGACGCTGCGCGCCGCGCGCATCGCCGGTCCCTACCGGCTCGTCGGGCGCTGCGTCGGCGGCCTCGTGGCCCTCGAGATGGCGTGCCTCGTCGAAGCCGCTGCCGAGTCAGCCGAGTCGGTCGACGTCGTCGCGCTCCTCGAGCCACCGGATCTCGAGCGTCCGCTGGCGCGCCTCTGGCGCGAGGTGCGCACGGCGTTCGGCGCACCGGACGGGCCAGCGCGCGAGCGGGAGCACGCGCTGGAGACGCGGCTCCGCGAGGCGCACCGCCTCGCCGCGAGGCGACATCGGCCGCGCCGGCCGCGGCGGGCACGCGTCGTCCTCCTCGGGGCCGAGGCCGGCGTCCTTCCGACCTGGCAGAGCCTCGATCCTCGCTTCCAGGCGGAGGCCGCGGACGGCCTCTCCTTCGAGCCCGCCCGCCTGCCCGACCTCGCGTCCGCGCTCGCCCGCGAGCTGGCCGGCCCCGTCGAGACGGCGAGGGGGCACGCGTGAGCGAGCTTCCCCACCTCGTCCCGCCCGGCGCGGAGAGCGACCTCGCGGCCTTCCTCGCCGCCCACCGCGCGGACGTCGAGACCGCGCTGCTCCGGCACGGCGCGCTCCTCTTCCGCGGATTCGCGGTGGCGGACGCCGCGGCGACGGAGGAGCCGCCGGCCTCCCCTGGGGGTGTGGGGGGCGGAGCGCCCCCACCGACACCTGCCGAGGCATTCGAGGCCGCGGCGCGCGCGCTCGGCGACGGCCTGGTGGCCGACTACCCGGAGCTGCCGCGTGCCGAGGGGGCGACCTACCGCACCACGCCGTATCCGGCCCGCGAGACGATCCGGCTTCACAACGAGGCCGCCCACCGCGTCTCCTTCCCGAGGCGGCAGTGGTTCCTGTGCGAGCGCCCCGCCGAGAGCGGCGGGGAGACGCCGGTGGCCGACGGCCGACGCCTCCTCGCCGCGCTCCCGCCGTCGCTCGCGAACGCGCTCCGGGAGCGGGGCCTTCGCTACGTTCGCGGCTTCGTTCCGGGGCTCGACCTCCCGTGGCAGCAGCTCTTCGGCACCTCGGACCGCGACTTCGTGGAAGAGCGCTGCCGCGCGGACGGGGCCGTGCTCGAGTGGCGCGACGGCACACCACGCATCAGCCTGCGGCGCCCGGCGGTGATCCGCCACCCCCGCACCGGCGAGGAGGTCCTGTTCGGCCAGGTGCTCCTGCACCACCCGGCCTTCCTCCCGTCCGAGGCGCGGCGCCTGCTGACTCGCCGCCTCGGCGAGGACGGCCTCCCGCGCGACGTCCGCTGGGGCGACGGCGCCCCGCTCGACGATGCGACGGCGCTCGAGATCGGCGCCGCCTACGAGCGGGTCGAGACGACATTCGCGTGGGAGGCGCGCGACGTCCTCCTCGTCGACAACATCCTCGTCGCGCACGGCCGCCGTCCGTACACCGGTCCCCGCTCGATCCGGGTGGCCCTGGGCGCCGAGCTGCGGCTCGACGCGGCCGGCGCCGCCGTGTCCTGACCGGCCGAGCTCAGCCGAGGAACGGCCAGCGGCCGCCCGACGCGAGGTGCTGGCGCATCCGGTCGCAGGCCGCCTCGACGCCCACGGTGAGCGGCTCGCGGTGCCCCGGGCAGAGGATGCCGATATCCCGCGACAGGCATCGCACCATCGACAGCCGGGCCGCCGCGACGTCCAGCGTCACCGGCCGTGCCATGAACCTGACCTTCCCGTCGATCACCGCGAGGGCATCGCCCGCGAAGAGCGCCCGCTCGGGCGGGTAGTAGAAGCTGAGATGTCCCGGCGTGTGACCGGGCGTCTCGATCACCTCGAGCCCGGAGAGGACCTGACCGTCCGCGAGGTATGAAGTCGCCGAGACCGCCTCCGGCACGGCCTCGCCCAGGAGGCCGATGAACAGGATGCCGAGGCCCCACTCCGGCATCCGCCTCGCGATCCACCCCCGCAGGCCGCCCCGGGCCGTCGCGCGCGACAACCACGGCGCGTCCGCGGCGTGGTAGTGGACCCCGCAGCCCGAGCGCTGCTGCGTGGCGCGCGCCCCGGCGGCGTGGTCGTTGTGCCAGTGTGTGAGAAGGACGGCCCGGACGGACCGCTCGCCTTCGCCCATCGCCTCGAGCAGCGCCCGGACGTCCGAGCCCGTGGAGTCCATTCCCGCGTCGACCAGGACGACGCCGTCGGGAGTCCGCACCGCGTACGAGCACGTCAGGTACGACGGCTGGCGCACGCACCAGATCGAGGCGGACACCTGGAGCACCTGCCGCAGGAGGGCCACGCCGTCAGCCCTCCGGCTCCCCGACGGCGAGGAACGGATACGCCGCGGCCCGTTCCGTGACGCTCCGGGTCAGCTCGGGGGTCCAGGTCACCTTCCGGCGCGTGCGGGTCGGTGCGTCGAGGACGATGCTCGTGGCGTCGCGCAGGTAGCCCGGCTCGGCCTCGAGGCCGAGGAACGCGCAAAGGCGGGAGAGCGTGGGCGCCGGCTCCCGGATCATCTCCTCGTGCCGGATCGTGATCAGCTCGCCCGGTGCGCAGAGCGCGTCGAGCGCGGCCGTCGTCCGGCAATGGGCAAAGAAGAAGTCCGCGGCCTCCTCGAGGGACGTCCGGTTCCAGATGGAGATGGCCGCGATGTTGTCGAACGGCTCGCGCACCACGTGCACCAGCCGCAAGGGGACACCGACCAGGGCGCGGACGCGCGGAAGGAAATCCGGGTGATCGGCCAGGCAACGGGTGACGCTGCCGCCCCGCTTGTCGCCGATCACCCGCAGCGATTCGAAGCGGCCCTGCCACTGCCCCGGCACCTGATACGCGTAGTTGCTCCGGTTCCCGATCAGGTCGAACCAGGCGGCGCGGGCGACGATGCGCGCGTAGAGGTCGTCCCTCCCGATCCCCGCCACGATCAACGGAGCGGCGTCCAGCTCGTGCGAGATCACCGCGTGGCGATGGGCGTTCAGCAGGGCGCCCACCAGGCTGTGCCCGCTGCGCGGATACCCCACGAAGAGACAGAACGCGCCGACGCGATCGAACTCCCCGCGGTAGCGGCGCCGGGCCCAGGCGATCCAGGCCCGCTGATGGACCGCCTCGAACGCGGCCCACGCCGCCCCGTGCACCCGCTTGACGGCGGCGGGTGCGTGACGGAGAAGGCCCATCGGAACTACACCCAGCGGAAGCGCTTCACCGCGAAGAGGAAGAGCAGCACGGCCCAGACGCCGATGACCGCCAGCCCCGCGCCGTGGCCGGCCAGCGTTGCGCCGTCGTTGAAGACGGCTCGCAGGACCCGGAGGAACGGCGCCAGAGGCAGGAGCGACACCGCGTTCTGCATCCAGCGCGGCGCGCTGTCCAGGCCGAAGTAGACGCCCGACAGCAGCATCATCGGGAAGAAGACGAGGTTCGAGATGGCGCCGTACGTCTCGACCGTCGACGCGAAGCTCGACAGGGCGAAGCCCATGGCCAGGAACGTCGCCGTGCCGTAGACCACCAGCCCCGCGAAGAGCAGGTACGACCCCTGGTTCTCGATCTTGAAGAGGAGCCGGGCGACCAGCAGCAGCAACGTGGTCTGCGCGGCCACCAGGGTGACCCGCTGCAGGATCTGACCCATCAGGAAGACCCACTTCGGGAGCGGCGTCACGGCGAGCCTGCGGAACTTCCCCTTCTCCCGATAGGCGACCGTCACCATCCCCACGGCGAAGAGACCCATCGTGAGGAGGTTGAGACCGATCAGCCCGGGCACCAGGAACGCGGCGTACGTGGCGGCGCGCGCGTGGCCCGGACTCTCCACCACGATGGGGATCCGCTCCGGCTCGGGAGAGCCGTTCAGCCGCGCTTGCGCCACCAGGAAGGCCTGGCTCGCCGCGGAGGCCGCCACCTGCCCCTGCGCGATCCGATAGCTGTTTAGGCGCAGGCGATAGCCGTCGCCGACCGCCTCCAGCTGCGCGGTCGTCTCCCCCTTCTCCCACCGCCGCTCCGCCTCGTCGGCGGGGAGCGTGTCGATGGAGAGGTGAGACTCCCCGAGCGCCTTCAGCAGCTCCCGGTCCCGCGCCGTCTCGCGAGCCGGAGCCACACGCACCAGCTTCATCGCCGTGTTTCCGCCGGAGCGGAAGATCACACCGAAGGCCGACAGCATCAGCACCGGAAAGAGGAACGCCCAGAACATGGCGCCTCGATCGCGCGAGTAGAGCCGCCACTCGATCCGGAACTGCTGCCAGAGGAGCCCGAGCGGGCTCGGCAGCCGCGACGCGGACGCGCTGGGCTGGCTCATTCGCGAAGGCTCCTTCCGGTGAGCTTCAGGAAGACGTCCTCGAGCGTCGCTCGCCGCACGTGTACCTGGTTGTATTCGAGGCGCTCGCCCTCGATCGCGGTGAGGAGCCGCGGCAGGAGGGCCTTCGGATCCGGCGTCAGGATCTCCCACAGGTCGCCGCGCGCCCCCACGGCCAGGCCGAGGCGGGATGCGAAGGCGGACGGTTCGGGCGCCGTCCCGTCGAACGTCAGCTCGACGACGCTCGGGATCCCGAGGCCGGCGATCAGCTCCGCCGGCGTCCCCGCCCGGAGGATCGTGCCGTGATCCAGGATCGCCAGCCGGTCGCAGAGCGCCTCGGCCTCGTCCATGTAGTGCGTGGTGATCACCGTCGTCCGCCCCTCGGCCTTCATCCGCCGCACGACCTCCCAGAGCGAGCGGCGTCCCTGGGGGTCGAGGCCAGCGGTCGGCTCGTCGAGGAAGACGACCTCGGGGTCGTTCACGAGGGCCAGCGCCAGGGCCAGCCGCTGCGCCTGCCCGCCCGAGAGCGTCACGTGGTACGCGTCGGCCTTGTCCTCGAGCTGCACCAGCGCGAGCAGCTCGGCGGTGGAGCGCCGCTTCGGGTAGTAGCTCCCGAAGAGATCCAGCGCCTCCCGCGGCGTGATCTTGTTGTAGAGGCTCGTGGCCTGCAGCTGCACGCCGATGCGGGCGCGGATCTCCGGCGCGTGCTGGCGCCAGTTGAGCCCGCAGATCGAGATCTCCCCGGCGTCGGGCCGGGTGAGCCCCTCCATCATCTCCAGCGTCGTCGTCTTGCCGGCTCCGTTCGGGCCCAGGAGGCCGAAGACCTCGCCGGCGCCGACCCGCAGGTCCACGCCCGCCACGGCCAGCACCTTCTGGTACTGCTTACGCAGGCCGCTCACGACGATCTGGTCGGACATGGCGCGAGAGGATACCGTTACGAGCCGATGAGAGACTTCGCGGCCGAAGTCGAACGGGAGAGAGCGGAGCTTGCCCGCGATCGTTACAGCGCCGTCGGGCGCCTGCGCGTGCTGGAGGAAGCGTGGGCGCGAGCCCTTCTGGGGCTGCCGGAGGACGGCCTCCTCACGACGCACGTCCGCCGCTGGTTCGACCGCCATCGGGACCCGGCCCTGGCCGAAGAGGCGCTCGCGCACCTGCGCGCGGCCGAGAGCTGGCAATCGGAGTTCGGCACCTGGTCCACCGGCTCGGGCGAGGGCCTCGAGTCCGAGGCGGAGGTGTGCACGCTCCTGACCGCGCAGGCGTGGCTCCGCGCCGCGATGGGGGACGTCGCGGGGGCGCGTGCGCTGATCGAGGAGGTCGAGGGCGATCCCAACGGGATGGGAGGCCGCGAGGCGGCCTCCCTCCGGGCGCTACGAAGCCATCTCTGATCGGCTATCGGGAAACCGCCTCACGGCTTGCACTGGGCGCGCAGCTTCGCGTCCTCCTCCTGCTGCTTCTTCAGCCGGTTCTGGAGCGCCTTCAGCGCGGCCTCCGCCACGCGCACGTCCCCCTGCAGGAGGGCGATCTGCTCCGCGTTGACCGCCAGCCGCGCGTTCAGCCCCACGCAGTTCTTGTCCTCGGACAGGCACGCCGCCTTCCTCTTGGCCGCCTCCGCCACGAGAGACGTAATCTTCACGTCGCAGAACTTCTCCTGCTCGTCCAGGACGAAGTCGAGACACTCCTCGTCCGAGCGCTTGCCGCAGAAGGCGTCCGCTTCCTTCTGGGAGAGCTTCTCGAACTTGTCGACCGGGCTGCCCGCCGGCGGGTCGGCGAGGCATCGCTTCTGGGCGTCGAGGGCCGCATTCAGCGCGGCCGAGAACTCGGCCCCGCACGGGCGGTCGAGCGTCCCCTCGATCCGCTTCTTCAGCTTGTCGACGCGCTGGTCGACGCGCTGCCGCAGGCGGTCGCGGACCCGCCCGAAGAGGCCGGCGGGAGCGCTCTGAGGAACGAGGAAGAGAACGAGCAGCACGAAGCAACGGAACGCCCGGGTCCGGCTGGACGACGACATCACGCACCCCCTTCGATTGAGCGGAGAGGATAGCGTACCGGCCCTCGCGGCGCGCCGCGTCGCCTAGCGACGTACCTCGTAGCGAAGCCCCACCATGCCGCTGTCGTAGGCCTTCACCTCCACCAGGTGGAGGGCGACGTCCCGGTCGACCTTCTCGAAGAACGGGATCCCGTCCCCGATCACGATCGGCAGGATCGAGTAGCGAACCTCGTCGGCGAGCCCTAGACGAAGGCACTCCCCGGAAACGACACCGCCTCCCACGAACCAGATGCTCCGGAACGCGGGCCGCAGGCGGCCCGTCACCAGCTCCGCGAGGTCACCCGAGCAAAGCTCGACGGTCTCCCGGATCCGGGGCAGCTCCCGATGGGTGAGGACGAAGGTGGGCTTGTCGCCGTACGCCCACCCAAACCCCTTCGACGCGAAGCTCATCGCCGTCTCGTAGGTCCGCGACCCCATGACGTAGCAATCGATCGTCTTCAGGAACGCCTCGACGGACGCCGCATCCATCGTCTCTCCGCCCGCGAACTTGTCCGAGGTCTCGAGCCACTCGACGCTCCCGTCCCTGCGGGCGATGAAGCCGTCGAGGCTCGCCACCATGTGGATCGTCACTCGAGAATCACTGTTTGCCATCGCCATCGTTCCCCGGCCTCAGGCCAAGAGGTACCACCGCGGCCTCCCCGCCCGGCGTCCAGACGGGTCTGACCTCGCCCGACGCGGCGAACTCCCGTGTGACCTCGACGCCGAACTCGGCCTGCACCGGAGCCCCGTCCCCGGCGGGATGGTGATAGACGAAGATGTTGTGTCCGTCGGTCCGCAGGCCGGGCTGCGAACGAAGGAAGGCCCAGACCTGATCGAGGGCGGGCCGCCAGGCCTGCTGAACGCGGCCGGCGGCAACCTCCCGCCCGACGGCGGCCAGCAGCCTCGGAGAGACCACCTCGACATGGACGTCTGCACCCATCTCCCGCGCCTCCCTCTCCCGGAATGATCCCACGCCGAGGAGACCGGCACGTCAGGAATGCGGCTGCGGCCGCCTCTCCAGGGCCGAACGGATGAGGGTCACGGCAAGGCGCGGACGGCGAGGTCATCTCCTCGATCGCCTGTCGTAGCTGAGGAGCCAATCGTAGATGTCGCGCCCCGGGTACACCTGCCAGTGGATCGAGTGGCCGACATCCGGCTCAGCCGAGAATCGCAGGTTCCTGTTCCTTCCCTCGAGCCTCCTGATGATCCGCTCCGTCTCCTCGAACGGAACGACGGTGTCTGCCCTTCCGTGGAAGGCCCAAACTGGCACCTCGAACAGACTTGCGATGTGCTCGTCGATGTAGTCGACATGACTCGTGAAGCCGCTCATCGGAGCGATCGCGGCGAACCTGTCGGGATACCGGGTCGCGATATACCAGGTACCCGAGCCGCCGAGGCTCGGGCCGGTGAGATACACCCTGTCGGAGTCGATTCGATACCGGGCGATCGCTTCCTCGTAGAAGCTCTCGAACCAGTCATCGGTCGACCACCTGAGATGCCTGGGACACTGGGGAGCGAGCATGACGAACGGGAACTCGCGTCCCCTGTGGACCTGATCGGGAATCCCCGATGAGTAGACCCTCTTCAGCTCGGTCCCCCGATCCGAACCGCCGTGCAGGTAGATGACCAGGGGCCACCTCGCGGCCGCGTCTGCGTCATAGCCCCTCGGGAGGTAGGACACGTAGGAATAGGTGACGCTCCGGGGATGCTGGTTCATGCCGTGCCTGAACGTCGAGTCGAACTCGAGGTCCCCCTTCTCCGACCAGTACTTGACCCGACCGTGCAGCTGCCCGCCAAGCCAGTGCTCCTCCGCTTCCTTCTGCCCGGACTCATACCAGCCGGTGCTCTCACCATCCTGTCTGCCCCGCCTGAAACGTCCTTGGAACCTGATCTTGCCGTTCTGGTACCACTCCCTGTACGCCCCTTCCTTGGTATTCGAACGGTAGTTGCACTGAAGCTCCTCCTTCACTCGTTTGTCGAAGGAGGTGTAGTAGGCGTCCATCTGAAGTCGTCCGTTCTCGAAGTAGTCCTGGACGTGGAACAGGTGCTTCTCGTCATCGAAGCGGATGACCCGTCTATAGACGATCGTCTCGCGATTCGAGACGGCCTGGTGCAGCAGGTACGTCTCGGCATCGTGGGCTTCCACCCGTATCGCGGCGAGCAGGATCAGAAGAGCGGTGGCCTTGCGCTTCATCGTAGGACGCGAGGAACGCGGTCCGCACGCCTCCGATCACGGCTCCGGGATGCCGGTGATCTGGACGCTGCAGACCGCCCACCGCCCGTCCCGGAATACGTACGTGTCGATGTAGCGATAGTGTGAGCGGAACGGCTTGCCGGCGTACGTCCCCGTCATCCGAGTCCGCCCCGAGAGAAGCGCCACGCCCCCGTAAAGACGCACGTCGAGGTCCTCCACCGTGTAAGGGTCGATGACGAGGTCCGGCGAGACGATGTCGGCCAGGAACGTCTTCCTATCGACGACGGACCCGTCCCGCCGGATCTGCCGGAAGTCGTCCGCCATGTTCGCCGCGATCGCCGCCACGTCCTTCCGGACGATGGCTCGATCCCATTCGTCCGCCTGACGGGTGAGGCGCGCCTTCGTCTCGCTGCCGGAGCCCGCGGCCGGCGACACCGAGGAAGCGCACGCGACCACCAGTGCCGAAAGGAGCACACCGCACGTGGCCCGGCAGGCCAACGCGAGAGAACGAGGCGAGAGTCGAAGCATCGGATCTCCTCCATCGGGGCGCTGCGGCCCTAGAGACCCGGGAGTGTGCGACCTACCGGCTCTGGATGCACCTGACGGAGAAGCGATACCGCGGATGCTGCGGTGCCCGGCGAAGTCCCCCTTCCCGCGCCAGAACTCGCGACCAGACGAAATGCTCGTCCTGCCGCGAGGCGGACCAGAAGACCGCACGCGAGCGGAAGTAGTTGTCGAAGCCTTCGTCGTTGCTGTAGCCAGCAGGACGCACCCCGAGCTGGAGAGCGCCCGCGGTCGTCGGGAAGGTCGGCGACCAGAACGCCGGGTCACGTAGCTGCAGGGGCGGCGCTCCGGCCGCCTCGAGAGCAGACCACTCCGCGTCCGTCGGGAGGTGCCAGCCCACCGGGCATGCCTTCAGGGCCGACTCCCACGCGTAGAGACGGCCGAACTGCGCGATGTTGGAGTCGACGCCGTCGGGGGCGAACGACGGAAGAGGAGCCGCATCCGGAGAGCGCGTGACGCGGAGATTCTCGGCGAGCCACAGATGGCTCCCGATGAGGACGGTGCGATATTCGTTGCCATCGACATCCGTGACGGTCGGTGGCGGCCCGGCCTGGGCGCTGGAGGAGGCGAGCAAGATCAGGGCGAGGACGACGAACGCCCTGGGCGGCCGAGCATGTGGGACCCGGGACTGGCGACCAGCGGCTCCGTGAAGCATAGAGGCAAGCTCCTTGGCGGGCTCCGCGACCCCCGTGATGTACTCGTGCACCGACCGCAGACCGTCCCTCCCTAGGCCGCGATAGTGGACCCGATCGAGGCACACCTCGCGGGAGAGCCACGCGAAGTCCGAGTGAAGCGCCGGTTGTAGATCAGATGGGCGTGCTCCGCCGCCCAGATCGCATTCGGACGTAGACCGTAACGATCCAGTACCCGGCAGATCGCCTCGGTGATCGCCTCCCCGTCCTCCACGACGTTGCTCGGAATCTGCCAGAACCTCCCGCCGTTGAAGTACCGCGTCGCCTTCTCGACGGACGTGTGCAGCAGCACGAAACGAACCCGGCTTCCCCCTGGCATGGAGACGACGATCACGCGGCCAGGATAAACCGTCCGAGAGCGCCGAGCCGGGCTCGCCAGTCGCCGTTCCAGCTCGAGGGCGCCCGACCGCACGAGCACGACTACGCCTCGTTGTAGGCCCTCTCGAGCTGAGCCACGTCGAGCTTCACCATCGTCATCATGGCTTCCATCACGGCCTTCACCTTCCTGGCGTCGCCATCACCGATCAGCTCCATGAATCGTCTCGGGACGATCTGCCAGGAGAGCCCGAAGGGATCCTTGATCCAACCGCATTGCGTGGGCTTCCCACCTGCCTTCACGAGCTTGTCCCAGTATTCATCAACTTCATCCTGATCGACGCAGTCCACGTAGAGCGAGACCCCCTCCGAGAAGCAGAAGTACGCACCTCCGTTGAAGCCCATGAAGAGCTGGCCGCCTACGACGAATTCGGCCGAGCTGATGGGACCGCCCTCGCCGGTGCGGGCGACGCTGCGCACCTCCGAGTTCGGGAACGTCGCCGTATAGAACTCGATCGCCGCTTCGAGCTGGTCGTTGAACATGAGGAACGGCGTCACCTTGTTCATGGCGTGTCTCCTCCGTCAAGGGGCGGCTCCTTCCCCATCGAGCCTCGACCGTTATCGCACGCGGGGCAGGTCCGCCGCACGCGATTTCGCCGGCCACCGCGGGTTCACGACTACGGGCAACACCCGACCCGCGCGAAGACGGTGAGGACCTGCCTGCGCGACGTCCTGCTACGGGTCGCCGCGCATCCCTTGTCGGCGATCGATCGGCTCACACCGCAGGGCTGGGCGAACTCGCTCCGTCGCTCGTCCCGGCCTGATCCCTGCCCTCGGCCCCTCCAAGCGGCCATGCCCTGATCCCGGTGCGGGCGTCCACGCACCCCTTCAGCTGATCTCCCACGACGTGGGGCCAGGGCACGGCCGGTCCCACACCGAGGGGCCGGCCCCTCAGAAATGCGGCAGCGGCCGCCGCTCCAGGGCCGAGCGGATGAGGGTCACGGCATAGGCGTGGTCGACGCTCGCCGGTGTGCTGAAGTCCAGGCCACGACGCCAGCTCTCCGGAGCCTCCGGATGGACCCCGGAGAGGATGACCCATCCGCTTCCGGACTTCCCCTGCACCACGGCCGGCGTCCCATCGGGGTACCTGCCGACCACCTCGCCCCAGCCGGTCAGCTGAGGGCCATCCTCCCAGTACTGATCCAGGGTCGGCGTTCCGGCACCCGAGATCGCCACGGCCGTCTTGCGGACACCACGCGCCTCGGCCGAGTAGAAGCCGAACGGCACGCCGGAGGTCAGGTCCAGGCCGTTGTAGGGCGAGCGGCCGGCGAAGAACGCCCCGGCGCAGATGCCGACGTAGCTCACACCGGACTGCACGGCGTCCCGGAGCTTCACGGCCGTCTCCTTCCGGATGCCGTTCCCGATGCGGGTGAATTCTCCGCCGGGGATGATGACGAGCCGATAGGTACGCAGTCGCGCCGCGTCCATCTCGTCGAGCTGCGCCGAGCCTGCGGTCGAGTACGAGATCTCGCTCCTGGCCAGGAGTGTCTCGATCGCCGCGACGTCGTTGGGGGACGTCCCGGTTCCATTGAACAGAAGGACGGAGGGCACACGGTCGGACGTCAGCGGAACCGAGGAGCGGCCCGCTCCGTCACAACCCAAAACGCTGAGCGCGACGAGGACGAGACAGAGGAGCTGCCGACGGTGCTGGTCCATCCTGGTGGCGCGCACGGCAAGAAGCTAGCACGCCGCCACCCGGGTGCCCGGGTAGCCCTGCGTCCTCGAGAGCGTACGGCACGGGTCTTGCGGCGAAAAGACCGTGATGAGAATACGAAACGGCCTGATGACGATGGCGGTGATCGCGCTCGTAGCATGCCAGCGTTCTCCGACCGAACCCTCGGCGGAGGGCCGGAGGATGGAGATCGCGGGCAGCGTGGAGAAGCACGAAGCCGCCCCCGGGTTCACCTTGGAGGTCATCCTCGACGGAACCCGTTTGCCTGTCGGGGGGACGACAACGGGCGCAAGCTACCGCTACTACGTTGGCATCCCGCTGCCTCCCGACACCTCACGGCACCACACACTCGAGATGAAGATCGTCGAGCAGCCGGCGTCGCCGTCCACGTACCACGTCTGGGGCTGGTACGTGCATGCGTTCGACCTGGCGGAGCCGCGCGCGTTCGGCAGCGCGGACCTGCCGGAGCAGCGCGTCGCCCTCAGGACGGGCGAGACGATCCGGTGGGACTTCGACCTCTGACGGAGCGGACTGCCCGCGCTGAGAACGCCGGGAAGCCAGCCGCCACGGTCGGCCGGGGCGCGTACATCACACCCTCGGATCGCGCCTGAGCGTCGGCCGACCGGTTCGCCGGGTAGACCCTGGGCCCAGGATGGCTCCCAGGCGGGCGAGGGCCTCCTCCAGGGACGTCTCGAGCTCTCTGACGTCGGGATCGGGCACCTGAGGCGGATAGCCGAGCTGGGCCATCTCGAGGAAGAAGATCAGAGTGGCGCTCCACCAGGCGAGCGCCTCGATCGCGACCTCGGGTCTCGCGTGCGAGAAGGAGGGCTGAAAGCGGCTCTGCTCGACGGCGACGTGGCGCCGCACGAACGGAGCCGTCCAGAGCAGGGGCTGGGAGATGACGGCGTGGGCCGGGGGATTCAGGAAACGCTGAACCTCCCCGCTGTCCACCGGCTCCCGCAACACCACGCGGCGAACATGCCTGGAAGCCACGCACGCGGACGCCGCGGCGTACCAGACGTCGTACTTGCCGCGGAACGTGATGCCGCGATGAGCGTGGTCGAGGATCGCCAGGGCGTCTCCCTCACGCCCGGCTGCGAGGTAGCAGATCCCGAGGTCCCGCTGGCGGAGGACGGACCCCACCCGCGTGCTCAGCGTCTTCAGGGTCGCTTTCTTCGAAGACTGAAGGACCTCGTGGGGAGTTCGTCTTCGATAGACGGGAGGAAGGGGCTCGGGCATCGCTGGGCTCTATCGACGCGGACCCAAGGGTCTACAGCCCGCCGGACGGCGACGTTCACGCCTGGGACCGGGCTGTTCGTCGTATTCGCGGAAGCCAGGGAGGATGCTCAGGAAGCGCCCTCCGTCACCAGGCCGCTCCCTCGACGCGAAAGCGATCTGACGCACGTGGTAGCTGACGTGTCCCAGGAGTCCCAGGAGGTCCGTCAAGCGCGACGGCAAGTTGCCGCTGACGTGCCAGGCGATCCTCGCGACGGAGCTCGACGTCCCGCCCACCCTGGCGGCGAGATCGGCGTCGGGTAGCCGGTCCATCGCCGCTTCGGTGAGCCCCTTGCATCGCCTGAGTTCGCCCTCGATACCGGCGACCACCGTCCGCACAGACACCTCCACCCGGGATCCGCGCAGCTCAATCTGCCAGGCCGGCGCCTTCGTCGCACATCGTAGCTCACCTCACGACCGGATCCGCTTGCGCCTGCCGGCTTTCTCTCCCGCTCTCAGGCGGCCGCGGTGTGGGGAGGCGCCTCCTCGGCATAAAGGAGCTTGACGTCATCTCGAAGAGACTGGCGGAGTGCGTACTTCGCAGCCCACACGCGCATGAGGTCATTGTCGGAGCATGGAAGGGCCGACACCGCCGATAGTGCGTCCCGAAGCTCGTAATAGGCCTTGAGGGACGTTGGTGACACGACAAGCGCCGCACTGGAAAACCACGCTTCGAGGTCTCGCGACACGCCTGCGAAGTGGCCAGGAGCCTGGCCACGCTCCAGGATTGACTGTGCCTTCAAGCGGTCAGTGGCAACGAAGGCGTCAGTGTATCGTTGAAGCCGGAGATCGTAGAGCTTCTCCGTGAGATGGCGCTGGAGTTGAAGCTCACCGAGAGTCCTTTGACGCCGCGCCAGAACGACAGCAACCGCCTGCGCGAGGGTGGCAACGACCAGAGAGACAATGCCAGCGATAGCAGCCACTACGACCGAGTCTGGTATTTTCAATCGCGCCCTCCGCTCCAAGACCTGAGAAACGGGCCGTTGATGCTTCAAGTGATTGAGCTCTTCGCGGCCCAACCCATGACGTCAGCGGCGAGCGACGCTCGCCCGCTGCACGTCGTTGTTGGGCGGCGTTTTGTGTGCCTGCAATTCCGCGCCGAGCTAGCCTCTCTCTAGGACGTCAATCACCGACAGAATCCCCTCTGAAGTTCGTTCTACACCACTCATCGTCATGGCTGCATTGACGTCAAGCAACAGGACGTATCCGGGACCGTCTCCCGGTCGAATGAACATGCCACCAAGCGTTCGGACGGCTTCTGCTGCTCGGCCGTTCAGGATCTCCCAGGTCCTGTTTCGCCGAACAGCCCTCGAGCATTGGCGTGCTCATCAGAAGCCTGATGGTAATCCCGTAGCCATTTCCCTGTCTCGTGGGACTGAACAACCCGTTCATCGAAGCAGGGCACAAACCCCCCGCCGTGCCGGAAGCCGCCGTCGCGATCCTCATCGGGACCGCGGGGCGCCTGCATCACGCCATCCAATGTCAGGAACGTTCCCACAACCAGTCCGCTGCACGCCGTTGTTAGGCCGTGCTCGCCCTGGCAGTGTTCGCAGGCTCGAAAGTGCAAAGGTGAACCTCTGAAGGTGAGAAGAGGCGCACGGGAATATCGCTCATGCCCACCCCCCGACTAACGAGGAGTTGCCTGCGTGAGTCTAAGCGGAAGTGTCCGGCGGCGTATCTGCGTTGCCCTGAGCCCCTAGGCAAGACAATTGGGATGCCTCTTGGAAGCGCTATCTGCCCCCCGTGAGTGTGACCTGCGAAAGCGACGTCGAAGAGGTCTGTCGCGACGTGCTTGAGACCGAGGGGAGAGTGCATGAGAAGTATGCGAAAGTCGGTGCGCGGCGCTTGGGCTAGGGGGAGGGCATCGGGCGCGCCCGTCCCGGGTTCGTCCAAGCCGAACACGGCTACTCGGTCGAAAGGTGGTGGGAGACGGAATAGTTGATTGGAGAGGACTACTACCCTGGCATCGGCAATCACCGCCTGAATATGGCGATCATCGAGCCAGAGATCGTGGTTGCCAAGGACCGCCAGGACGCCATACGACGCGTTGAGAGCCTTGAGGAAGGGTCGAAGCGCTTCGATGTGGCGTTCATGGAGGCCGACGTAATCACCGCCAAGAAGAATCAGATGTGGTGCCAATTGATCGATTGCGGCCCCGACCGATTGAAACAAGCGAGAGTCTGTAAGTGGGCCCGCATGTAGATCGGATGCGAACGCGACGCGGAGTGGTGCCTGAATAGTAGCTGTGGATACAGCAAAGCGGTGGGTTCGGCTGACCAAGCGTCCTTGAAGCCGCAGGGCGTACGCCAGTGACGCCGCCCAGCCATCGCGATACAAGAATGCTTCGGCCTTCTCGCCATATCGCCGCCACCACGAATAGTGTTTGCCCCTTCCCACGCTCCGACGAGTCTAGCGCGGCCTAACCCTTGGCCGTCACCGGCGAGCGAAGGGAGTCCGGTGCACGCGGTTGTTGAGCTGCGCGCCCCGGCATTGCGCTATTCCTGTCTTGTCCTCTGACCATGGACCGCAGCGATCCAGGATAGCGGATACTGCCGCCCGAGAAAGCTATAGAACTCCGCAGTCCTTTTCGCCTGGTGTACACCGTGAAGAGCCTCGAAGAGGGCCTTCAGCGATTGCATCGCAACAATCGGGCTGCCATGCCCTGACAGGCTCTCGGCACCCTCAAGGAGGCCCAGCACAAACTGGGCGCTGGATGTAACGTAGAGCGACGTAGTGGTAGGCATCGCCTCGAGCGCTGCCTCAATAATGGCGCGCACGTGTTCCAGCTCACTGCGTACGTCTTCGATGGATCGTGTCCCGTTGACGACGTCGAGAATGACTCGCTGCGCGTGTGGACGAACTTCCTTCGTCAGTTCCCTCGTCTCGAGGAGTATCGTGAGATTTCTCTCGGCTTGGTGAAACCTCTCGGCGGAATCGATGAGTCGGTCGCGTGTCTGGAAGGCCGTGCCCGATCGAAACGCCTCATACTCGGGATGCGACAGGCCCCCGTAGATGTACCGATACATCATTCGCTTCTCGGCCTCGATGTTTAGGGCCAGCGCAGCCCTTGCCGTCGGATCGGTAATGGGCGGGAGTAGCGAGAAGGCTGGAAGTACGATCGCGAGGGCCTCCAGAAACCGGTTAGTCCGAGTGGAAGTCTCCTCAGCGCGAGTAGCTTCCTCCACGGGCACGGCGATCCTCCTCGTGACAGCGCTGGCCTCGGCGGTGAGAGCGCGAAAGTGATTCTCCTGCCAGTCGTAGTGCAGGCAGCCAGGAAGATCAATTCCGGTCGCCATGACGCTATTGATCCATCTTAGGGAGGACGGCAACCGCAGATCATTGGTGGC
>CAYLNK010000100.1:0-19820 GCA_964384675.1 uncultured Holophagales bacterium | reverse complement strand
GGCCCCGATGGCGGCGAGAGGGCCGACCGACTCGGTGCCGCCGACTCCGGCGAGGACGGCGGCGAAGCCTCCCAGCGCCGCCAGACGCCCCGGACCGCCCGAGACCGCGCGATGCCACAAGAGGAGCGCCGGCAGGACGAGCGCCGCCCCGACGTCGCCCGGGTTCCCGACGAGGCCGGTGGCGAAGAACCGGGGCTCGCTGGCCGCGATCGGCATTCGCAGGACGCCCCCGAACCGCTGCGCCACCGCGAGCACGCCCGTCGCCGCGCCGCACCAGGCGAGGACGGTCAGCGCCCGCGGTGCGATCGCGGTTCCGCCCCGGCTGGCTCCGGCGGCGACGAAGGGGAGGGGCGCGAGGAGCGCGACCGCGGTGAGCGGGTCGAGCCCGCCTCCCGCGCTCGCGAGGGCAGACAGCAGGACCAGCCCGGCGAGCGCCGCCACGGGCAGGAGCCAGCCGCGGCGAAGCCCCGGAAGCTCGGGCTCGCGCCCCAGGCCGGCCAGCACCACGGCCCCGGCCGCCGCCGTCAGGAACAGCTTCGACTCCCGCACCGCCTCGTCCGAGGCAGCCGAGTAGAGGACGAACGGGAGGACCACGGCCAGGAGGACGCCGCCTGCGAGGAGGAAGGAGACTTCGGGGCGGGCCGACCCGGGCTCGACGGCGGCCCGAGCCGTCCGGCTGCGCGCCATTCCTTCTAGGCCACCCGCCGGATCAGGGCGCCGATCCCCTCGGCGACTTCGTGCGGCCTCTCGAGCGGGGACAGGTGCCCCGCCTGCGGGATCGTCAGGAGCCTCACGAACGGCACGCGCGAGGCGACCTCGGCCATCGCCTCGGCGTCGGAGGGAGGCGTGACCGTGTCGTCCTCCCCGACCACCAGGAGGAGCGGAACCGTCAGCCACGAGAGGGCCTCGAACCCCTCGTCGCGTACCGCCATCCCGGCGAGGTCGGCGCATGCGGTGGCCGGCGGGGTCGCGAGGATCATCGCGCGCGCCGTCGTCTCGGCGTCGGTGCCTCGGGAGGCCGGCCCGAGGAGGACGGGGAGCATGGCGTGGAGGGCCGCCTCGATGCCGCTCTTCCGGATCGCCTCGATCGACTCGCGCCGCTTCAGACGCCCGGCCTCGGTGTCCGCCGACGCCCTGGTGTCGCACAGGACGACGGCCGATAGCCGGTCGCGGAGCCGGGCGCCGTGCCGCCTGAGGAGCTCGAAGAGGACGTAGCCCCCCATCGACAGGCCGGCCAGGACGAGCGGCTCCCCCTTCGGGACGAGGTCGTCCAGGTCGTCCGCGAGGTCGTCGGCGAGGAGCGACATCGTGTGGACCTCGGCGGCCGGCCGGCGGGACGTCCCGCGACCCCGGAGGTCGGGCGCGAAGAACCGGACGTCCGGGCCGAGCGCGCCGTCCTCGGCGAGACGGCCGAGAGGGCCCCAGAGGCGGCGGTCGAGCGGGTAGCCGTGGAGCGCGGCGACGATCACCCGGGGATCTTAGACGACGCCTTCCGGAGGAGACCGCCGTGCGGCACGCCGTCGAGGCGGCCGGGCGCCACGAGACGCACCGCCGCCCGGCCGGCGCGCGGCCCCTCGGTGACGCGGAAGAGCTCGACGCGATAGCGACGCTCGAGCACAGAGTGCGAGATCCGGCCGAGGGGCTCGAGCGAGGCCGCCTTCCGTCCGGCGAGGCCGGGCCACGCTTGGTTCAGCGCGCTCGCGGCGTCCTCGCCGGGGTCGAGCGCCACGAGCGGAACGACGAGGTGTCCGTCGACGAGGTGCCGGTCGGGAACGAGGACGAGGCGTCCGCCCCGCAGCGCGAGCCCGGCCGCCAGGCGGAGCCTCCGGGGAGGCGTGCGTGGCGGAGGGGACGGATAACGCTCCGGCGTCCCCTCCGCAGCCGCCGCGCAGACCGTGCGGAGCGGGCAGACGCCGCAACGGGGAGAGCGCGGCGCGCAGACCGTCGCGCCCAGCTCCATCAACGCCTGGTTGTGATCGCCGGGCGCGGCGCGGGGCACGAGGGCGTCGGCGAGCGCCTGGACGCGCGCCACGTCGCGGGGCGCCTTCGGGTCCACGGCGAGGGCGAAGAGCCGGGCGAGCACCCGGATCACGTTCCCGTCCACGACCGCGACCGGCTCTCCGAACGCGATCGAGGCGATCGCGGCGGCGGTGTACGGCCCGATTCCGGGCAGCTCCCGCAGGGCGGCCGACGTGCGGGGGAACGCGCCGGAGGCGGCGATCCGCGCCGCCGCGTGCCGGAGGTTGCGGGCCCGCGCGTAGTAGCCGAGACCGCTCCACTCGGCGAGCACCTCGGACTCCGGTGCCGCGGCGAGAGCCGTCACGTCGGGAAACCGCGCCAGGAAGCGCGCGAAACGGGGAGCGGCGGTGGTGACGGTCGTCTGCTGGAGCATCACCTCGGAGATCCAGATCGCGTACGGGTCCGAGGTCCGTCGCCACGGAAGGTCGCGCCGGTGAGAGCCGTACCAGGCAAGCAGACGCCGCCGGATGGAAGGAGCGCTGGTCACGAGAGGAGGAAGTTCGGCCGAAGGGTGGGGGCCCTGGGGGGAGGACCGGGCGCCGGTCCTCCCGTCAGCCTCGGGCAGCGATCCAGCTCGGGTCCTGGAAGACCTCGGCCAGCGACGCTTCGTCGGCCTCGGTCGGGAGCACCTGGGCCCTGTGCGCGGCGTACGCCTCGGCGTCGAGCCTCTCCCCGGTGACGCTCCACATCTCGCCCTTGTGCCGGCCGATCGCACGGTTGAACCTCAGGTCCGGCGCGTAGAGCGGGGGCTGGCCCTCGGCCACGAACTTGCTCAGCTGGGCCACGAGCAGCTTGACCTCCTCGTGGTAGAGCGCGCGCGAGTGCTCGTTCAGGGCTCCCTTGTCGGCGGCCTCGTCCCAGCGGTGCTCGTCGAAGCGACCCTTCAGGCCCCACACGTAGAGCCAGTTGGCGGACGAGGAGCCGTCGACGCCGAAGAGGTCGTACGCCGTGGGGATCCACTTGTTCAGGTACTTCTGGAGCATCGGCGACGTCACCCGGCCGCCGCGCAGGATGCGGCCGAGACCGGTCTGCCCGGTACCGATGTGGAACGCCTCCTCCTTCAGCATCGGCCCCATCGAGCGGGCGAGCGGGGCGAACGACGAGGTGGACAGCATGTTGAGCTGGAACTTGCCGTCCCGGTCGACGAAATCGGTGTAGACGTAGAAGTCGATCCAGTGCCGCACGTCCTCGTTGAAGGAGCCGAGGAGGCGGTTGTGCTGCCAGCTGCGCCGCTCCAGGAGCTTCCGCGCCTCCACCCGTCCGGCGTCGCCGAAGTGGGTGATCAGGAGGTGGCACATCTGCCAGCCGTGGCGCATCTCCTCGGCCATGATCCGCGTGGCCGACTCGAGGTCGAACGCCGACGGCGCGGTGCGGAAGAGGTTTCGCTGCTGCTCCACCGAGGCGAACTCGGTATCCCCCTGGTAGACGATCAGGTTCAGGAGCGCGTCCTTGACGGGGGCGTGCGGGATCTGGCCGACCCGCTCCCACTTCCGCTGCCCGGCGTAGTCGCCGTACTCGATCTCGTCGGACTTCAGGTCGCCGTACTTCGCGTCGAAGACGTAGTCCGTGATGCCGGGGACCTCGAGGTCGATCTTCCGCTGCCAGTCGCGGAAGAGGTCGACCCAGTCGTCGAACGTGCGGAGGAGGGGAGTGGTGGTGGCGGCGGCGGTCGCGCTCATGTCACGCTCCTGGAAAATTTGACGGTACCGTCAAAAATGCGGCCGTATTGTAGCGGGTCCCGCGACAGAATCAAGACCGGTTCCGGGGGAGGCACGGCCGCGACGCCCGAACCTATACTTTCCGGAATCTCGGAGGTAGCGCCATGAAGCACGTCCGCTCTGCCGTCGTCCCGACGGTGCTCGCCCTCACCTTCGCCGCAGCCCCTCCCGCGGGCGCCCTCGGCCGGCGTCTCTCGTTCGACGAGATCGCCCGCAACGGCCGCTCCATCGTGGTCGGCACCGTCCTGTCCACGTCCACGCGCTGGGGCTCGAACGCGAAGATGATCTTCACGGACTACGAGCTTTCGGTCGACGAGGTGTGGAAGGGGGAGCCGCGCCGCTTCGTGGTCGTCAGCTTCGCCGGCGGCACCGTGGACGGCAAGTCGATCCAGGTGTCGCACGTGCCGCGCCTCGAGGTCGGCGCCACGTACGTCCTCTCGCTCAACGACCTGACCCGCCCGTGGCATTCCCCGGTCGTGGGCGCCGAGCAGGGGCTGTTCCGCGAGGTGACCGAGAAGGCGACGGGGCAGCGCATCCTGCTCGACGTCGAGGGGTGGGCGGTCACGCTGGACGCGAAGGGGGAGCTCGCCCGCGTCGCCCGCACGGTCCCCGCGGGCGAGCCGCAGACCGTGATCCTCTCGCGCGCGAGCGAGCCGCGGGCCTCGGCTCCCCGCGCCACCGGCATGTCGGAGCCCGTCTACAGCGACGGGTCGGGGCGCCCGCTCGAGGCGCCCAAGAGCCGGAGCACGCTCGCGGCCGCGGAGGACGACGTCCTCTCCGGCGCCGAGCCCCTGACCCGCGGACGCCTCCGCGACGCCTTCCGGCGTGCCCTCGACCGGCCGGCGCCGGCGGGCAAGTGAGGAGCGAGCCATGAGAAAGAGCCTGATCCTCCCGGCCCTCGCGCTCTCCTTCCTCACCGTTCTTTCCTCTGACCCCGCGGCGGCCCAGTCGAGCGGTGCCGCGCGCTGGGTCGACAACGAGGGGTGCTGGTGCGGCTTCCAGACCGGCATCGTCAGGAGCTACGTCGTGAAGGGCGTCCAGTCCACGGCGGCCCACAAGCAGGCCGCGGCCGACGTCCTCGAGGAGTGGAACCGCTTCGTCAAGCTGTTCAACGTCTCGATCGACGGCAGCTCGAGCCTCGGCAGCGCCGGGAACGGGGTGAACGAGGTGAACGTCTTCATCTCGTCCGCCGACTCCGTCGCCCGTTACGGCATCGAGCTCGAGGGGTCCCTCTTCGGCGTGGCGGTGAGCCAGCCGGACGGCAACTTCGGCGACTTCAACCAGTGCCGGGAGTTCGATCCCGCGGGCTGCGCCGGGTTCACCGAGACCGACGTGGTGGTGAACGCCGGCTTCCCGACCGGCTGGACGGGGGACTGGTTCGCTCCCGGGAACGACGCCCGGGGCGGGGCGGCGACAGTCCAGGCGACGGTCCTTCACGAGGTGGGGCACACGCTCGGACTCCACCACATCTTCGACATCCCGCAGGGCGCGGGCTTCGGCAACAGCCTCTCCACGATGAACTACCTGAACGACGACGTCGGGAAGTTCGTCTCCCGCATCGACGCCAAGACGCTCCGCACCGAGTACCCGGCGGCCGCGCGCTCGTTCGTGGACGTCGCGATCTTTCCGTACGTCTACGCCAACGACAAGTACAAGCAGACGTACACCGCGCTCTCCAAGACGTCCGTCCTTCCCGACGAGGCGCTCACGGTCGGCCCGTGGCTGGTGCAGAGCATCGGGAGCCAGAAGGCCGGCCCGTTCCGGATCACGTTCTACATCTTCCCGGCCGGCTCGCGGCCGTATCCCCAGCCGACGGACGTCGCGATCGGCAACGTCGACTTCAATTCCGCCGAGTCGGACGCGGAGGCGGCCCTGAACGACACGCCGCTCAAGGTGCCGGCCGGGACGCCCGCCGGCAACTACTGGGTCGGCGCCATCGTGACGGTGGGTGGCGCCGAGGACGTCCCGTGGGTGGCCGGCAAGCCGAACAACAACCGCTTCATCGTGGGGCACGACGCCGAGCGGATCGTGCTCCGCGTGCTGCAGGGCGCGAGCGGGAGCGTGGCGGCCGACTTCCGCTTCGCCCCCACCTCGCCGCAGGCCGGGCAGACGGTGACGTTCGAGGACCTCTCGCGCGGCAGCCCGACGGCCTGGTCGTGGAGCTTCGGCGACCCCGCCTCCGGCGGCTCCAACACGTCCACGCAGAAGAACCCGGAGCACGCCTTCTCGCAGCCGGGGACGTACACCGTCAGCCTGCTGGCGAGCGCCGGCGGCTCGTCGAACACCGTCACCCGATCGGTGGTGGTGGTGCCGAAGCCGGGCTCCGGCTCGTCGACCGCGGCCCAGGTCGTGGCGGTCGTCATCGACCTGCCGGGCCGCTTCTCGTCCGAGCTGACGCTCAGCAACGCCGGGACCACCACGGCCACGGTGCGCCTGCGCTACACCGCGTCGCCCGTCTTCGGCGGACAGGGGAGCGGGACGGTCACCGAGACGCTGTCCCCCGGACGTCAGCTGGTCGTCGCCAACGCGATCGAGTACCTGCGCGGCAAGGGCCTCGGGATCCCGCTGAACAGCAACCAGGGCGGCTCCCTCCGCGTCGAGTTCGAGGGGCTCTCCAACGGCGGCGCGGGGTACGCCTCGGCGCGCACGACGGCGCCGGTCCCCGGCGTCGGCCGGGCCGGCCTCTCGTACCCCGCGGTCGACTCCAAGAAGGTCTACTCCGAGCCCGTCGCGATCTTCGGCCTCCGGCAGAACAGCGAGGACCGGAGCAACGTGGCGCTGGTGAATGCCGGGACCTCGGGCAACGCCGTCCTGAAGATGACGGTCGTGAACGCCGACGGCAAGTCGGCCGTCGCCTTCGACCCGGTCACGCTCGCGCCGGGAGAATGGAACCAGTACAACGGCATCCTCGACCAGACCGGGAAGGGCTGGACCGAGGGCTGGGTCATCGTCGAGCCGCTGCCCGGCTCGGCCCCGTTCCTGGCCTACGGCGTCTTCAACAACAACGGTACCAACGACGGCTCCTACGTTTCGGCCGTGCCCGACAGCCTGGTCGACGCGTTCCTCGGAATCCCGGTCATCGTCGAGGTCGGCGACCGCTTCTCGAGCGAGCTGATGCTCACCAACCTCTCGGATCAGAAGGCTCAGGCGTACTTCGAGTTCGTCGAGGCGCTCGCGCATCCCGGCGGCTTCTCGACCGGCGTCTTCTACATCGACCTCGAGCCGTTCGAGCAGGCGATCGTCCCGAACGTGGTCGACGAGCTCCGCAAGGCGGGCGCCCCGATCGGCCCGAAGGGTGGCGGGTACGCCGGCTCGCTCTCGGTCCTCTTCTCCGCCGACAACAAGCTCACCCCCGGTCTCGCCGGGGTGCGCACGTCGTCGCCCTCCACGACGGGACCCGGCTCGTACGGCCTCTTCTACGCGGGCGAGTCGTACGACGGCTCGGCGCGGGACGCCTGGCTGTACGGGCTCCAGCAGAGCTCCTCGACGCGCTCGAACCTCGCGATCGTGAACTCCGGCGTCACCAACACCCCGATCACGGTGCGGGTGGAGATCTACGACGGCAACACGGGCGGCCTGAAGTCCCGTCAGTCGATAGGCCCCCTCCAGCCGTACGAGTGGAGGCAGATCAACAACGTGCTCGCCGAGCTGGCGCCCGGCACGTCGAACGGCTACGCGCGGATCACCGTCATCAGCGGCGACGGCACGTTCCAGGCCTACGCGGTGGTGAACGACGGCGCGGCGCCCGGCGTGGCCACGGACGACGGGTCGTACGTCTCGATGGTCGTCTCGCAGTAGCCGACGGGGGGCCTGTCCGCCGGCGCGGGCAGGCCCTCGCTCTACCGGACCGAGAACGGCACGAAGCTGCCGTCGTCCGTCCCGGCGCCCGGCGTCGGGCCGTCGTTCACCACGCCGTAAGCGGCGAGCCCGTCCACTCCCTGCGTCCGCACGACCCGCACGTATCCCTGGGCGAGGCCGAGCTGGGCCAGGACACCCTCGAATTGCACCCAGCCGCGGGGCGCGATCAGGACCTCCGGCGAGCCTCCGGCGAGGCGGCCGGTCGTCCCGTCGTACACCTCGAGGCGGACGCCGATGATCCCGCCCCGCTCGCCGACGTTCGCGATCGCGACGTTGGAGCGCGACGAGGCGTCCTGCACGAGGCCGTAGACCCAGGCGTCGCCGGCGGCGCTCCGGGACACCGGCGTCGTCGGGTAGTAGAGGCCGTAGCCGCCCGGGCCCGTGCGCGAGGCCGCGGCGGTGCGGGCGCCCGAGTAGCCGGCGACCGTGCCGGTCCCGCCGGAGTAGCGCACGAAGAGGCCGCCCGCGAAGTCGCCGCCCTTCGGTCCGATCCCGATCCCCTTCCTCCGCATGTGGTCGAGGGCGTTCGGGATGATCCGCTGCTCGAGCGGGGCGAGGACCTCGTTGATCGAGCCGCCGATCCCCTGAGCAGGCGTTCGCGACTCGGTGTACGTCAGGGTCACGATCATCTCGGTCTCGTAGGCGTTGGTGAGGACGAGCTCGCTCGCGAACGTCCTGGTCTCGACGAGGACCGGCAGGAGGCCCGGCTCGGCGACGACCACGTTCGGCTCCGAGGTGACGTAGGAGCCGTCGTTCGTGCCGTTGTCGTTGAAGACGGCGTACGCCAGGTAAGGGCCGCTCCCCTTCACGACGTCGACCCGGGCGTAGCCCTGCGCGATCGGCGGGCTCGCGCGGGCGAGCACGCTCCCGATCTGGGCCCACTGGCCCGGTCCGAGCGTGAGGTCGGGGTCCAGCGCCGGGCCCCGGCCGTTCTCCCCGAGGACGCCGGAGAAGAGGCTCACGTGGAACGTCATCGGCGCGTCGGAGAAGTTCACCAGCGCCAGGTTCGTCCGGTCCGCGGCGTTCTCGCGCAGCCCGTAGAGCCAGGTGGTACCGGTGTACGTCTCCCCGGGCGCGGGCGCCGGGTAAGCGAGGCCGGCGCGCCCCGGGCCGGATGGGGCCGTCGTCCGCACGGAGGCGAACGCCACCTCCGGCGACGACACGTCGCGGAACGTGACGCGCAGGCTCCCGCCCTGGGGCGGGTCGAGAGAGATGGAGAGACCGCCGGCGCGGAGGAACGCGATCACGTCGTCGATCACGACCTGCCGCCCGGCCGGCACGGCCACCGTCACGGTGCCGCCCCCCGTCGCCAGGAGCGCCGTGGCGGGCGTGTAGAGGAGCTCGGCGGTCGCGTTCGTGGTCCCGCGGTTCACGAGGAAGAGCTGCGACGTGAACCTCACCCCCTGGAACCCCGTCACGTCGAGGACGATCGGCACCAGGCGCACGGCCGTCGCGCCCCGCGCGGGCGGTGCCAGGGAGAGAGAGAGGAGGAGCAGCGCGGGGAGGACGTTCTTCAGCGATCACCTCGGGGCGGGCGCGTCATCATCCCTATGATGTTCGGGCGCGCTCCCGGGCGGGTCAAGCGAGCGGCGCCGGAGGGAACGGGATGGAGCTCGACTGGGAGGGCCTGAACGTGGCGTTCGCGGCGCGCTCGCGCCAGATGAACCACTTCCTCGACCTCGTCACGGGTGACGTCGTCGCGCACCTCGCCGGCGCCCCCGAGCTGCGAGCGGCCCTCGACCTGGAGCGCGAGGGGCGCTACCTGCGGATCCCGAAGTCGACGCCGGACGTCGACGCCCGTCGCTGCCGCGACTTCGCGCCGCGGATGGAGAGCGCCGCCGTGAGGGTGAAGGCGCTCGCCGCGCTGGAGACGGACGGACCGAACGGATTCCGCTCGGCGCTCCTCGAATCGGCCAACGACGAGAAGGCGTGGTTCGTGTTCCGCGATCGCGCGTGCCGCGAGGAGCTCCGGGCGTGGCTTTCGGAGAAGGGCGTGCCGGTCGGGGGCTGAGCCCGTTCGGCGGCGCCCTCGACCCCTGGCCGCTACCCGATCCGGAGCTTCGCGAAGGCCGCCGGGACGTGGAAATCCGCCGGGTCGCGGCGCGTGGGAGACAGCGCCTCGTGGCGCGTCGTGAGGCCGCGCCCGATCCGGTACAGGTTCCCGCGACGGGTCTCGCCCCGGGCCGGTGTGCCGCCTGCCGCGGCCCAAGGGATCGAGATCACGGCCCACCAGCTCGCCGAGCCGGCGTCTCCCGAGGCCGTGACCTCGAGGCCCGGCACGTCGACGCCCCGCGTGATCTGCCAGGTGGCGCGGTCGCCGTCGGGGTTCACGACGCGGGCCGCGTAGACGATACCGGCGGGGTTCACGACCACCTCGAGGTAGCGCCCGGCCGGCCCGGGCTCGCACAGGAAAACCTCGACGCACTCGTCCAGGTAGACGGGGTCGTTCCGCTGCCGCGCGTTCGACGCGAGCGGGGGCTCCGCGTCGACCTCGAAGAGGACGTGGAGCGCGCGTGCATCGTGCCCCAGAAACGCGCGGGTCCGGCCGGCGGTTCCGTGGACCGCGTCCGCGAGCGGGTGCGCTGGGAGCGTCCGGAGGGCCTCCAGGAGCGGACCCGCGGGGACGGCGGGGACGTCCACCTCCCTCGGTTCGCTCAACGCGCGCCCCCCGGCGGGACGATCCCGAGCCGCTCGGCCACGCGCCGCGCCACGTCGACGGCCCGGATCTCGGGGACCTCCCCGGGTCCGATTCCCTCCCCGACGTGGAAGAAGATCCCGTCCAGCTCCGGGTCCCAGTCGAAGCCGTGCTGGCCGGGGGAATCCGGCTCGCCGAAGAGCGAGCCCTCCGGCTTCAGGCCGCCCCGGATCGTCGTGCCGCCCGCCACGATCGCGATCAGGTCGCCGGCGTTCGGGTGATCGAGGTCCAGCGCCCTGGCCTCGGCGGCCGTGGCGACCACCGAGAAGACCGGCTCGCCGGCCGGGTCCTTCAGGCTCCGCAGGTACGTCGCGATCTCGGCGACGAGCGCCTCGGCCCTGGGGCCCGGCACCGTCCCCCCCTCGAGGCGCCCCATCCGGTTGACCACCACGAGACCGATCCCGCCGTGCGTCGCGACGTCGACCGGCGTGTCGCGCGCCACACGGAGGCGCCCCCGGCCGTCCGGCTCGGTCCTCACGAAGCCTCCCCGGCGGAGAGCCTCGACGATGTAGAACGTGCGCCAGATCGCGCGCATGCCGTGGTCCGAGACGAGGAAGACGTCCCGCCCCGGCCCGGCGTCGCGCAGGTAGCGGGCCGCGGCCCGGTCGGCGGCGCGCCACACCTCGCGCAGCCCCTTCTCGGCCAGGGCCGCGTTCTCCCGGGTGTAGGCCGGCTGCCGGGGATCGGTCAGGAGGAGGGCGTGCTCCACCTCGTCGATCACCGGCTGGTACGCGAGGAGGAGGTCCCAGTCGCCGCGCCGCTCGGCCACCTCGTAGGCGTCGACGAAGAACTGCGAGAAGCGGGCGGCCTGCTCGGCGAAGCTCGCGACCTCGGGCGGCTGCTGCTCGAGGAGCACCGTGTCGGGAGGTCCGGGCCAGAAGCCGGCGCGGCGGTCGAGCGTGCGGCGGAAGTCGTCCGGAGACGCGAAGGTGCGCCCCTCGCACGAGACGTAGACGGAGAGAGCCGACAGGTCGGGAGCGAGCTTCAGGACCTTCGCCCAGCGGCCGAGCCGAACGTCGCGATCCCCTTCGTCGAGCTCGGCCAGACGGACGAGGGAGAACCACTCGCCGCTCCGGGCCCGCGCCCGGAGCGAGCCGTCGGGTGAGAGGGCGAGGAGCTCGTCGTACGTCCTGCGGCCGTCGTCCGTGGTGTCGATCACGACGAACGGCATCGACTCCCGGCGGGCGCCGTCCGGTCCGCCCGGCGCGTCGACCCGGAGCTCCTTGGGCGGCGAGAACGACCGGATCCCGAGCGGCAGGGCGACCATCGCGTCGGGCAGCGGCCCGGGAGACGCGTGGAAGACGATGCCGTTCGACTTCATGTCGACGAAGCGGATGCCGACGGGAGTCGTGGTGCGGGGACCGCGCTGGGCGAGACCGGGCCAGGTGAGGCTCGCGACGCGCTTGCCTTGCCGCGCCGCCGCCTCCCAGAGGGTCTCGACGTCGGACTCCACGTCGAAGGCGGAGACGCGCGTCCGGATGGAGGTCCTCGCCGGATGGAACGTGTTCGCCACGATCCCGGTCATCGACGGGGGCGCGCCCGTCGAGATCGACGCGTGGGAGACGGCCGTCAGGGAGGGCGCCACGATGCGGAGCCGTTCGGCCGCGAGCCCGATCCGCCCGGCCCGCTCGAAGCCGTCGGGCCCGAGCTGTCCGTCGGCCCGCCGCCTGGCCAGGTCGAGCCCTCCGGCGCCGTCGAACGAGACGAGGACCACGCGCCGGGGGAGGGGTGGTCCCTGGGAGAGGGCGGCCGTGGCGAGCCCGGCCAGGACGGCGAGGACGGTCAGCCGTCTTCTGGCGGGTATCCGCACGGGCGGGATTATCGGCCTTCACCCCCTCTTAACGGATTCCTCGTAGCATCGACGGAATGGTCTCGTCGCGCGCCGGCGTCCTCCGGCCCCTTCCGGCTCCTCCGCCCCGGCTCGAGGCGGAGCCGATCGCCGCGATCGACGTCGGCTCGAACTCCATCAAGCTGCTCGTGGCACGTCCCGGGGACGACGGCTCGCTCGAGGTCCTCGCGCGCGAGAAGGCGATGGTGCGTCTCGGGCACGAGACGCTCAAGACGGGCCGGCTCTCGGAGGAGGCCATCGCGGGCGGCGTCGCCTGCCTGACGCGCTTCGCCGCGCTGGCCCGCGCGAGCGGCGCCGGGCGGATCGTCTGCGCCGCGACGTGCGCGGTGAGGGAGGCGGCCAACGGGGCCGAGCTGGCGCGTCGCGTCAAGGAGGCCGCCGACCTCGACCTGGAGGTGATCTCGGGCGAGGAGGAGGCCCGGCTCGTCCTCCGCGCCGTCCGGAACGACGTCCCGCGCTCGGCCGACCCGCTCCTCGTGATCGACATCGGGGGCGGCTCGACGGAGATCGTGGTGTCGCAGGGGCGAAAGGTGCTCGTGGCCGAGAGCCTGGAGCTCGGCGCGGTGCGCTTGAGCGAGGTCTTCGTGACCGCCGACCCGGTGCCGCGGGAGCAGGTCAAGGCTCTCCGCGACGAGGTGCGGGCCCGCGCCGGACGGGTCGCCAAGGCGATCCGCGCGGCGGGCGTGAAGACCGTGATCGGCACGTCGGGGACGATCGCCCAGCTCGCGGCGCTCGAGGCCGGGCTGGCGGGCCGGGCGATCCCGCCCGCGGGGCGGGGCACCGTCACCGCGGCCGGGCTTTCCCGCGTCGTGAAGGAGCTCGTGAGGACGACGCTCCGCGACAAGCTGAAGCTGCCGGGCGTCGAGGCCAGGCGTGCCGATCTCCTCGTCGCCGGGGGCCTCCTGCTCCAGGCGTTGATGACGCAGCTCGGCGTGTCGCGTCTGGAAGCGTCGGACCGCTCGCTCCGGGACGGCCTCCTCCTGGACGCGCTCGACAAGGCGGGCGTCCCCGAGGCCGACCCGGACGCGGACGTCAGGCGCGAGAGCGTGGGCCGGCTCCTGCGGCGCTCCGGCACGGACGAGCGGCACGCCGTCACGACGGTGAGGTTCGCCCTCCACCTGTTCGACCGGACGCACGCTCTCCACCAGCTGGCCGACCGGGAGCGGGAGTGGCTGGAGCATGCGGCACGCCTCCACGACATCGGCTGGTCGGTCGGCTACGCCGGACACCACCGGCACTCCGCCTACCTGATCACGCACGGGGGGCTGAAGGGCTTCTCCGAGGACGAGGTGTCGGTGATCGCCCAGGTGGCCCGGTACCACCGGAAGGGCCGCCCGAAGTCGACTCACGACGCGTTCGCGAGGCTCGACCCGTGGCTGCGCCCCGTCGTGGAGAAGCTCTCGGCGCTGCTGCGCCTGGCCGACTCGCTCGACCGGACTCACCGTCAGATCGTGACCGACGTGGAGGTCTCGGTGAGGCGGCGCCGGGTGGTCCTCTCGCTCCACGTCTCGGGCAACCCGGAGCTCGAGGTCTGGGCGCTCCAGAAGAAGAGCGACCTCTTCGAGCGCGTCTTCGGGCGCCGCGTCGAGGCAATGGTCGAGAACGTCGTCAGGACGGGCGCCGCCGAGGCGCCGTCCGGAAAGGGACGGCTCCTGCCGGTGCCGCTGGAGTTCCCCGCGCCCGGGGAGCCGTCGTGAGACCGAGATGAAAGAGCACTTCTCCGAGCAGCTGGACTTCCTCCGGCAGCAGCTGATCCTGATGGGCGCCGAGGCGGAGAGCCAGATCCGGCTCGCCGTGGAGGCGCTGGTCACCGCCGACGTCGACAAGGCGAACGCGGTGATCGCGCGGGACCCGGTCGTCGACCAGATGGAGGTCCGGAACGAGGAGGCGGTCGTCAGCCTGCTGGCGCTCCAGCAGCCGGTGGCGGTCGACCTGCGGTTCCTCGTGGCCGCGCTCAAGATCAACAACGACCTCGAGCGGATCGGGGACCACGCCGTCAACATCGCCGAGGGGGCCGTGCGGATGGCGGCGATGCGGCCGTTCAAGCCGTGGATCGACGTCCCGCACATGGCCGAGATCGCGCGGACGATGCTGAAGCGCGCGCTCGACGCCTTCGTGAGGCGCGACGCCGCGCTCGCGCTCCAGGTGTGCAGGGAGGACGACGTCCTCGACCAGAAGCACCGCTCGATCATCCGGGAGCTGCTGACCTACATGGCCGAGCACCCGAGCCTGATCTCGGCCAGCATCGAGATCATGAGCGTCTCGAAGAACCTCGAGCGGGTGGGCGACCTGTCGACGAACATCGCCGAGGAGACGGTCTTCATCGCCGAGGGGCGCTCGATCAAGCACAACCTGGCCCAGCAGCAGACCTGACGCGGAGGAGGGGCTACCGCTCCAGCCGCTTCATCACGCCGCTGGAAGGCTCGCCCTTGGCGCGCGGCAGCTCCGGGGACGGGTAGCCGATGTAGTGGCCCTGGGCGCGCTCGACGCCCAGCTCCTTGAGGATCGAGAGGATCGTCGCCGACTCGACGCCTTCGGCGACGGTCTTCACCCCCAGTCCGCGGCAGATCTCGGCGATCCCGCGCACGAAGACCCGATTCTCGATCTGGCTCGGCAGGTTCTGGATGTACGAGAGGTCGAACTTCAGCGAGGAGACCGGCAGCTCGCGCAGGTACTTGAACGACGAGAAGCCGATCCCGAAGTCGTCGAGGGCGAAGCGGAACCCCTCGGCCGTCAAGGCGCGCGTGAAGTTCTGCACGCGGTGGAGGTCCTTCAGGGCGGCCGTCTCGGTGATCTCGAACGTGATCCGCTCGGGGCGGATCCCCTTGTTGCGCGCCAGGCGCGAGATGTCCGCCACCAGGGAGTCGTCGTCGAAGTCGTGGCCCGAGAGGTTGATCGCCATCTCGAGGTCCGGCAGCGAGCGGCCGCGCGAAGCCACGAGGGCGTCGAAGGCGCCGGCGATGACGAGCCGGTCGATGGCGGTCATGAAGCCGAACCGCTCCGCCGCGTCGATGAACTCCGCCGGCGACACCAGGCGGCCGGTCGAGTCCTTGAGCCGGGCGAGCGTCTCCACCGAGACGATCCGCCCGGTGTTGATGTCGGCGACGGGCTGGAAGACGGGCACGAAGCGCGCCTCGGCGAGGCCGGTCTTGATCCGCTCCGCCTGGGCCCGCAAGGTGCCGATCCGGTCCCGTTCGCGGTCCTGCGGGTCGTGGATCCGGAACAGGGACCGGCCCTTCCGCTTGGCCTGGTGCATCGCGAGGTCCGCGGCCTGGAGGAGCTCGGACGCCTGCTCGGCGTGGTCGGGGAAGAAGGCGGCCCCGGCGCTCGCGGTCAGGGCGATGGTGCTCCCCTCGTAGGTCGCGGAGAGGCGCGAGATGAGGACGCCGAGCCGCTCGGCCTCCTCGGCCGCCCGCGCTCCGCTGGTGTCGGGGAAGACGATCGCGATCTCGTCGCCGCCCACGCGCCCGATCAGCTCGTCCCGGTGGAGCGCGCCGCGCAGCTCGTCGCCCAGGCGCAGCAGGTACTCGTCGCCGGCCGCGAGGCCGTGGGTGTCGTTGACAGTCTTGAAGTCGTCCAGGCCGAAGTGGAGGAGAGCCAGGGGCCGGCCCGTCCGCTTCGCCTTCTCGATCTCGTGCTCGAGCAGCAGCCGGAAGTGCTCGCGCGTGAAGAGCCCGGTCACCGGGTCGCGGTCCGCCCGGGAGGCCAGGTCGTCGTAGCACATCTTCAGGAGCTCGTGCTCCGCGTTCTTCTCGGTTACGTCGTGGGCGGTGGCGACGAAACGGCCCGGCCCGGACTGCGGAAAGGTCTTCGCCGTCACCCAGTAGACCAGCTCGGTGGAGCCGCCACGCACCTTGAGGCGCACCTCCAGGTTGTGCGCGCCTCCCGGCTGAGCCACGCCGTCCAGGAGCCTCTTGCGGCCCTCGACGTCGCCCCAGAACGGCGGCATCGCGGCGCGAGGCGGATCCGCGAGGGATGGAGCCGGGGCGCCCGCGTCGTGCGCGGCCTCGTTGGCCTGGATGAGCCGGCCGTCGGAGTCGAACAGGGCGACGGGGTCGGGAGACTCCAGCGGCGGAATCACACGCGGTACACGCGGCGAACGGGCGAGCAGGTCCTCCGGCCGGAGCGGCGGGCGGCTGGCGGTCATCGGTTGGCCGCCGAGTTTATCCCTCCGCGTCCCCCAGGCGGTGAAGTGCGTCGCCGGTGAGCCGGTAGACCTGCCATTCCTCCATCGGAACGGCCCCCAGCTTCTCGTAGAAGCCGATGGCCGGGGCGTTCCATTTCAGCACGCTCCACTCGAGCCGTCCGCAGCCGCGCGCGACGGCCAGCGACGCCAGCTTCCCGAGGAGGGCCTTTCCGATGCCGTGGCCCCGCAGCTCCGGCTCCACGAAGAGGTCCTCCAGGTAGATCCCGGGCCTGGTCAGGAACGTCGAGTAGCTGTGGAAGAAGAGGGCGAAGCCGGCGGCCCGGCCCTCCCACTCGGCGATGACGACCTCGGCGTACGGCCGCGGACCGAACAGGTGCGTGCGGAGCGACTCCTCGCTGGCGTGGCACTCGTGCTCGAGCTTCTCGTACACGGAGAGGGCGTGGATGAGCCGGGCGATCGTCGGGACGTCCTCCTGGGCCGCGGGCCGGAGGACCAGCGCGTTCGTCGTCATGGGGAGAGCCTACCGCTACCCGCGGTGCCGGAGGATCCCGGTCGCGACCGTGGTCGCCCCGTTGATGACGAACTGCACGCCGACGACCGCGGTGAGGAGGCCCATGATCTTCGCGACCACCTTCTGCCCGGTCTCTCCCAGGCGGGCGACGATGCGCGGCGCGAGGAGGAGGATGCCCAGCGTCAGGATCATGTTGAGGACGATCGCGCCGCCGAGAGCGAGGCGCTTGACGGCGTCGTCGGCCTGCCCGATCAGCACCATCACCGTCGAGATCGCGCCCGGCCCGGAGATGAGCGGGATCCCGAGCGGGACGACGCCAGGATCGGCCGGGCTGGAGGGCGTCTCGTCGGGGAGGTCCTGCTTCCCCTCGTCGAGCGTCTTCAGCCCGATCGTCGTGAACAGGATCCCGCCGGCGATCTGGAACGCCGGGACGGTGATGCCGAAGAACGCGAAGATCGCTCCGCCCGCGATCGCGAAGGCCGCGAGCACGGCGGTGGCCGTGAGGCAGGCGCGATACGCCGTCCGCCGCCGAACCCGGAGGTCCTGGCGCTCCGTCATCCCCACGAAGAGCGGCGCCGCCCCGATCGCATTGATCACCGAGAAGAGCGACGAGAACGCCAGGAGGCCGTACGAGAGGGTCTCGGACACGGCGCGGAGTGTAGTGGGAGAGCCGGTACCATACCGGCCCCGATGACGACGGCCACGTTCTCAGGCTCCCCGTACTACGGCTCCCTGACCCTACGGGTGCAACGCGCCCGGCTCGGCGCCGCGCTCCGGGTGGTCGCGCCGGAGGCCCGGGTCCTCGACGTGGGGTGCGGCCTCTCCGACCTTTCGGCCCGCTTCCCGTCGTACGTGGGCTGCGACCGGATGCCGTGGGTCGTCGAGGAGAACCGGCGCCGCCACCCGTCGGCGGCGTACCACCTCTGGGACGTGGCCGCGGAGCCGCCGCCGCCCGGGCTCGGCGCGGCCCCCGGTTTCGAGATCGTCCTGATGCTGGCGCTCCTCGAGCACCTGGCCGACCCCGGAGCCGCCCTCGCCCGGGTCGCGCCCCTCCTCGTCCCCGGCGGACGAGTGGTGACGACGACCCCGCATCCCGCGGGCCGGATCCCCCTGGAGGCGGGCGCGCGGCTGGGGCTCCTCTCGGCGCACGCCGACGAGGAGCACGAGACCCTCCTCGACCGGGCCGCGCTCGAGGCCGCGGGGGCGCGGGCGGGGTTGACGCTGGAGCGGTACGAGCGGTTCCTCCTCGGTCTCAACCAGCTGGCCGTCTTCCGCGCGGGATGAGGCGGGGCTCCCTCCGCCGGCGAGCCGGGCGAGCGGGCCTGCCGCCGATCGAGATTGCCGGCGCCCGGACGCACAACCTGAAGGACGTCTCGTGCCGGATCCCGGTCGGCGCGATCACGGTGATCACGGGTCCTTCCGGCTCCGGCAAGTCGTCGCTGGCGTTCGACACGCTCTACGCCGAGGGACAGCGGCGCTTCGTGGAGTCGATGTCGACCTACGCGCGACAGTTCCTGGAGCGGATGGAGCGGCCCGACGTGGACCGGATCGACCCCGTGCTGCCGGCGATCGCCGTCTCGCAGCGGGCGCCGACGCGCTCGGCCCGCTCGACGGTCGGAACCGCGACCGAGATCGACGACGGCCTGAGGCTCCTCTACGCCGCGATCGGGACGATCGTCTGCCCGGAGTGCCGGCTTCCGGTCACGAGGGCGACGCCCGCCGGCCTCCTCGCCGCGCTCCTGGCCGAATTCGGCGAGGGCGCGCGCGTCCTCGTCTCGGTGGCGCGGACGGTCGTCGACGGCGAACGGCAAGGGGCCGAGTGGCGCCGCGCCGGCTACTTCCGCCGCGTGACGGACGCGGGCGAGGTGCTCGAGCTCGAGCCGGCGCTGTCGCCCGGACCGCTCCGCCTCCTCGTCGGGCGCCACGCCGTCCGCGCGGACGACCCGGAGCTCCTGCGCACCATCGAGAGCGCGCTGGAGCTGGGGGAGGGACGGATCGGCGTCCGGCGGGCGGGGAGCGCCGGGGAGCGGACGTATCGCCGCGGGCTCGTCTGTGCCGGCTGCGGGCGGGTGTTCCGGGACCCGTTCCCGGCCCTCTTCTCCTTCAATTCGCCTCGCGGCGCCTGCCAGACGTGCCAGGGCTTCGGCCGGATCGCGGGCGTCGATCGCGATCGCGTCATTCCCGACCCCGGCAGGACGCTGGAGGAGCGTCCGATCGCCCCGTTCAACTCTCCGGCGTACGCGAGCGCCTACGCCGACCTGTGGCGCGCCTGCCGGAAGTACCGGGTGCGCCGCGACGTGCCGTGGTCCGAGCTCCGCGACGACGAGCGGGACGTCGTCTGGTCCGGGCGCGGGGAGTGGTACGGCGTGGCCGGGCTCTTCGAGTGGCTCGAGAAGAAGCGGTACAAGGTGCACGTCCGGGTGCTGATCGCGCGGTACCGCGGCTACACCGAGTGCCCGGCGTGCCACGGGGCGCGCCTCAACCCGGAGGCGCTCGCGGTGTCGGTCGCGGGGCGGTCGTTCGCGGGTCTTCAGGGGCTCCCCCTCTCCGAGCTGCTCGATCTCCTCCGCGCGACGCCGTGGACGGAGAACGAGAGCGCGCGGGGCGGGGCCCTCCTCGCCGACGTCACCCGCCGTCTCGCGACTCTGGTGGAGCTGGGCCTCGGCTACCTGACCCTCGGCCGCACCATGCGGACGCTCTCCGGCGGCGAGGCGCAGCGGATCCAGCTCGGCGCGGCGGTGGGGAGCGCGCTCACCGGGAGCCTCTACGTGCTCGACGAGCCGACGGTCGGCCTCCATCCCCGCGACACGCGGCGGCTCCTCGACGTCCTCGGGGAGCTGGCCGAACGCGGCAACGCGGTGGTCGTCGTGGAGCACGACCTCGACGTCGTGCGCGCCGCGGACCACGTCCTCGACCTGGGGCCCGCGGCGGGGCGGCTCGGCGGGCGGCTCGTCTTCGAGGGGACGCCGGGGGCGCTCGCCCGGGCCGCCGCGCATGCCGGCCTTGCCGGCGTGACCGACGCG
>CAYLNK010000099.1:0-19905 GCA_964384675.1 uncultured Holophagales bacterium | reverse complement strand
GCCTCGGCGGTCGGCGCGCCCTCTTCCGCTCGCCGCGGCGCTCCCGCGCCCAGCGGGACCGCCGGCGGCACGAACGTCCCCTCCAGGACGCCGATCACCTGCCGCGCGTCCTCGAACCGGTCTTCGGGCCGGAGGGCCAGGCACCTGACGATGGCCGCCTCCCATCGCTCGTCCAGCTCGGGACGCAGCGCGCGCGGCGAGGGAGGCGGGCCCTTGAGGCGCGCCAGGAGCATCGCGATCGGCGTCGACCCCTGGTGGGGCCAGGCGCCGGTGAGCATCTCGAAGAGGACGACGCCGAACGAGTAGAGGTCGGAGCGGGCGTCGAGGCCGGTGCCCTCGGCCTGCTCGGGTGCCATGTAGGCCGGCGTGCCCACGACCATGTTCGTGGACGTCAGGGAGAGCGCGGAGCCCGTCTCGTCCGTGGCCTCGCGCGCGAGCCCGAAGTCGGTGATCACCGCGCGGACGCCCTCCCCGTCGCGGGCGAGGATGACGTTCGAGCTCTTCAGGTCGCGATGCACGACCCCGGCCCGGTGCGCGGCGTACAGGCCCTCGGCCATCTGCCGCGCGATGGGCAGCGCGTCCTCGGGAGAGAGGCGGACCTCGCGACGGATCCGCTCCGCCAGGGTCTCGCCCTGGAGGAGCTCCATCGTCAGGAACGTGACGTCCTGTCCCGTGACGTCCCGGTGCTGCCCGATGTCGAAGAGCCGGCAGACGTTCTCGTGCGTGACCCGGCGCGACAGGCTGATCTCCCGGCGGAACCGCTCCACGGCCTCCCGGCTCGCGGTGAGCTCGGGGCGGACGATCTTCACCGCGACGCTCTCCCCGAGCGCCAGATCGAGCGCCTCGTACACGGCCCCCATCCCGCCCTGCGCGATGAAGCGGACGAGCTTGTACCGTCGCGCGAGGAGCTCGTCCCCGCGGAACGCGATCGGCTGGGTCATCTCCGCGCCGATTCTGCTCCGAACGCCCTTCAGGGCCGGACCGGCGTCTCCGCCAGCGCGAACGCGTACTCGTCGGCCCGCGACTCGACCGCGCTCTTCAGCATGTCGGCTCCGCCGTGGCCTGCGTTCCGCTCGATGCGCAGCAGCACCGGACCGCCGGACGATGCGGCCTGGAGCGCCGCCGCGAACTTCCGCGCGTGCATCGGGTCGACCCGGTCGTCGCTGTCCGCCGAGAGGAGGAGCGTGGCGGGGTACTTCGCTCCGGCCTTCACCCGATGGTACGGAGAGTAGGCGTACAGGGCCTTCAGCTGGGCGGCGTCGTCGGCCGAGCCGTACTCGCTGATCCACGTCTTGCCCGAGCCGAAGAGGTGGTACCGCACCATGTCGAGGAGCGGGACGCCGCACAGAGCGACCCGGAAGAGATCGGGCCGCTGGGTCAGGGCCGCGCCGACGAGGAGGCCCCCGTTCGATCCGCCCCGGATCACGAGCCGGTCGGGACGGGTCACCTTCTCCCTCACCAGGTGCTCAGCGGCCGCCACGAAGTCGTCGAACACGTTCTGCTTCTTCAGCAGCATCCCGTCGCGGTGCCATTCCTCGCCGTACTCGCCGCCGCCCCGAAGGTTCGCGACCGCGTAGACGCCGCCCCGCTCGAGCCACGGGAAGATCGACGCGGTGAAGAGAGGCGTCTCGCTCGACAGGAAGCCGCCGTAGCCGTAGAGCAGCGTCCGGGCGCTCCCGTCCCTCTTCAGGTCCTTCCGCCGGACGACGAACATGCTGATCCGCGTGCCGTCCTTCGACGGGAAGAAGACCTGGTCCACCGTGTACGGCGCCGGGTCGACCGGTACCTTGACGCGCGCGTAGAGGTCGGTCTTGCCGGAGCGGATCGAGACGGAGCGGATCTCGACGGGGGTCGTGAACGACTGGAACGAGAAGTACGCCTCGTCGTCGTCGGGCAGCCCGATCGGGCCGCCGACGCTGCCGATGCCCGGGAGCGCGAGGGTCCGCGCCCCGCTCCCGTCGAGGGCCCGGATCTCCACCTCGGACGCGGCATTCCTCAGGTACGAGAGGACGAGGTGCCCGCCCAGGATCGAGAACGCCTCGAGAGTGGCGTCCTTCCTCTCGGGGACGACCTCGACCCAGTCCTTCCGGGCCGGCTTCGCCGGATCGACCGAGAAGACGCGGGAGCGGGGCGCGCCGTCGTCCGTCTTGACGAAGAGCCGCCCGCCGGAGGTGTCGACCTCGAAGTGCGCCTGGATCCCCACGGCGAGCGGGGTCCAGTCGGAAGCGGCTCCCTTCAGGTCCTTGAAGTAGACGTCGTTCGACGTCCAGCCGTGCGAGACGACGAGCTGCAGGAAGCGGCCGTCCTTCGAGAGCCCCGCTCCGAGGAAGCTCGTCGGGTCCCCCGTCCGGCCGCGGATCACCTCGTCCTTCGTCGGGTCCTGCCCCAGCCGGTGGAACCGCACCTCGGCGAAGCCGGGCCGGTCGGCCACCGGGACCTTCGGGTCCACGGGCAGCCAGGTGTAGTAGAAGCCGTCGCCGGACGGCGTGAAGGACGCGGACGCGTACTTGGCTCCCGGGATCACGTCGACGTCGGAGCGCTTGCCGCTCTCCACGTCCAGCACGTACAGGGTCGCTTCGTCGGAGTTGTTGCGCTTCTCCTGGAACGCCACCCTCCTCCCGTCCCAGCTCACCTGCCAGTCCCCGAGCGAGACGCTGCCGTCGGACGACCAGGCGTTCGGGTCGAAGAGGACCTTCTCGGCGCCTCCCTTCCCCTCCTTCCAGTAGACGACCGCCTTCTCCTTGGTCGCGTGGCGGCGGGTGTAGAAGACGCGCCCGCCGCGCCTGATCGGCGCCGAGATCGAGTCGACGTAGAGCAGCTCCCGGAGCCGGGCCGCGATCGCGTCCCTCTCGGGGAGGGCGGCGAGCCGTGCGCGGGTGAGGTCGTCCTGCGCCTTCATCCACGCCTTCACCTCGGGCGAGGAGGCGTCCTCCAGCCAGCGGTACGGGTCCTTGATGGAGACGCCGTGCCACGTGTCGGCGGCGTCGACGGTCCGGCTTTCCGGGTACGTCGTCCGGGTCGGGGGATCGGCGGCGGCGAGCGGCAGCGTCAGCGACATCGCGATCAACGAGGCCAGCGCACGGGGCATCGGAGGCTCAGGCCGGCTCGGGGTCGGTCCCCTCGTTGATCCCTTCGAAGAGGAACGTCGAGAGGTAGCGCTCGCCGGTGTCGGGGAGCATCGCCAGGACGACCGTCCCCTCGGGCGATCTCTCGGCGACCTTGCGTGCCGCCGCGAACGTCCCGCCCGCCGAGACGCCGCAGAAGATCCCCTCCTGCGTGGCCAGCTCGCGCGCGGCGTCGCGGGACTCGAGGTCGGTCACCGGGACGATCTCGTCGTACACCTCGCGGCTCAGGACGGCGGGCACGAAGTCCGGCGACCAGCCCTGGATCTTGTGGGGCGCCCACGTCCTTCCGGAGAGGAGCGCCGCGCCCTCCGGCTCGGTGACGACGACCTTCAGGCCGGGCCGCGCCTTCTTCAGCATCTCGCCCGCGCCGGTGATCGTGCCGCCCGTCCCGAAGCCGGAGACGAAGACGTCGAGCCGCCGGCCGGCGAAGTCGCGCAGGATCTCGGGTCCGGTCGTGTTGCGGTGATACTCGGGGTTCGCCGGGTTCTCGAACTGCTGCGGCATGAACCAGCCGTGCTTCTCGGCGAGCTCCTTCGTCTTCTTCAGCATCCCGGTCGCCCGCTCGGCGGCCGGCGTCAGGATGACCGTCGCGCCGAGGGCCCGCATCAGCTTGCGCCGCTCGATGGAGAACGACTCGGCCATGATCGCGACGAACGGGTAGCCCTTCACCGCGCACACCATCGCCAGGGCGATCCCGGTGTTGCCCGAGGTCGGCTCCACGACGGTCTGGCCCGGCTTGAGCGTGCCGCGCCGCTCCGCGTCCTCGATCACGGCGATCGCGAGGCGGTCCTTGACGGAGCTCATCGGGTTGAAGAACTCGCACTTCACGTAGATCGTGGCGTGCTTCGGCCCGATCTTGTTGATCCTCACGATCGGGGTGTTGCCGATGGTGCCGAGGATGCTGTCGTGGATCATGGCTCTCTCTTTCCCGCGGGCGCGACGGCCCGCGCGCGGTTCGCTCGGTTCGGATTCCGTCGCTCTACGGCTCGACCGTGGTCACGAAGACGTTCTTCCCCTCGCTGATCTTCATCATCACGGCGCTCTTCGTCGGGTCGCCCGAGCCCGCCTTGAAGGCCATCTTCCCGGTGGCCCCCTCGTACGCCCGGATCTCGGCCATCGCGTCCCTCACGGCCTGACGGTCCGCCTTGCCGGCGGCCTTGAGCGCCGTCTTCAGGAGGCCGAACGCGTCGTACGTGAGGGCGGCCACGTCGTCCGGCGTGGCGCCGGCGAAGCGCTTCCCGTACGAGATGACGAAGCGCCCGGTCGATTCGACCCTGGCCTTGGGGTAGTAGTGCGTGCAGTAGACCGAGCCCTCGGCCTCCGGCGTGGACTTCAGGAGCTCCGACGCGTTCCAGTTGTCGCTGCCCAGGAACGGCGCCTTGATGCCCGCGTCGCGGGCCTGCTTCAGCTGGAGCGGCAGGTCGCTGATGTAGCTCGGCGCGAACACGATGTCGGGGCCGGCCGCCTTGATCGTCTTCATCTGGGCCGTGAAGTCCTTGTCGCCCGTCTTGTACGTCTCGAAGGCGACGACCTTCCCGCCCGCGGCCTCGAAGTCCTTCTTGAAGAGCTCGGCCTGGCTGCGCGGCGCCTCGGACGCGGTGTCGTACAGCACGGCCGCCTTCTGGGCGTGGAGGTAGTCGAGCCCGAACCGGGCGAGGACGGTGCCCTCGAACGGATCCGTGAAGCAGGCGCGGAAGACGTACTTCCGCGGCTGGCCGGTGTCGGCCAGCGTCACCTTCGGCGCCGTGGCCCAGGGGGTGATCATCAGGATGCGCTTCTCCTCGGCCACGGCGGCGGCCGGGACCGCGCCGAGGCTGGCGTTCGGACCGATGAACGCGAGGACCTTCTCCTCGTCGATCAGTCGGCGCGCCGCGGCCGCCGCCTGATCGGCCTTGCCGGCGCTGTCCTCGATGATCAGGAGGAGGCCGTGCGCCTTCCTCCCGAGCTCGATCCCGCCGGCCTCGTTGATCTCGGCGACGGCCATCTCCGCCGCGTTCTTGGACGAAGCGCCGACGGCCGCGAGGTCGCCGGACAGCTCGGCGACGAGACCGATCTTGATGTCGTTCTGGAGCTCTTTCTTGCCGCAGGAGGAGACCAGGAGGACCAGCCCGGCGAGGGCCACCGCGGAGGACGTCTTCCGAATCATGGGGCAAGCGTACCAGCCCCGCGGACACCCGGCGAGGCTGGCACAATGGCGCGCGCCCTCGGGCCTCTGCTCCGAAGGCGGGGAGAGACCATGGTCCGCAGCCGCCTCGTCGCCGCTTTGCCCTTTCTTTTGTCGTCCATCGTCCTGGGAGACTCGCGACAGGCCCGGGACTGCTCGCCTTCCGAGGGCCCCGAGTATTTCGAGGGGAGATACCAGTGGTACGTGGCCACGTACGGGCGTGACGGAGCGTTCGACCCGGAGCGCCGCCTCGCGGACGTGAGGGAGGCGTACCTCGAGTACCGGCGGGACCTGACGGCGCGGAAGCGCCGGCCGGCGGCCGAGCCGCTCGACGTCGGCGCGTTCCGGTTCCTCGGCCCGGCGAACGGAGCCGGGCGGATGCCGGCCGTCGAGCTCCACCCGTCGAGCCCGGACATCGTCTACGGAGGAGCCGCGGGCGGGGGGTGCTGGAAGAGCACGGATCGCGGGCTGACATGGCGGTCCCTGACCGACGGCCTCTCCGATCTCTCGGTCGGCGCCGTCGCGCTCGCGCCCTCGGACCCGTCGATCGTCTACCTCGGTACGGGGGAGGGTGGATACGGGGGGGGCTTCATCCCCGGGATCGGCATCCTCCGCTCCTCGGACGGAGGCGAGACGTGGCAGCTCCCCGACAGCGTGCTCGCGCCGCTCGTCTACCGCCTCTCGGTCGACCCTCGCGACCCGCGCACGGTGCTGGCCTTCGTGAACGGAGGCGCCTACCGATCGACCGACGGCGCGCGCACCTGGGCCCGCACGAGCGCCGCGTCGTGGGGCGACGGCACGGACGTGGCCCGCGACGCCGGCAACCCCGACGTCCTCCACGCCACGTTCTGGGTCTCCGGGCAGACCTCCCGCTACGCGAAATCCACGGACGCGGGCCGCACCTGGATCGAGAAGACGGCCGGCCTTCCCGGGAATCCGAAGAGCCGCACCTCCGTGGCGATCTCGTCGAACGGCGCGACGGTCTACCTGATGATCGCGTCGGCCGCCGACAACTCCCTGCTCGGCGTCTACCGCTCCACGAACGCCGGCGAGTCGTTCGCGAACGTCCCGCTCCTCGACTCCAGCGGCAAGATGCCGAACATCCTGAGCCTCCAGGGCTGGTACGACAACTGCCTGGCCGTGGACGCCGACGACGAGCGCGTCCTCATCCTCGGGGGCGGCGGCGCCGGACACTTCCGGACCACGAACGGCGGATCGACGGTCGCCCAGACCGGGGTCACCGACGGCGTCCACGTCGACGCGCATCAGCTCGTCTCGAAGCGGTACGGCTCGCTCAAGGTGACGTGGACGGCGAACGACGGCGGGCTCTGGCTCTCCACCGACGGGGGCGTCCGCTGGTCCGACCGCAACGCGGGGCTGGCGACGCGCCAGTACTACTCCGTCGCCCTCGACCCGACCCGCCCCGACGTGATGCTCGCCGGCTCCCAGGACAACGGCACCGACCGGAAGGGGGACGGCACGACCACCTTCACACGCGTGATCGGGGGGGACGGTTTCGAGGCGGCCGTCAACCCCGACAGGCCGACCGTCGTCTACGGCTCGAGCCAGTTCACGACGCTCTTCCGCTCGAAGCAGGACGGGCGGGCCGGGACCTTCTCGTACATCGCCCAGCCCGTGGCCGGACAGGCCTACTCGGGTTCCTCGGGCGACGCCCCGAAGCCGTTCACCACGTGGCTCACGCTCGATCCCACCGATCCGCGCGTCGTCTACACCGGCACCTGGCGCGTCTGGCGGAGCGAGGACTCCGGCGACACCTGGGCACCGCTCGGCTCGGACGTCTTCAGCTCCGCGACCGCGACGCAGGCCCTCTCGATCTCGCGCGCCCGCCCCGACCGGCTGCTCGTCGCGCAGAGCAACGGCGTCTACCTCTCCGACGACAGGGGCGAGACGTTCCGGAAGCTGGGCGTGTCGGCCGCGGGCTCGATCCGGAACGTCGAGATCGACCCGAGGAACGCCGACGTGATGTACGTCTGCTCCACGGCGAGCGCCACCTCGTCCACCCGCGGGTCGCTCTACCGCAGCACCGACGGCGGGGAGAGCTGGTCGCGGCGCGACGCCGGCTTACCGAACTTCGGCATCGAGACCGTCCGGGTCGACCCGGCCGACTCGCGCACGCTCTACGCGGGGACGCTCGTGGGCCTCTTCCGCTCGACGAACCAGGGTGAGACGTGGGCCCGTTTCGGCGACGGTCTTCCTGCCGCCGCCGTCCACGAGGTGAGGCTCCCTCCCGACGGCTCGCGGATCGTGGTCGCGACGCACGGCCGCGGGATCTGGAGCGCGGCGGCCCGCGCGGCGAACCAGCCGCCGGCGGTGCGGATCGACACGCCGTCCGCGAGCGAGGTCTCGGTGCCGCTCGGCGGCTCGCTCTCCCTCACCGGCAGCGCGATCGACCCCGAGAACGAGGTCGTCTCCCTGCGCTGGGACCTCGGGGACGGCCGGACGGTGCAGGGGGCGGCCACGGGTCCGGTCTCGTTCCGGCGTCCCGGGATCTACTCGATCTCGCTCGTCGGGGAGGACGCGCGTGGCGGCCGGGGAGCGGCCATCCTGACGGTCACCGTGGCACCGCCCAACGATCGCTGCGACGACGCGACACCGCTCTCCCTCATCCCGGGAGCGCCGGTCGTCGTCCGCACGGCGAACGGGGGCGCGGCGGACCTGGACGCCGCGGACCCGGTGACCTGCTCGGACCCCGCGATCTCCAGCTCGATCTGGTTCCGCTTCACGGCGCCGGCCGCCGGCACGCTCGACCTCGACACCCTCGCCTCGTCGGGCGACACCGTGCTCGCGCTCTACGAGGGCACGTGCGGCAGCCTGAGACCCGTCGGCTGCAACGACGACGGTCCGGACGTGAGCGGAGGAGGCTCCAAGCTCGAGACGGCGGCGCTCACCGCCGGCAAGGAGTACCGCGTCCTCGTGGCCTCCTGGGCCGACCCGTCGCGCGGCTACACCGGACCCGTGGAGGCCGTGCAGCTGCGCGCCCTCTTCAAGTCCGGAGGGACGCCCGTCCCGGCGCCCACCGCGGTCCTGCCGTCCGTGCTCGACGTCTACGGCAAGGACGGGGTCCACTTCGTGAGCGACCAGACGCTCCTCAACCGCGGGTCGTCGCCGCTGACGGTGGCCCTCGCCTGGGGCGGGAACGCCGGCGCCGAACGGGTCACGTCCGTGCTGATCCCCGCCGGAGGCCAGCTCCGCGCCGAGTCCGCGCTCGAGGAGCTCCGGCAGAGCGGCATCGCCGTCCCGCGCGCCACCCCGACGAGCCCGCAGATCGGATCTCTCGCCGCGACCGTCACCTCGGGGGACGCGGGCGCGCTCGGGCTCGCCGCTCGTACCACCTCTCCGGCCCCGGGCGGCGGCTCGTTCGGCCTCTTCGCGCAAGGGACGCGCTTCGACGAGACGGCCTCCGACGACACGGTCGAGGTGTTCGGTCTGAGACAGACGGACCGCGACCGGTCGAACCTCGCGCTCGTCCACGTCCCGACGCCCGGCGTCACGTCGGAGATCGAGCTCGAGGTCGAGGTGCGCGACGCGACCGGCGCCGTCGCGCCGGGGAGCCCCCTCCTCGTCACGCTCGCGCGCGGCGCCTTCACGCAGCTGAACGAGGTCCTGAAGCTGGCCGGGCTGCCGGCCGGTTCACCGAACGGCGGCTACGTCCGCGTCCGGCGTACGAAGGGGAGCGGCCGGTTCCTGGCCTACGGCGTCGTCAACGACCAGAAGACGGCGGATGGGTCCCTCGTCCCGATGACGCGCCGCGGCGGCCTCGACTCCCCCGCGCTCGTGATCCCCGTCGTCCTCGAGGCGGCGGGACAGGGCGGCTCGTTCTTCACGAGCGAGCTGGTCCTCGCGAACCGGACCGATCGCGCGATCACGGCGTCGCTCCGCTACGTCGCGGCGCCCGTCTTCGGCGGCGCCGGGAGCGGACGGTGGAGGGACATCTCCCTGGCGGCGCGCGGTCAGCTGGTGATCCCCGAGCTCCTGAAGGCGCTCCGCCAGAGCGGCCTCGCCATCCCGGAGGGCTCGGCGCAGGGGGGGATGCTGATCGTCGAGTTCTCACCGGACGACCTCACCCGCAACGACGTCTACGCCGGCGTGCGGACGACGACACCCGGCCCGGCCGGGGGCACCTTCGGGGTCTTCACCCCCGGCGTGGCGCCCGCCGAGCTCGCCACCACCTCGGCCACGGTGATGGCGCTTCGCAAGGACGCCACGGTCCGCTCGAACCTGGGTCTCGTGAACGCGGGCAAGGCGGCGATCACCCTCGTCCTCTCGCTGCGCTCGCCCGCGGACGGCAAGCCGATCGGGACCGAGATCACGAAGCGGCTGGAGGCGGGGGAATGGACGCAGGTGAACGACGTCCTGGAAGCCGCCGGCGTCGGCGAGGGGGAGGCCTGGGCCCAGATCACCCGGACCGCAGGAGACGACTGGTGGTGGGCGTACGGTGTCCTGAACGACGCGCTCACGTCGGACGGCAGCGTGATCGGGGCGCTCGTCCCGCGCTGAGCTCCCGGCTAGAGCGAACGGAGAAGGGCACGGGCGAAGCGCTCCGAGCTGGCGTTCTCGCGGTACCACGCGTACAGGGCGCGGCGGAAGGCGTCGATCCGGGCGGGCTCGGGGAACGCGAAATCGCCGTCGGCGGCGGTCACGATCCCGGGGTGTCCCGGCTCCCAGACGTCTTGCGGCTCGAGCCGGTCTCCGAAGACGCTGACGACCCCGTGCGCCGTCGCGGCCGCGAAGATCCCCGACTTGAAGAGGAGGGACCGGTACCAGGGCCTCACGTTGGCGAAGAGCCGCTGGTACGAGAACGCCGCCCGGCGGAGCGCCAGGGACGCGTCGGCCGCGGGGATCGACGGCCGGTAGTCGACCTCGACCCCCGCCTCCTCGACGCGCGCCACGAGGCCTTCCACGTCCGCGTGGCGGAGCCCGCCCCCGACGACGATCCGGCGCGGCCGGCACCACCCGGGAAAGCGCGGCAGGTCGAGGATCAGCTGGGTGAGGGTCCGCCGCAGCCGGCCGATCGACCCGAACGCCACCCACTCGCCCGGGTCGCGGCCCTCGAGAGCGGCGGCCGGGAGGTCCGGCTCTCCGAGGTTCGAGTAGACGGGCATCCTCAGGACTCGGGCCGCCGGCGAAAGCTCCCTCACCTGCTCCTCCACCACCCGGTTCGAGCAGATGGTCACGGACGCCAGGTCCAGAAGGAGTCGCGAAGCCCGCTTCTGCGACCCGTAGAGCGCGAGCTCGAGGCGTCGCGCGGGCCGGGGCGCCAGGAACTCGTGGAGGATCAGGACCACGCGGCGTCCGGCCTCCTTCTCCTTCCACTCCGAAAGGACGTTCGCCAGCCAGGCCGGGACGCCGCGCGGGTCGTAGGCGACAGCCGCGTAGTGGAGGAGGACCGTCCGGCAACCCTCCGCCTCGGTGGAGAGGCGCTGAAGGAGCGGCCCGAGAGCCTGCCTGGCCCGGCCCTGCAGGCAATGAGCGGGCGCGCCCTCGACCTCCTCGGGGGCCACCGTCATCGGCGAGACCGCGACGAACCGCGAGGCGCACCCCGCCTCCCCCAGACGTCGAGCGAGGAGCGCCGCGTTGTCGCCGATCCCGTCGAGGTAGGGCGGGAGCACGGTCGTCACCTGGAGGAACGTCTCGCCCATCAGCTTCGGCGAGCGGACCGCGGACGGCCGATGCGGCGGATCACGTCCGGATGATGCCCCAAGAGTCCGACCCCCGATCCCCGGCCCGGCCGCAGAATGGCCGCGTGTCACTCCGGAACCTGAGGGCGCGTCTCGCCGGCCTGGGCAGCCGCCTCCACGGGAGCCGGCGCTTCCGGCGCTTCCGCACGGCGGGCTCGTTCCCGAGACCCGGACGCGTCGCGGGCTACCTGGGCTGGCTCGACGACGGGAATCTCGGGGACGAGGCCCTCTTCGAGTCGTTTCTCGAGCTCTTCCCTTCTCTGGAGATCATCCGCGCCGACCTCCCCCCGCCCGTGGAGCTCTCGCTCTGGGCGGCGCTACGGCGCCGGAGGCTCCAGGACTTCGTGTTCCTCGGCGGGGGAACGCTCATCGGCCACGACTGGTTCCTGGACCGGCTCCGCCTCCAGCGTCGGCGAGGACATCGCGCCGTCGTCTTCGGCACCGGGGTGAGCGACCCCGCGGCGCCCGAGAAGCCGACCGGGATGGGGGCGGGTCTTCAGGCCTGGGCCGCCGAGCTCTCCACGTGCGCGTACGTCGGCGTGCGCGGGGCACGCTCCGCGCGCCTCCTCGCCGACGCCGGTCTGCCCGGGGTCGAGGTGGTGGGCGACCCCGCCATCTGCCTCGCCGAGGCCCCGGCGACGGCCCCGCCGTTCCAGGCGCGGCTCGCGGTCAACCTCGGCTTCCACGACTGGATGCGGGGCGACGCCGACGCGCTGATCCTGGAGGTGGGACGGACCTGCCGGACGCTCCTGGCGCGAGGCTGGCGCGTCGATTTCCTCCCGCTCCACCGGAGGGACGTCGAGATGGGCCTCAGGCTCCGGCGGGAGCCGGGCCTCACGGGCCTTCCCATGGCCCCTCTCGACGGCGTCTCTTCGCTCCTCAGCCGCCTCCTTTCGTACGACGTCGTCCTCGCCCAGCGCCTGCACGCCGCCGTGCTCGCCACGGCGAGCGGCGTCCCCACGCTGTCGCTCGAGTACCGCCCGAAGTGCGCCGAGTACATGGAGTCGATCGGAGCGCTCCGGCACTGCCGGCCCACCGACGGAGCCCGGGCCGACGAGCTCGTCGACCGGCTCGAGGCGCTGGGGCGCGATCACGCCGCCGAGCGGGACGGGCTGGTGCGTGCGGTCGGCGCGCTCCGCCTCCGCCTGAGGAGCGCGGCCGGCGCGGCGCTAAGGGCCGGCCTCGACCTGTAGGAGCCCCTGCTCGTACTCCGCGATCGCCCGGGCCCGCGAGGCATGCGCGTGGTACCAGCGGTTGAGAGAAGACGGGAGAGCCGCCATCTCGCCCGGCTCCGGAAACGGGTAGTCCGCCGAGGCCGGCGTCACGAACCGGGGCAGGTCGTTCCCCTCCGGCGCGCGAGACACGGAGCGGTCGGTGAGCACCGTCACGACGCCGTGCGCCGCGGCGGCGGCGAACACCCCGGACTTGAAGAGGAGCGGGGGGTCGAAGGGATGGTCTCCGCGCAGGATCCGCTGGATGCAGAACGCCGACGAAAGGAGGTGCCGCGAGGCCTCCTCGGCCGGGACGTCCGGATGGCGGGAGACGAAGAGACCGGAGGGGAGACCCTTCAGGATCCGATCGAGGCGCTCCTCACCGGCCCCTCCTCCTCCCACCACGGCCAGATGCGCCGGTGAGCACCAGGCCGGTATTCCCGGGAGGGCGCCGGCCAGCGTCTCGAGGCTGTTGATGAGGCGCCAGGTGGAGCCGAGCGCGATCCAGCGGCGCGGGTCGCGAGGCACCTCGACGGCCGGCGGAAGGGGCTCCCCGAGGTTCGAGAAGACCGTCACGAGGCGAATCGGAAGGTCCGGCCGCAGCGCCGACAGCCGCCCGGCGACCCCCGGGACGCTGCAGATCGCGAGGTCGGCCAGACCGAGGAGGCGCACGGTGACGTGGCGCTGGAGCGGCCGGAGCACCAGGTCGAGGCGCCTCTCGTGATAGTCCGGCGTCAGCTCGTGAAAGGTGACCACGAGGCGTCGGCGGGAGCCCCTGCGCTTCCAGCGGCGAATCCCCGCCACCATCCAGCCGGGGATCTGCCGCGGCGTGACCCGGACGGGGTCATAGTGCAGGAGGACGACCGGCGTCCGGTCGTCCGGCGTGACCCGTTCCAGGCATGCCGCCAGGGCGTCCCCCGACCGGCCCGGCACGACGTCCCGCTCGAACCGGCCGGCGACGATGCCGGACTCACCCCCGGGCTCGTAGGTGAGGAACGTCGACTCGACGCCCCGCTCCGCCAGGCCTTCCGCCAGGAGGACCGCGTAGTCCCCGATCCCGTCGCGCGCGGGAGGGAGCGCGGGAAGGACCTGCACGAGCCTCATCCGTCGTCCGAGGATAGCCTGCGATACTCGAACCATGGCGCTCCTTTCGAAGGCCACGCTCACGGGGCTCGCGCGTACCTGTGGGTGAGCGGGCAAGCTGAGCCCGGTCGGGCTCGCCGAGCTCCTCGCCCTCCTGCCGCGCGGCACGCACCCGGATCTCCTCGTCGGGCTCGAGACGGGGGACGATGCCGGTGTCTTCCGGCTCACCCCCGACCTGGCGCTGGTCACGACCGCGGACGTGATCACGCCGCCGGTAGACGATCCCGGGCTCTTCGGCGAGGTTGCGGCCGCGAACGCGCTGAGCGACGTCTACGCGATGGGCGGGCGCCCGGTCACGGCCCTCAACCTCGTCTTCTTTCCGTCCGGGAAGCTCGGCCCCGAGGTTCTGGCGGGAATCGTCGCCGGCGCCGGCCGGAAGATTGCCCAGGCGGGCGCCGCACTCGCGGGCGGACACTCGGTGGACGACGAGGAGCCCAAGTTCGGCCTGGCCGTGACCGGCGTGGTGCATCCCGACCGGATCTGGCGGAACCGGGGCGTGCGGCCGGGGGACCACCTCGTCCTCACCAAGCCGCTCGGGAGCGGCGTTCTCTTCAACGCGCACCGCAAGCGGATCCTCCCGGCCGCGTCCCTCGACGCGTGCCTCGACGTCGTGACGAGGCTCAACGCCCGGGCCGCCGAGGTCCTCTCCGGCTTCGAGGTCCACGCGGCGACGGACGTCACCGGTTTCGGCCTGCTCGGGCACGCGCTCGGCATGGCCCGCGCCTCGGAGGTCACCCTCGACTTCCGGTTCGACGACCTCCCGTTCCTGCGGGACGCCGTCGAGATGTACCGGCGCGGCGTCACGACGAAGGCGAACGCCGGCAACCACGAGCTGGTCGGCGGGTCGCTCGCCGTGAGGCGGCGCCTCGCGCCCCACGAGTCCGAGATGCTGATCGACCCGCAGACGAGCGGCGGCCTCCTCGCGGCGGTTCCGGCGGCGGAGTCGGGTGCGGTGGTGGAGGCGCTCCGGGCCGCGGGCCTCGCCGACGCCCGCGTCGTCGCGGTCGCGGGGCCTCTCGGAGAGCGCCTCCTCGTCGTCTCCTAGATTGCCCTCGGACCTTGAGGCGGGCCCGCAGCGACCTCGAGCACGGGGCGGGGACCCGCTCGCGGGCGTCGCGAGGGCGCGGGGCCAGCGCTCGCGATGTCCGAAGCCCCCGAGGCCAGACGGACGACGCCGATGCTGCAACCGCACGGGCCTCGAGGGGCGAGGTTCGCGAGCGCTCCGCGCCCGAAGCGCCGCACGCGGTAGCGGGTCGCCCCGCGCGCAGCGGGAGCGAGGAGCCCGCCTCCCCTCCCGGCGGATCGAAGCGACCGCCCTCGCTCTCGCCCCTACCCACGGCTCGTCGGTTCGAGAGGGCGCCTCGCTAGGTTCTCGCCTCGAGGGCCTTCCTCACGCGCGCCGAGATGCCGGCGAAGATCCGCTTCCCGGCCTCCGTGTGTGTGACGACCCACTCCGCGTTCTGGAACGCCGTGGGAGAGGACTCCCGCCGGATGTCGTCGAGGAAGGGCTGGACCTTCGCGAAGAGGAAGAGCCCCTCGCCGTTCACCTCGAGGAAGAAGTCGGGATGGACGATCCCGTGCCTCACCATCGCGTAGACCATCTCCCAGTACGTGACCGTCTGCCGGTACGCCGCGTTGAGCGGGTGGTTCATCGCGGCCACGGCCTGGATGTCGGCCAGCGTCTTCGGCCAGAACTGACCGTTGATGGCGCTGCGGGACTCCCGCATCACGGCCTCGCGGCGGAGGTCGTAGACCTTGAGGGCGAGCTCGGCGTCGTGGTGGTCGGCGGACTCTCGGGACATCGTCCCTCCTTCGGGCGGATCGCCCGAGACCCATGGTAGCCCGCGGCGGTAGGATGACCGGACCATGAGAGCTTCCACGAAGGCCGCGGCCGCGGCCCTTGCCGTGTTCCTGACCCCCTCCCTCCACGGCGCGATCCCGCAGGGCCAGCGGGACGCTCTGGTCCGCCTCTACAACTCCACGAACGGCGCGAGCTGGACGAACCGCTCCGGCTGGCTCGGCTCCGCCGGCTCGGAGTGCTCCTGGGCCGGCGTGAGGTGCGACGAAGCCCGCACCACGGTCACGGAGATCGACCTCGGCTACAACAACCTCACCGGCCAGCCGGACGTGAGCGGCCTCCCCGACGTCGTGCGCCTGCAGCTGAGCGGGAACCCGCTCGCGAGCCTCTTCCCGCCGTCGATCCTGACGCTCACGAAGCTGGAGAACCTCGGCCTCTCGGGGTGCGACCTGACGGGCGAGATCCCGCAAGGGGTCGGTGCGCTCACCAAGCTCCGGTACTTCTACGTGCCGTACAACGCGCTGACCGGCTCGATCCCGCGGCAGCTCAGCTTCCTTCCCGACCTCGAGGAGCTGGGCCTCTACGGGAACCAGCTCACCGGCGAGGTCCCGAAGGAGCTGGGAACGCTGAAGAAGATCCGGCTCTTCTATCTCTGCTGCAACCAGCTCTCCGGCGAGATCCCGAAGGAGCTGGGCGGGCTCTCCGCCGTGGAGCAGCTCTACCTCTCCGGGAACAGGCTCACCGGGACGGTGCCGAAGGAGCTGGGCGGACTCTCGACGCTCACCGAGCTGCACCTGGACGGGAACCTCCTGACCGGGGAGGTCCCGAAGGAGCTCGGCGGCCTGAAGAAGGTCACGCTGATCGACCTCTCCAACAACCAGCTGAACGGCGCGATCCCGAGGGAGCTGGGCGGGGCCACCTCGCTCGAGGCGCTCTTCCTCTCCGGCAACGCGCTCTCGGGCGCGATCCCGGTCGAGCTCGGCAACGCGACCGGCCTGGCCCGCCTCTACCTTTCGTACAACCAGCTCACCGGGTTCGAGTCCGGCCTCCTGCCGAAGCTCGCGAAGCTCGTCGAGCTGGGCGTCGACCACAACCGGATCGCGGGCCCCCTTCCCGACCTCTCCCCGCTCACCGCCCTGTCGCGCGCGTACCTCGGGGCGAACCAGCTGACAGGCCCGATCCCGCCCTCCCTCGGCAGCCTTCCCAGCCTCACCGTCCTGGGTCTCTCCGAGAACCCGCTGGGCGGCTCGATCCCGCCCGAGCTCGGGAACCTCGCGAAGCTCCAGGAGCTGTATCTGTCGAACGCCTCCCTGACCGGGCCGATCCCGAGGGAGCTGGGCCGCCTCTCCGAGCTCGGGGCCTTCGCGGCGAGCGAGAACGAGCTGACCGGCTCCATCCCCTCGGAGCTGGGCGGGCTGGGGAAGCTCGGCTATCTCTACCTCGACCGCAACGCGCTCACCGGCCCGATCCCGGAGGAGCTGGGTGACCTCGCCAACCTCCAGGAGATCGGCCTCTTCGTGAACCAGCTGACGGGACCGATCCCCGCGTCGTTCGGGCGGCTCTCGAAGCTCCGCGCGCTCCGCCTCTACACGAACCAGCTGACGGGCGCGATTCCCTCGGATCTCGGGAACCTCACCGCCCTCGAGGTGCTCGACCTCGACCAGAACCAGCTCTCGGGCGGCATCCCGGCGTCGCTCGGGAACCTCGGCGCGCTCCGCGAGCTGTACCTTTCCGAGAACCAGCTCAGCGGCTCGATCCCGGGGGACCTCGGACGCCTCCCGCAGCTCGTGTACCTCTTCGCGAACGGGAACCTGCTGTCCGGGTCGATCCCCGCCCAGCTCGGCGACTTGGCGGGCCTTCAGCAGCTCCAGATCCGGGCCAACCGGCTCAGCGGGTCGATCCCGAAGGAGCTGGGCCGCCTGGCGCAGCTGCAACGCCTCGAGCTCGACTACAACCAGCTGTCGGGGCCGATCCCTTCGGAGCTCGGGGACCTCTCCTCGCTCGTCGGGCTGTCACTCCACGACAACAAGCTCTCCGGATCCCTCCCGGCCTCGATCGGAAAGCTCACGAATCTCCAGGGACTGTCCCTCGAGAACAACAAGCTCTCCGGCGCGATCCCGAAGGAGATCGGGGGGATGGCGTCGATCGGGGGCCTCTACCTGGACGGCAACCTCCTCACGGGCGTCGTGCCCGCCGAGCTGACCAAGCTGACCACCCTCGCCGACGGCTACGGCCTGTCGCTCCGCTACAACGCCCTCCGGACCGACAGCGCGCCTGTCCTCGAGTTCATCAACTCGAAGGGCTACAACTTCGAGGGGACCCAGACGATCGCGCCGATCGAGCTCTCCGTCGGCGTCCTGTCCACGACCTCCGTGACGTTGCGCTGGAACCAGATCCTCTACACCGACGACGGCGGCGGCTACCAGATCCTCTACGCCACCTCGCCGGCCGGGCCGTTCACGCTGGGCGCCACCACGAGCACCAAGCGGATCGCGTCGGCGACGATCGGCGGCCTCACGCCCGGCACGACGTACACATTCGTCGGCCGCACGTTCACGAACCCCCACAACTACAACCAGAACGTCGTGACGAGCGAAGACGGCCCCGCCGTCACGACCTCGACCACCGCGGCCGGCTCCACGACCGTGTCGCTCTCGCCCGCCGCCGTGCGCGTCGTCCCCGGCACCAACGTGACCGTGACCGCCACGCTCGCGCCCGTACCGGCCGCCCCGGTGACGCTCACCCTGACCTCCTCCAACCCGTCGCTCGCCACGGTGCCCGCCACGGTGAACGTGCCGGCCGGGACGGCGACGGCGACCTTCCCGATCACCGGCCGCAACACCGGCTCGCTCTACGTCACCGCCGCGCTTCCCGCCGGGCTCGGGAGCGGGGCCGGAGCCGTCGACGTGACCGTCGACTACTCGCTCTGCGTGCAGCCGAGCATTCCGTACTTCACCAACGCGACCAGCTCGGCGGTGCGGGCGGGCAACGCCTTCGTGCTCGCCTGGACCCCGACCCTCGCCGCCGACCCGGCCGGACGCTACCTGGTCGACGTCTACCCGAACGGCGAGTGCACCGGCACCGCCCAGCGCCTCACGACGCCACAGGCGTCGATCACCATCCCCACCGAGAACGGCGCGGCGGCCGCGGTCTGCGCCGTGGTCCGCGCCGTCTCCGGCGCGGGGTGCGAGGGCGACCCGTCCGGCCAGGCCCGCGTCCAGATCCAGCCCGGACCGGCGGCCTTCGCCATCGTGAAGCCGTCGGTCACCGCCGTGACCTCGGTCGGCGCGCCGGCAGGCGGCGGGACGGTCTCGTTCCGGAACATCGGGAACCAGACGGCCACCGTCGCGTTCTCGTCGCGCATCGGCACCTTCACGGCAACGCCGGCCAGCGCCCCGGTGGCCCCGGGCGCCACGCTCGACGTCTCCCTTTCGTTCGATCCGCTGGCGTCCGCGACCGCGCAGGTCCTGTACGACACGCTCTGCGGCAAGTGGACCGTCGACGGCTCGGACCGCACCGCCTGCACCGCCGTGACGCTCACCACGCTGGCCTCTCCGGTCTCTTCGGCGGCGACCGCCGCCCGCCTCTCCGCCAGCTCCTCGACGGAGGTGCACTTCATCGCGGAGACCGGCACGGCGCCGCCCACCCAGATCGTCACGATCACCAACACCGGCTCGGCGGCGGCGCGGGTCGCGCCGACCATCGGCCCGGGAGGCTCGTGGCTGATCGTCTCCGGTGCCGACACCTCGCCTCTGGGACCGGGGGCGAGCCGCAGCTACGTGCTGGCCGTCGACCGGAACCGGCGGGCGACCGCGGACGGACCGGTGCCGCTCACGACGAACCTCACCTTCACGACGGTCGACGGCCCGGACGAGGGGAAGACCCGCGCCGTCTTCCAGCTCTTCGACGAGGAGCCGGTGACGATCGACTCCGGACGCAACCGCCCGTTCGTCGACGCCACCACGTACTCCCTCTTCCTGCCGTCGGGCGTCAGCGCTCCCGGCAGCGGCACGTACTTCCTGTCCGACGGCTGGATCCGCAACCAGGGAGCCGACGACGCCCGGGTCGACCTCTACTACACGCCGAACGGAGGCGACGGCATCGGGCACCCCGACGTCCGGCACGCCAGCGTCAACATCAGGAAGTACGCGACGTACCGCCTGGCCGACTTCGTGCGCGGCCTCTTCTCCACGACGGGCAGCGGCTCGATCGAGATCCGCTCCAACGCCATCGCCAGCCTCGCGGTGCGTTCCACCGTCGACTCGCTCACGCAGAAGGACGGCGCGGTCGCCCGCTTCGGGGCGGAGATCCCGACCGTCCAGTCGCAGCAGGGGACGAGTCTCGGGAGGAACGGAGCGGCGCCGCTCCTCCTGACGGGGCTGAAGGGAGGCTCGGGCTCGCGGTTCCGGACGAACGTGATCCTGTCGGAGACCTCCGGACGCAGCCTCACCGTGACGCTGCGCCTCCGCTCGGCCGAGGGCGCGGTGCTCAAGGAGAGCGAGCAGACCGTCCTCCCGTACTCCAAGCTCCAGGTGAACAACAACGACCCCGCGCTCTTCCCGCAGGACGCCTCGTTCGACGGCGCCAGCCTCGAGGTGGAGCCGAAGAGCGGCATCGGCTCGGTGGCCGCGTTCGCCACCGTCATCGACAACGCCTCGCAGGGCTACACGACGCGCACCGGCCAGTTCGTGGCGGAGAGCCTCCCGGCCGCGCGCTCCGCCGCGGCCGCCGGCGCGGCCAGACCCTCGCGCCTCGCGGTCGCGGC
>CAYLNK010000098.1:0-19969 GCA_964384675.1 uncultured Holophagales bacterium | reverse complement strand
GGTCCGCGGCCTCGTCCATGCGTCGGGCCCCGGCGCGGACGGCGAGCGCCGGATCGTCGAGGGCCCCCCGGGCCTCCCGATCAAGGACCTCGATTCGCTTCCGTTCCCGGCGCGTCACCTCTTCCCCACGCCGGACGCCCCATCGATGTGGCCGTATTGGGACGGCTTCTGTCAGCGCCGCCCCGCGGTCCAGATGCACGCCAGCCGAGGCTGCCCTTTCAAGTGCACGTTCTGCCTCTGGATCTCGGTCATCTACGACCAGGGCCCGTACCGCACCTTCTCGGCGAAGCGGATCGTCGACGAGATGGAGGAGATCGTCCGCCGCTACGGCGCGCGGGAGATCTACTTCGACGACGACATCTTCACCGTGAAGGAGGACCACGTCGTCGGACTCTGCGACGAGATCGTGCGCCGCGGCCTCGAAGTCTCGTGGTCGGTCATGGGGGACGCCATGGCCGTCACCGAGCGCGCCATCGACGCCATGGCGAAGGCGGGCTGCATCGGGATGAAGTTCGGGGTGGAGAGCGCCGATCCCGAGGTCCTGAAGAAGCTGAAGAAGCCGATCAAGATCGACAAGGTGCGGAACGTCGTCGACTGGTGCGCGCGGCGCGGCATCAAGACCCACGCCACGATCACGTTCGGTCTCGAGGCGGACACGCCGGAGACGATGCAGAGAACGCTCGACTTCTGCTGCAGCCTGCCGGTCGACTCGATCCAGTTCTCGACGACGACGCCGTTCCCCGGCACCGAGCACTACCGGAACGCGAAGGCCGCGGGACAGATCGACGACACCGACTGGTCGAAGTTCGACGGGGCGCGTTCGTCGGTCCTGACCTACGCGGCGATGACGCCGGCGTTCGTCGAGGCCTTCGCGCAGAGAGCGCCGTCCGTCTGGATCCGCTCGAGGCTGAAGGACCCGGCCTGGCTGGGCCGTCAGGCGAAGTACTTCGCCCGCGTCGCCCGCGATCAGGGCCTCCCGGGCGTGGCCCGGCGGGCCGAGAGGGGAACGCGCCTCCTCTTCAATCTCGCGAGGTGAGCGAGCCGGGGACACGCGGGCCTCTGCGGGTCCTGATGCTCAACCACAACGTCGTGTGGCGGAGCACCTTCTACCGCGCTTTCTACATGGGCCGCGAGCTCGCGGACCTCGGGCACGACGTCACGATCGCGACGATCTCCGCGCGCCGGCGGCTCCGCCCGGAAACGTACGATCTCGAGGGGGTTCACGTCGTCGAGACGCCCGACTGGGGCGTTTCGCTGGCACGGACGGGCTGGGATCCGTGGGATGCGCTCTGGCGCTGTCGCCGTTTCGTGCCGGAGCGCTTCGATCTCACGCACGGCTTCGACTGCCGCCCCGTGGTGCTCGTCCCGAGCCTCTCTCTCGCGCGCCACGGTGTCCCCTGGGTGAGCGACTGGGCCGACTGCTGGGGAGGCGACGGCGGGGCGGTCTCGCAGCGAAAGAGCTGGGTGGGCCGTGTCGCGTTCCGCCCGCTCGAGACCTGGCTCGAGGAGGGCTTCCGGCACCGCGCCGCGGCGGTCACGGTGACGAGCCGGGTGCTCCACGAGCGGGCCCTCGCCCTCGGTCTCCCGGCCGAGAGGGTCCACTACCTCCCGTCCGGCGCGAACGTCCGCACCGTGACGGTCGAGGACCAGGTCGGAAGTCGACGCAAGCACGGGATCCCGCTCGACGCTCCGGTGGCCTGCTTCGTCGGCTGGGTGCAGTACGACCTCGAGCTCGTGATCCGCGCGTTCGCGGTCGCGCGACGGGCCGTTCCGGCGGCGCGGCTCCTCCTGGTGGGCCCGAGGAGCCGCGGTGCTTCTCGCCTCGTCGCGCAGCTCGGGCTCACCGATGCCGTGAGCGACTTCGGCCCGCGCCCGTTCGCGGAGGTCCCGTCCTTCCTCGGCGCCGCCGATGCGCTCCTCCTCCCGATGTCCGACAACCTGATGAACCGGGCGCGGGGACCGATCAAGCTGGGCGACTACCTCGCCGCCGGCCGCGCGACCGTGGCGAATCCCGTCGGCGACCTCGTCGAGGTCTTCGAGCGGGACGAGGTCGGCGTACTCGCGGGCCCGTCGCCGGAGGCGTACGGCACCGCGATCGCCGGACTCCTGGCCGACCGTGAGAGATGCGCGCGGCTGGGTCGTCGGGCGAGGGAGGTCGCGGAGACGCGGCTCGCCTGGCGGCACATCGCTCCGGCTCTCCTGGACGTCTACGCGGCGGTCCTGGCGACCGCACCTTCCCGGGCTGCTAGGCTCGGCCCGTGAAGCTCCTCGTCACCGGCGGCGCCGGGTTCGTCGGCTCGAGCCTCGCGCTCGCGCTGAAGGAACGGAACCCCGGCTGGGAGGTGACGTGCCTCGACAACCTCAGACGCCGCGGCTCCGAGCTCGGTCTCGCGCGCCTCGCGAAGGGGGGCGTCCGCTTCGTTCACGGCGACGTCCGGGTGCCGGGCGATCTGGAGGGAGCCGGCCCGTGCGACCTGATCCTCGACTGCGCCGCCGAGCCGTCCGTGCTCGCCGGGCTCGACGGCTCGACGGCCTACGTCCTCGACACGAACCTCGGCGGGACCGTGAGCTGCCTGGAGGTCGCGCGCCGCCGCGGAGCCGGGCTACTCCTCCTCTCGACGAGCCGCGTCTACCCGATCGAGGCCCTCTCCCGGCTCCCGCTCCGCGAGACCGCAACCCGGTTCGAGCTCGCGCCCGACCCCGGCAGGCCGATGCCAGGCCTCTCGGAGCGCGGGATCGCCGAGGAGTTCCCGCTCGAGGGCGCCCGTTCGATCTACGGCGCGACGAAGCTGTGCGCGGAGCTCCTCCTGGCCGAGTACGTCGCGGCGTTCGGGGTTCCGGCCGTCGTGAACCGGTGCGGCGTGATCGCCGGGCCGTGGCAGATGGGCCGAGCGGATCAGGGTATCGTGATGCACTGGGCGGCGAGCCATCACTTCGGCTGGCCGCTCCGTTACATCGGCTACGGCGGAACCGGAAAGCAGGTCCGTGACCTCCTCCACGTCGACGACCTGGCCGACCTGGTCGCGCTCCAGCTCCCACGCCTCGAGGAGCTGCGCGGACGGACGTTCAACGTGGGCGGAGGCCGGGACGTGTCGGTGTCTCTCCTCGAGCTGACGGAGCTCTGCGCCGAGGCTACCGGGCGCCGCGTCGCGATCACCCCGGTCGCCGAGTCCCGGGCGGCTGACGTCCCGCTCTACCTCACCGATGCGACCCGGGTCCGCGAGACTCTGCGCTGGAAGCCCACGCGCACGCCGTCGCAGATCGTGAACGACTCGGTCACGTGGCTGCGGACGTCCGCGGCGGGGCTCGGCGACGTCCTCGACCCGGACGCTGGAAGCGGCCCCGCCCGGTAGGCGGCTCGACCGGCTCCGTCTGCTAGTCTGTCGTCGTCGATGCCCCTGCCCGCTGCGTACCTCCACGGGATCGGACGCGACGTCTCCCTCCGCCCCGAGCTCGAAGGAACCGACCACCTCTCGCTCCCTCTCGACAACACCTATACCCTGCTGCGCGACGTCGGCGCCGAGTCGCTCGATTTCGTCTACTCGCGCGACGTCGTCAACGCCACGAAGTACCACCGGATCCTCCTCAAGGAGTGGTCGTACGCGTGCAAGGTGGGCGGTCACATCGTCGTCGAGATGCGCCCCAACGGCCTCCTTGGCTTCGAGGAGCTCGCCGCCGAGGCCGGCCTGGTCCTCGGAGGCGTGGCGCGGACGGTCCAGCGACGGCTCGAGGGGGACCGCGGAACCCTCGTGCTGGAGAAGACGAGCCCGTCGCTCGCCCCCGGAGACTCGATGGATTCCTTCACGTTCGGGATCATCACGAACGGTCTTCGCAACGACTGGGTCGAGCGGCAGATCCGATCCATCCGCGCGCTCGGGATTCCGCGGCTGGAGATCATCGTCTGTGGAACGTACTTCGACCGCGCCGAGCCCGGCTTCCGGTACATCGAGTTCAAGGAGCGGGACGACAAGGGCTGGATCACCCGGAAGAAGAACCTGATCTGCCAGGCGGCGACCCACGAGAACCTCGTCGTCGTCCACGACAAGATGATCTTCGACCCGGGCTGGTACGCCGGCATGCGGCGATACGGCAACCACTTCGAGGTCCTGAGCTGCGTCATTCACGACGAGCGCGGCGGGCGCGCCGGCGACTGGGTGACCAGCGGGGCCGACTGGGGAAAGCTGGTGATCGTCGGCAACCTGGACTATCGCGACTGGGACCCGACGGGCTACGTGATCGGGATGCTCTACGTGCTCAAACGTTCGGTCGGGCTGAGGATTCCGTGGGACGAGAGCCGCTACTGGGGCCAGCGCGAGGACCTCCACCTCTCGAGAGCGTACGCCGAGGCCGGCGTGGTGACCCGGTTCAACCCCTTCTCGAGGGTCCTCTGCCTCTACTACCGGAACGAGCAGTTCCCGGATTACGCGTTCGATCCGCTCCGGCGCGGGCGGCTGCAGAACGTCCGCCCGTCGTTCTACTGGGCCATGGTCAAGAGGCTCGGGATGCGGTACGTCCTCAGGGGACGGTGAGCCGCGAGTCCGATGCCACGATGAGTGGTGACGGGCTTCACGCACACTCACCACAGGGTCATTAATCGGCGGGGCGTGATGTGGCTGGGGCAGACCTGCAACCTCCGCTGCTATTTCTGCTACTTCCTCGACAAGATCGAGACGAAGTCCGACCCCGAGCACCCGTTCATGGAGCTGTACAAGGCGAAATCGGCGTGCAAGACCCTGGTCGACTTCTATGGCAACAACTCGATCGACATCCAGGGTGGTGAGCCGACCATCTGGCCCGGGGATCCACGAGCTCGTCTCCTACTGCGCGCAGATCGGGCTGAAACCGATGCTGATCACCAACGGGATCGCCCTTTCGCGAAAGGAGAACTGTCAGCGCCTGAAGGACGCCGGGGTCTACGACCTCCTGTTCAGCATCCAGGGCCTGGAGCACGTCTACGACGAGATCGTCGGGTTTCCCGGGGGCAGCGCGAAGCAGATGAAGGCGCTCGAGAACCTCCAGGCGGTGGGCGTGCCGTTCCGCTTCAACACGGTCCTCTCCAAGCCGGTGCTGCCGCAGCTGGAGGGGATCGGGCGGATCGCGATCGACAGTGGAGCGCGGGTCATGAACTTCATCGCGTTCAACCCGTTCATCGACCAGGCGGCCGGAGGCAAGAGGAGCGCCAAGAACGTCGCGACCTACACCGAGATCATGGCGTACCTCACTCCGGCCCTCGACACGCTGGACCAGGCCGGCCTCGAGGTGAACGTCCGGTACCTTCCGTTCTGTATGTTCGAGGAGCGCCATCGGAAGTTCAGCCAGAACTTCCAGCAGATCGTGTACGACTTGCACGAATGGGACGCGGCGTCGGAGGCCTGGACCAGCCTGCCGAACCTCCGTCAGGCGGCGCTGCCCCTCGTGCCCCCGATCCCTCTCCTCGACACGGTCTGGTCCCGGCGCATCCGGTGGCTCGCGACGACCTCCGCGGAAGCGGTCACGACGCTCGACAACGGCACGCTCAAGGAGACGATGCTCAAGGCGAGGAACCGGGCGCGGGAGCTCTACCTCAACCGGTCCGGCCGGACCGCGGGCCCCTCGCCCGGGGTCGCGCCCCACGCGGACGCCGACCGGAGCAGCCTCCCCGTCGTGGGAAAGGTGGGGGCCACACTCGAGAAGGCCTGGCAGTTCACGCGCGAGAACATCATGGACTACGAGCCCCTCCCGGAGGCGGAAGCCCTCAACCGGGAGGCCCGGAGGCTGATGGCCAAGACCGTCCATCCGTACACGAAGCTCCCCCCCTGCAAGGAGTGCTCGCTCGCGCCAATCTGTGACGGCTTCCACAAGGACTGCGGCGAGATGTTCGGGACCCAGGAACCGTCGGGGCGCTGAAAAGGGAGGCTGAAGAAGGCCAGGATCGAGTGGTGCGAGTAGACCGATTTCGAGCACCGCGTGCGGATTCACGCGCTGCGGGATCTCGAACCGATGGCAGGCGAGGCCGTGGACGATGTCCTCCCAGTCCCCATGGCAGAGCGCCTCGTCCTGGGGAACGGCACGCCAGAGGGCGCGGCGCGTGAGGTACGCCCCGCCGTTGATGTGAACCGTTTCCGTCCAGTCGTTGTATTGCGGGTACGCGAACTGGTCCAGCCGGAAGTTCACCAGGCGTTCCGCGTTCCGCGGCCGGCAGAAAAGACGATGGCCTCGTGACCTGGTAGTCGACGCTCCGGAAGAAGATGCTGCGAGACGGCTCGGGGAAGTAGAGCTGCGGAAATGTGGTGATGCCGGGAGGGGCCGAGCTTCGTGACCGCCTCGACGAAGTTCGGCGGCAGCCGGAAACGGTCGTGCAGGAGACAGAGGTTCTCGTGACGGGCCTGCTCGGCGATCAGGTTCTTCTTTCGCGTTATCCATCCCCGGGGCTCGGGGCGGTCGAGATCGATCCGCCGCACCCTCGGGTCGTCCGGGAGCGGGCCCGGCTCCGGCCCGCACAGGAGGATCTCGTACCCGGGGAGCGCGAGGGAGCGGATCTCCTCCACCATCCGGCACGCGTGTGGGGAGGGGCCTGACGTGAGGATCCCGAAGGTCCAGCCCGGGTCCCCCAGCCCGGACGAAACGAGGCTGGGGCGGACCTTCCGGTAGAGGGTCGCCGTGACCCGACCCACTCGCTCCTGGGCGATCTTGTCGAGGGCGTGAGCGAAGTAGCGACGCTCGAGGACGTCGGGCGCCCCGATCAGGCTCTTGCCCATCCGCTCGGTCTCGTCGACGTCGATCCAGAGCCCGCCAGGCCGGAGCAGGTGAAAGGCCTCCCAGAAGACGATGAGAGCGAATCGGCTCGCTCGGACTCCCACGGTGAGCGTGCTCGCCCTGTCCTCGAATCCGAGGTCCCGGAGGCTGAAGAACGCGTCGACGACACGGTCGACCTCTTCGACGTCTCCTGCAAGGGGCCGCCGCCTCGGAAATCCGATCGAGACCGGTCGCTCGAGGCCGCTCGTTCCGACGAGCGCGTGCTGCAGCGCCAGCGACGCATCGTCGTCCGGGAACCCGGGGGCGACATCGGCGAAGGGGTGACACTCCGTGAGCGGCATTTGACCCTCAGCCGAGCGGGATACTTTTGCTGGCGGACAGGAAGAGCCCTTCGAGGAGGTCCGTGACCAGCCAGATCTCGGCCAAGGGAAGGCGCGCGCCGATGAGGTACAGGAGCTTTGCCTCCCGGGACGGCGACCACTCCCGCGCCAGATGGACATCTTCCAGGACATCCACCGAGTCGATCACCAGGCGGTGAGCCCGAATCTCCACGAGACGATTGACCAGGCGGCTTCCCATCACCGGGTCGAGAATCGTCTCGATCGGGACACGCCAAGCCCAAGGGGGCCTGGGTTCAGGCCGCAGGTCTCGATGGGGAACAGAGGGAAAACCCCATCTCCCACCAAGCCCGCCGCACGTCGTACGACCGTGCATCTCGCGAGTCGCGATCCGAGACTTGCCCGGAGCGGTCCGGCGAGCAGGTCCCACGAGGCGACCTCGACGAGAAAAGGGATCTCTATCCTGGGCGACGAGTATTCCAGACACCGTTCGAGCGCCCCGACGAACTGGCTGGTGCACAGCCCGGACCCGGGCTCCCCGTCGGCGCGGAGGGGGACCACGCAGGGAACCGTCCGCTGGTACGCGCGCACCACGGCTTCAGGACTCCAGGGCGCCACCTCTCGATTTCCAGAGTCCCCGCGCCGAGACCAGAACGACCGGCCGGTCCAGCCCGGTCAGCGGGACGCGAAGGAGCGGAAGTTGAACCGAATAGGCGTCAATGCGATTCACGGCCACAGCCTCTCGCCTACCGTGGATCGAAGCTCGGCGACGGAGCGCCCCTCTTTCTTCACGGCCCGAGACCGCGGCGGCGCCTGCCGTCGAGCCACCAGGGGATGTCCTTGGCGAAGAAGAGCTGGTTACCCAGCGCGAGTAGCCCTTCCAGACGGCCCGCATCGAGGCGGGGCCGCTTCCCCTCGAGCATCCGGAGCCATGCGGAACTCGTCACCCGACGGCAGATCAGCGAGGAGTGCACCAGGAACCCTTGGTGCTCCGGATACCGAACGCGTGACACCAGGAAATCGCTATCGACGCGACGCGCCGCACCGAACACCCCGGGGTTCTTGTACCAGCGAAAGCCGAGCGTCTCGTCATCGACCACGCAGAAGAGGGCCGAGAGGACTTCGTGCCAGCCCGTGATCGTGTGAGCCAGGGGCCAGCCGAGACGACGCAGGTAGTCGTGACAGATGTACTGCTCGGCGTGAACCTTGATCCCCTCTTCCGAGAAGAGTCGTTCGTGAAGCGGCAACAGCCTCCACGCCGCGAGCGAGACCTCGCTGGACGCACGGAGCGGCGTCCCGAAATACGCGCGGAGATCCTCGAGCGCGCCAAGCAGAACCATGTCGGACGCGTGGTAGGGCATTCCGACCCTCGTGTACGACTGTGCGACCACGATCCGCTCCGATTGCCCCAGGCCGCTTCGCACGGGATACGCCGCGCGGACGGAGGCGAGGAGCGCGGCAGCATTCGCCTCGATCCGGATGTCCGTCCGACTCTTCATCGCGTGTGTCGCGCCGGACCGGCCAAGGGCCTCGAGTCCCGCCCGGGTGCTCACCAGCTGCAGGTTGACGTTCTGGGACCCGGCGACGACCGGCTTCTCGGAGAGGACGACCTCCACCCCCAGGCGCGCCAGCTCCCCCGCTTCCACGTCGACCTTCTCCGCGTCGTCCCGCCACGACGAGACGACGATCGGAGCGTCCCCGTATCGCTGGCGGTAGGCGCGGCACGACTCGAGCGTGTAGCCCGGGAGAAAGCCGCCCTGAAGGAGGATTCCGAAACGAACTCCTGGGTTCACCGGCTCTGACCTCCACCGGTGCTGGACCCTCCGAGCGGGAGACCCGGCCACGAGGCCTCCGTTTCGCCGGGGGAGAGCGCCCGCCACGTCCAGTCGGGCCGGAAGACGCTCTTCGTCCTGTCGACGAGGAAGCGTCGCCCCAACCCCTCCGGGTTCGTCACCTCGAAGAACAGGCTCCCGGCTCCGTCGATCACGCGTCGTACGTTGTGGATCCCGACGTCGAACCGGACTTCGTAGGCGCCGGGCGCGAGCATGTTCGGCGGAATGACCACCTCCAGTGCCATCAGACCCGCCGGCACCTCTTCCGCCGGCGGCGGCAGCCTGTCATCCTGGGCCGAGTACGCGAGCATCCGTTGCTCGCTGGAGAACAGCTCGACCGCGCAGATCAACCCGAGAACGGGTGTCCGGAGGTCGATCACGACCTCGATCCGGATCGGGACATGCGTGCGAAGCGGCCCACCGTCGTCGGATCGGACCCGGGTCGCACGGAGGCGGAGCCGGTCGTCCCCCTCGTCGCCTCGCCAGACCGCGACCTCTGCCGTGGCGAGCTTGGACAGGTAGCTCCTGACGACCTCCGCGGCCGACCCATCGCCCGTGATGCGCCCCCCCGACAGGAGGATCGCGCGGGAACAGAGGGCAGTCACCGCGTCCATGTTGTGACTCACGAAAAGCACCGTGCGTCCGCTCCCGGCGACGGCCTTCATGCGCCCGAGACACTTCCGCTGGAACTCGGCGTCGCCAACGGCTAAGACCTCGTCCACGAGGAGGATCTCGGGCTGCAGAAAGGCTGCGACGGCGAAGGCCAATCGCGTGTACTGACCGCTGCTGAATCTCTTGACCGGGGTCTCGAGGAGCCTACCGACGTCGGCAAAGGCGGCGATCTCGTCGAAGTGTCGTCGGATCTCGGCGGTCCCGAGGCCGAGGATTCTCCCGCTCAGGAAGATGTTCTCGCGGCCCGTCAGCTCCTGGTGGAAGCCCGTGCCCACCTCGAGAAGGCTCCCCACCCGGCCGTAGAGCCGGGCCTCACCCGCTGTGGGCGCCGTCACCCGGCTCAGGATCTTCAGGAGGGTCGACTTCCCGGAGCCGTTCCGTCCGACGATCCCGAGAACTTCACCGAATCCGACCCTGAGGTCGACGTCCTGGAGCGCCCACAAGGTGTTCCCTTCCTGGCGCCCAGCGGTTTGGTGGGACATGAAGCTGGAGATCGTCTCCCGCAAGGACGACGAGCCAGGCGGACGGACTCCGACCCGGTACGCCTTCGACAGGCCGGTCGTCTCCAGCGCGACGGAATCAGACGACATCGGCGAATCGGCGCTCGAGGTGGCGAAACAGCGCGAGCCCGGCGACGAACGACGCGACACCGAAGGCGAGAGAATAGGCCAGCTGGCCCAGCGAGACCCGGTTCGCCCCCACGAGGGACCACCGGAAAGCCTCCAGGAGAGGCGCGATCGGATTGAGCAGGATGAAGGGGCGAAATCGCTCCGGCACGCTGCTGACGGAGTACGCCAACGGACTCAGGTAAAGCAGGATCTGGAGCGCCAGCGAGATCACGAACTGCAGGTCGCGATACCACACCGTCAGGGCCGACGTGAGAAGGGCCCAGCCGGCGCCGAGGACACAAAGAAGGACGATCCAGAGGGGAAGCAGCAAAGCCGCCGCCGTGGGCGCAGTTCCGGTGACCGCGAGGATGACGACCAGCAATCCGAGAGCCACCGCGAGATCGACGAGACCAAGCGGCACCATCGACAGCGGAAGCAGCTCGCGTGGAAAGTAGACCTTCGAGAGGAGAGGAGCGTTCTGAACCAGGGAGTGACTGCCCCGGATGACGATCTGGCTGAAGAGATTCCAGGCGAGGACGCCCGCGTAGGTGAAGACCAGGCGCGACGTCCGCTCCTCCGGCATCCGGGCGACCGCCCCGAACACGAAGGTGAAGGTCGCCGCCATGATGAGCGGCTGGAGGACGAACCAGAGAACCCCGAGCGCCGTCTGGCGGTACCGGACGCGGAGCTCCCGGCCCGCGAAGGTGAGGAGCAGACCGCGGAAACGCCACGGCTCGCGAAGGCTGAGGCTCGGCCAGCCGGCATCGGGCCCGATCACCAGGACCGGGCGCCGCGGGCGCGACTCTGGCGCGATCCCCTCCGCAGGCCCCGGACGAGACGCGCTCCCGGCCGTCACGCCCTTCGCCCGGTCCCCAGCGACGCCGCTGCCCGTCTCGAAACATCCATCGCCAGGAAGCGCTCCAGGTCGGCCGGCGTCCCGAGCCCGTACATGCCGTCCTCGATGGCCCCGACGTTGAAGTGAACGACTCGCGCACCCTCCGCGATGAGCTCGTTGTAGACCGGGGCGACGTAGAACTCGCCGTTCACACGCAGGTCGCGGGCGATCATCCGGCGAGCGGCACGGGTGAAGAGGCGCCCCTGCCGGAAGTTGTAGACCCCCACCGTCGCCGCCGGAGAGATCACCTGCTTCTCGACCACCCTGTCGACGGTGCCATCCGTCCGGAGCCCCGCGTACGACCACTTCGGGTCGTCCGCGTACATAGTCATGATCAGGCCGTCGGCGCCGTCGTCCGTCGCGGCGAGATAGTCGTCGACCCCCCGGTCGACCCACTGGTCGCTGTTGGCGATCATCAGGGGGTCGTCTCCGTCGATCAGCTCCTCGGCGCACAGGACGGTGCACGCGGCCCCCTCCGTCACCCGGTCGATCGGGATCACCGCCGCACCGGGGGCCCACTCGAGGAGCTGCCGGCCGACGTCGTACCGGTCGAGATGCTCCGCCAAGACGAGGAAGATGAAGCGGTGGGAGCGCGTGGGTCGCATGTTTCCGATCACGAGGCGGATCATCGGGACACCGTGGACCGGGATCAGCGGCTTCGGAAGCTCGTGGCCCGCGTCGCGAAAGCGCTGGCCTCGCCCGGCCATGGGAATGACGATGTTCAGCATCCGCCCGCCGTCATTCGTTTGCCGCGTACTTGTCCCCGCGGACCGACGGCACCTTCACCACGACGGTCACGGAGTCCTCGAGCGCCAGGAAGTCGGTCCCCTCTCCGGGCTCGAGCCGCACGATGTCACCGGCCTCGAACCGCCGGTCGCACATCCGGACCGCTCCGGAGACGACGGCGGTGATCTCGCAGGCGACCCGGTGCACGTGCCACTCCTCGGCGTCTCCGGCCCGGTACGTCTTGACGGCGACTTCCGCGACGCTCGTCCGGTAGACGCTCGGCTCGAAGTCCCCGACGAACCAGCCCTTGACCATCTCCGAGAGAGCGGCGACCTCCATCAGCGCGCACCCCGGCTCCGCCGGAGATGCTCGGCGTACATCTCGAGCCCCTGCGGCGTGGCGAACGAGTGGTATGCCTCGACGGGGATCTCGTGAGTGCCGATCCGCTTCTGGTCCAGCACGAGCTCGTTGTAGGTGGGGCAGACGAAGAAGACGTTGTTGACGTGGGCGTCCTTGCGGATCGACTCCTTCGCCGCCCACACGAACTGCCGGCCCTCCTTGAAGTAGTAGATCCCGGCGGTCGCCAGATCGCTGATGGGACGCTTCTCGGCGGCCTCGACGACGAAGCCGTTCCGGTCGCACCGTACGTGGGACCAGCGCGGGTGCGCCGAGCGGAAGACGACGATGCCGCCGTCCAGGTCGCGGGCGCGGAAGCCGGACACGATCTCCGCCAGGTCGGCATCCACGATCTGGTCGCCGTTCGCGATCAGGAGCGGCTGCTCGTCGTCGATGTGCTCCACCGCGAGCAGCGCCGTACACGCCGCGCCGCTCGTGAGCGCCGGCACCGAGACCATCCGGGCGTCGGGGACGAGGAGCTGGAGCATCGCCCCCGTGTGGTGCTTGACGTTTTCGTCGCGGCGCACCGCGAAGAGAAACCGGACGCCGAGCGGGCGCAGAACGGAGAGGCTCTGCACGACGCGCTCGGCGAGCGAGACCCCCTCGATCTCCACCAGGTTCTTCGGGAACGTGTAGCCGGCCTCCTCGAAGCGCGTGTCGGATCCCGCCATCAGGACGAGGACGTTCATGCCCCCTCCCCTTCGAAGCGGGCGAGGTGGCCCGTGATGTTGTCGTACGTGACCGCCCCGAAGGAGTCCACCGCCATGACGTGGGCGCCCGCGGCGCGAGCGGCTTCGATGCCGTGCTCGTTGTCCTCCACCACCATCGCCTGGTCGGCCCGGATCCCGAGGGACTCGAAGGCCTTCAGGTAGATCTCCGGGTCCGGCTTGGACCGCTTCACGTCCTCGTTGCTGAGCATCACGTCGAAGTACGGCCGGAGGCTCGCCTTCTCCATCAGGAGCTCGACGCTGCGCCGCACGGCGTTGGAGGCCACACCGATCCGATAGCCGTCCGACTTCAGGCGCGACAGGGCGTACTGGTGCTGGAAGGACGGCTTGCAGTGGACGTGGATCAGCTCGGTCGTGTAGATCTGCTTCAGCTCGTTGATGAAGGAGTGGAGCGCGACCGGCAGGCCGCCGTCCCGCGAGAGGATCTCCAGCTTGCGCCGGGTGGGAAGGCCGTCGTAGGTCACCAGGTGATCGTAGCGGTCGATCTCGAAGCCGAAGAGCCGGAGCGCCCGGTTGAGCGCAAGGTAGTGCCACTCCTTGGCGTCCACGAGGACGCCGTCCATGTCGAAGACGACGGCTACGATCTTGCCGGGCATCGGGGCGTCTCCATCACTCTTCTCCCTCGTCGTGGTCATCCCCCGAAGCGCCGCCGCGCGGCTTCCGGGTGGTCGGTGCAGAGGTGGAGCCTCGGGTCGGAGACACACGCCATCCTGGCCCAGCGCTCCCAGGCCGGCTCGTGGGGGCGGCCGTGCAGCTCCGGCGATACGAGGCAGACCCCCTTGCCGGCCGCGAGGTGCGGTGCGACGGCCTCCTCGCCGATCCAGTCCCCGGCGAAGCAGTCGACCCAGACGCCGCTCGCGAGCGCGTAGAACGCCGGCACCGCCTCGTGCTCGCTCACTCGCGTATAGGCGGGCACTCCACGCCGGACGTAGTCGAGCGCATCGGGGACCGCCATGTCGAAGACGAAGACGTCCGTGAGCTCGAACTCCCGGATCACGTCGGCGATCGCGTCGGCGAGCCCGCACGACTTCACGTTCAGCGCCAGCGCTAGTCCCGGTCCGCTCCGGCGGTGCGCCTCCAGCACGTCACGCAAGGGCAGCGCACCGGGTCCGGGCGGATCGTGGGACACCACCAGCGTCCGGGATTGGTCCCGCACGTCGACTTCGACACCGAAGCCGGCCTCGAAGGAGCGAGCGAAGGCCCCCAGGGTGTTCTTCTCCCCGACCCGGCTCCACATCCCGCGGTGACTCAGGATTCCCATCATCGAGACGGGTCGATGGTACCCGCGATCCCCGGCCCCGGGACAGCGACCGCGGGAGGGCGTCGCCGGCGCCACCCGACGACCGCACCGTCCCGTGCTCCCCGTCACGGACGCCCCTCGCGGGACGCCTAGAATCGCCGGATGGGCGTTCCCCCGGTCACGATCGTCGGCGGCGGCTTCGCGGGGGTGGAGTGCGCGTTCCAGCTGGCTCGCCGGGGCCACCGGGTGCGGCTCGTCGAGATGCGGCCCGTCCGCACGACCGACGCGCATGCCACGGACCGGCTCGCCGAGATGGTCTGCTCGAACTCCTTCCGCTCCGACAACCCGGCCAACGCCGTCGGGCTCCTGAAGCGCGAGATGGAGTCGATCGGCTCCCTGGTGATCTCCTCGGCGCGGCAAGCGGCCGTGCCCGCCGGCGACGCGCTCGCCGTCGACCGGACGGTCTTCGCGGACCTCGTCACGTCCCGGCTGACGTCATTCCCCGAGGTGGAGGTCAAGCGGGCCGAGGTCGAGGCGCTGCCCGACCCCGGTGACGGCCACGCCGTGATCGCCACGGGCCCGCTCACGTCGCCGGCGCTCGAGGCGTCGCTCCTCGCGGCGCTCGGCGACCGGTACCTCTTCTTCTACGACTCGGTGGCGCCGATCGTGGAGGCCTCGTCGCTCGACATGGGCCCGCTCTTCTTCGCCAGCCGGTGGGGCAAGGGGGGCGGCGACGACTACCTGAACGCGCCGCTGAACAAGTCCGAGTACGACGCGTTCGTGGCCGCGCTCCTCGCCGGCGAGAAGGTGCCGTTCCACGACTTCGAGACGCCCGTCTACTTCGAGGGGTGCCTGCCGGTCGAGGCGATGGCCGAGCGCGGCCCGGAGACGCTCCGGCACGGCCCGATGAAGCCGTTCGGGCTCCCCGACCCGCGCACCGGACGCGAGCCGTACGCCGTGGTTCAGCTCCGGCAGGACGACCTGGCGCGGGACCATTTCAACCTCGTCGGCTTCCAGACGAAGCTGAAGATCGGGGAGCAGAAGCGGGTTTTCCGCACCATTCCGGGTCTTTCGAACGCCGAGTTCGTGCGGTTCGGGATGCTCCATCGGAACACCTACATCAACGGCCCCGCGCACCTCGACCGGCTCTTCCGGTGGAAGCGGGACCCGCGGCTCTTCTTCGCCGGCCAGATCACCGGCGTCGAGGGCTACCTCGAGTCCGCGGCGACCGGACTCATGGTCGGCACGACGCTCGCCCAGCTGCTGGAGGGCCGCGAGCCGGTCCCGCTCCCGTTCTCGACCGCGCTCGGCTCGCTGGCCCGCCACGTCTCGGCCGAGCGGACGGAGAAGCAGCGTTTCGACCCGGCCAACGTCACGTTCGGCCTGATCGACGACACCGAGGTCCCGCCGATCCGCGACCGGGCCAAGCGGCGGGAAGAGATCTGCCGGCGCGCCCGCGCGACGGTCGAGGCGTGGAAGGCCTCGGCGTTGCCGGAGACCGTGCCGGCCTGAGCCCGGCAAGGAGGAACCATGGGTGACGCCGAGAGCTCCCCGAGCCCCTGGATCGGACGCGAAGGAGACCTGGCCCACCCGAACGCGGCCGCGGGAGGCGGCGGCGACGGGAAGTTCAAGAGGGCGGGCGCCCTCGGCGGCGACGGCAACGACGCCGATCCGGTACGGCACCCCCAATCGCCGTCCGCGCGGGTGGACGGTCTGTCGGCCCCGGAGACCGTCCAGCTGGACTCCCCGGGCGTCAAGATCACGGACGTCAAACGGAACCCTCCGCCGGCCACGGCGCCGGGCGTCGTCCACACGATCAAGTCGGGCAACCACGACATCAGCGTCGAGGTGCTCGCCGACGGCACGACGACGAACAGCGGCGCCAAGACCAACCTCGACGGCACCGGGCTCACGATCACGTTCCCGGAGTTCGAGTCGAGCACGGCCAAGCCGGACGTCGTCGACAAGCTGAAGGGCGTCTACAGCGTGAAGGGGAAGGTGACGATCCAGGTGCTGTACGGCTCGGACGCCAAGGCGGCCGACGGCGCCGCCTGGGGGCGCGGCACGACCGCGACCGACGTCACCGCCATGGACACGACCGTCGGCTTCCACGAGTCGTGTCACATGGCCGACTTCAAGGCCGCCATGAAGAAGCCGTTCCCCCCGGCATTCGGCGGGAAGGTCGGCCAGAAGACCACGGACTACGACGCGGAGTGCACCAAGACGGAGACCGCGATCGAGCAGTTCTTCAAGGATGCCGAGACCGCCTCCCGGACGAACACGGACGAGACCGGCACGAAGATGTCGGACTACGTCAAGACGCACGCCGGCGTCACCGGCCACTAGGACTCGCTGAGACCCGATCTCGTCGAGGCACCGCGATTGCTACGATGACGACAGGAGTACGAACGATGAAGAAAGCCGCCACCGCCCTCGCGGTCCTCCTCCTCGCCACGCCGTTCGCCGCCCGCGGCGAGGGGCGCTCCGAGGTGTACCAGTCTCACTGCGCCGTCTGCCATGGCGACGACGGCCGGTCGCAGACCGAGGAGGGGAAGAAGAAGGGCGCCCGCGACCTCTCGAAGAAAAAGTGGCAGGACGCGGTGAGCGACGAGCAGATCGCCAAGACGATCACGAAGGGACGGGAGAAGATGCCCTCCTTCGCCAAGAAGCTGACCGAGGACGAGATCAAGGGCCTGGTGAAGGAAGTCCGCGGTCTCCTGGCGAAGTCGTAGCGAGACGTAGAGAGAGCCCCGTGCTCGAGGACGACCTCGCGGCGTTCGACCGGTACCTGTCGGACGAGCGAGCCGTCTCTCCTCACACGCGGCGGGCGTACGTCGAGGACCTCGCCCAGCTCGCGGCGTTCCTGACGTCGTTCCTCGGCCGTGCCCCCTCCGCGATCGACGCGGCCGAGGTCGACGCGCTGGCCGTCCGCTCGTACCTCGCCGCCCTGCGCAAGCAGGGGCTCGCGAAGAGCTCGATCGGACGGCACCTCTCGGCCGTGCGGACGTTCTTCACGTTCCTCAAGCGGGAGGGGCGCGTCACGTCGAATCCGGCCCGGGCGGTCGCGACGCCGAAGGCCGACAAGCCGCTCCCGAAGGCGCTCGGCCTCGACGAGGCGGCGGCGGTCGTGGAGGTCCCGGACGATGCCCGGGACCGGGCCCTCCTCGAGCTCCTGTACGCCACGGGCCTGCGCGTCTCGGAGCTGGTCGGCCTGTCGCTCGCCGACGTCGACCTGGCGTCGCGCCAGGTGCGGACCGTCGGGAAGGGGCGGAAGGAGCGCGTCGTGCCGTTCGGACAAAAGGCCGAGGAGGCCCTCCGCCGGTACCTCCCCGAGCGAGCGGCGCGGCGCCACGGTCGCCTCTTCCGCGACCGGGAGCCGGTCTTCGTGAACACCCGCGGCACCCGGCTCACCGACCGCAGCGTGAGGCGGATCCTGGTCCGCGCCCTCGCCGACGCCGAGGTGGACCGGCACGCCTCTCCCCACTCCCTCCGTCACTCCTTCGCGACGCACCTCCTGGCCGCCGGCGCGGACCTGCGGGCCATCCAGGAGCTGCTCGGGCACAGCTCGCTCGCCACGACCCAGAAGTACACGCACCTCGACGCGGACCGGCTGATCTCCGTCTACCGGAAGAGCCACCCGAAGGCCGAATCGAAGGAATGAGGCGGCTCCTCTAGACTGGCCGGGTGACGACCCCTCTCTTCCACCACACCACCGTGCTCTCGGTCCGCAAGGACGGCACCGTCGCCCTCGGGAGCGACGGGCAGGTGACGATGGGGACGACCGTGATGAAGCACGGCGCCTCCAAGATCCGCCGCCTGCTCGACGGCAAGGTGCTCGCCGGCTTCGCCGGCTCGACGGCCGACGCCATCGCCCTCTTCACCCGCTTCGAGCGGAAGCTCGAGGAGTTCCACGGACAGCTGGAGCGGGCCGCCGTGGAGCTGGCCACCGACTGGCGCACGGAGAAGACGCTCCGCTCGCTGGAGGCGCTCCTGGTGGTCGCCGACCGCTCCACGTCGCTCCTCCTCTCCGGCACCGGCGACGTGATCTCCCCCGACGACGGCGTGCTGTCGGTCGGCTCGGGAGGACCCTACGCCGCCGCCGCCGCCCGCGCGCTCCTCCGGCACAGCGGCCTGGGCGCCGAGGAGATCGTCCGCGAGGCGCTGAAGATCGCGGCCACGATCGACATCTACACGAACGACTCGATCCGCGTGGAGGTCCTCTCGTGAAGGCGGAGCGCCCCGCCTCGCACCAGGACCTGAAGCTGCGCGATCTCTCCCCGCGGAAGATCGTCGCGGAGCTGGACCGGCACGTCGTCGGCCAGGCGAAGGCGAAGCGAGCCGTGGCCATCGCTCTTCGCGACCGCTGGCGCCGCCAGCGCCTGCCGCTGGAGCTGGCCCGCGACACGACGCCGAAGAACATCCTGATGATCGGGCCGACCGGCGTCGGCAAGACGGAGATCGCCCGCCGCCTGGCACGCCTCACCGACGCCCCGTTCCTGAAGGTGGAGGCGTCCAAGTTCACCGAGGTCGGCTACGTCGGCCGGGACGTCGATTCGATCGCGCGCGACCTCGTGGAGGCGGCGATCCGCCTGGTGAAGGAGGAGCGGCGCGCCCGGGTGATGGACCGCGCCACCGCCGCCGCGGAGGAGCGTCTCGTCGACGTCCTCGTCGTCACGCCCGACCCCGCCACCGGGACGCTCGCCGCCGACGGGCGCGAGCGCCTCCGCCGCGACCTGCGCGACGGGAAGCTCGAGGCGCGGGAGATCGAGATCGAGGTGACGGACGACCGGTCGGCGCAGATCTCCGTCATGACGCCGCAGGGGATGGAGGAGATGGGGATCGACCTCCCGGGGATGCTTCCCGGGCTCTTCGGCGGGGGCAGCAAGAAGAAGAAGGTGCGGCTCCCGGTGTCCGACGCGCGCCCCCTCCTCCTGGAGCGGGAGGCCGACGCCCTGACCGACGAGGCGACCGTCCCCCAGGAGGCGATCCGGCGGACCGAGGAGGCCGGGATCGTCTTCCTCGACGAGATCGACAAGATCGCCGGCCGCGAAGGGGCGAAGGGGGGGCCCGACGTCTCGCGCGAGGGCGTCCAGCGGGACCTGCTGCCGCTCGTCGAGGGGACGACGGTGAAGACGAAGCACGGCATGGTGAAGACCGACCACGTCCTCTTCATCGCCGCCGGGGCCTTCCACGTCGCCCGGCCCTCCGACCTGATCCCGGAGCTGCAGGGGCGCTTCCCGATCCGCGTGGAGCTGGACGCGCTGACGGAGGCCGACTTCGTGCGGATCCTGACCGAGCCGGAGCACTCGCTGCCGAAGCAGGCGACGGCGCTCCTGGGCGCCGACGGCATCGAGGTGGCGTTCACCGAGGACGGCATCCTGGAGATGGCCAAGGCCGCGGCCGAGGTGAACCGGAACCTCGAGAACATCGGGGCGCGGCGGCTCCACACCATCCTGGAGACGGTGCTGGAGGAGATCTCCTTTGCCGGACCGGACGCCGCCGGGGCGCGGATCGTGATCGACCAGCCGTACGTGGACCGGGCCCTCTCGGCCCTGGTACGGAACCGCGACCTGTCGCGCTTCGTGCTGTGAGCCGGCGCGCCGCCCTCGCCGCCGCGCTCCTCGCGCTCGCCGCGTGCGGCCGGAAGCTGCCGCCGATGGCCCCGCTCCAGGTGATCCCGGCGCGGGTCGAGCCCGTCGAGGTGAGCCAGGAGGGCTCGGACGTGGTGCTCCGCTTCCCGTATCCGACGAGGACCGCCCAGGGGGAGGAGCTGACGGCCCTCACCCGGGTGACGGTGCT
>CAYLNK010000097.1:3813-20143 GCA_964384675.1 uncultured Holophagales bacterium | reverse complement strand
CCCGAGCCGAACGCCGCCACTTCGGCGCCAGCCGCGAAGGCCGCTCCGAAGGCGAAGGCGAAACCCGCCGTGGCCGCCCCGGCGGCGAAGGCCGCGCCTGCGAAGAAGGCCGCGCCCGCGAAGAAGGCCGCGCCTGCGAAGAAGGCCGTCGCGGCCAAGGCGGGTCCCGCCAAGAAGGCAGCACCTGCCAAGAAGCCCTCCTCTCCGGCGGGGAAGACGGCTCCGGCCAGGAAAGCAGCTCGGCCCGTGAAGAAGGCGGCCACCGCGAAGAAGTCCGCCAAGCCCACGAAGAAGGCCGCCGGGAAGTCGATGAAGGACCTCGTGAAGGGGTTCGTCAAGAAGCTCGTGAAGAAGAGCGCGCCGAAGAAGTCCGCGAAGCCGGCGAAGAAGGCGGCGCCCAAGGCGAAGACCCCGGCCAAGCCCAAGAAGAAGGCGCCGAAGAGGCGGTGACGCTCCTGCCGCGGATCCGGGTCAGCCCTCGCGCCCTCGGGGCTCTTCGGGACGAGGGGATCGATCCGGCCGCGGCGATCCTGACGATCCGCTATATTCTCGGCTGCGGGGGAGCCGGCTACCGGCTCTCCTTCGCGACCCGCCCGCTGGACGACGGAATCACGTTCCCGTCCGACGGGGGGCTCACGATCTCCCTGGACGACTACGCGCACTCGCGCCTCGCGGGCGCAACGATCGATTACGACCTGGAGAAGGAGACGGAAGGGTACTGGCTCGACCATCCGGACGCCGCGTTCGCCGCGTTCTGCTGAGACCGGGACCCCACGAAGCAAGATGTCGAAGGACAAGCTGACCAAGAAGGACCTCCAGACGGACCAGCTGGAGGAGGCGATCGTCGAGGCCCGGGACTACGTCGTCGGGCACCGTAGCGAGACGGTGAAGTGGGCGGCGATCGCCGTGGGAGCCATCGTCCTGGTGGGAGGCGTCTGGGGCGGGATCGCCTGGTCCCGGAACCATGCCGGAGCTCGCCTGTCGAAGGCCCTGGGGATCCTGGACGCGCCTCTCGTCACCGATGGTGCCTCGGTGCAGCCCGGACAGACGGTCTACAAGACCGAGGCCGAGCGGACGGCGGCGGCTCGGAAGGAGCTGGAGGCCATCGCCAAGGACGGCTCCGGCTCGACGGCCGCCGCGGCGCGCCTGACCCTGCTGGGGCTGGGTACCGGTGCACCCTCCGCGGAGACGCTCGAGGCGGCGCGGAAGCTCGCCTCCTCCGATCGGGACGGTCTCGTCGGCGGTGTCGCGGCGTACTCGCTGCTCGAAGCCCAGGCCTCGTCGGGCAAGACGAAGGAGGCGATCGCGCTCGCCAAGCAGTACCTCGAGTCGTCGAGCGCCCCGCTCCCCAAGGACGTGCTGGTGTTCCTGCTGGGCCAGCTCCACGAGAAGTCCGGGCAGCTCGCCGAGGCGAAGTCCTACTACCAGCGGGTCGTCAGCGACTTCCCCGACTCGCCGGTGCGCTCGGACGCGGCGGGTCGCGCGGCGAAGCTGTGAGGAGCCCCCGCACGTGAAGCCGCGCGCCGTCGTGATCGTCTGCGACGGGCTCGGGGTCGGCGCGGCGCCCGATGCCGCCGCGTTCGGAGACGCGGGCTGCAAGACGCTGCAGCACATCCTGCGGGACGCCCGCCCGAGCCTTCCAAACCTCGCGAAGGCGGGTCTCCTTCACACGATGTACGAGGACGCCCCCGCCGGGCTTCCAGACCCCGACGGAGCGTTCGGCCGGCTCGCCGAGGCGTCTGCCGGGAAGGACACGACGACCGGGCACTGGGAGCTGATGGGGCTCCGCATCGACGAGGCCTTCCCGGTCTATCCGGAGGGCTTTCCCGTCGAGGTGATCGAGCCGTTCGAGCGGGCGGTGGGCCGGAAGGTGCTCGGCAACAGGCCGGCCTCCGGCACGGTGATCCTGGACGAGCTCGGCTCCGAGCACCTGAAGAGCGGGCGCCCGATCGTCTACACCTCGGGCGACTCGGTGTTCCAGATCGCCGCGCACGAAGAGGTCGTCCCGATCGAGGTCCTCTACGACTGGTGCGAGACGGCCCGCCGGATCCTCGAGGCGCCGCACCGCGTGGGGCGCGTCATCGCGCGCCCCTTCGTGGGCGAGCCGGGAGCGTTCAAGCGGACCCATCGCCGGCGCGACTTCTCCGTCGAGCCACCCTCCCGCACGCTGCTCGACGTCGCCGTGGGCGCGGGCCGGAAGGTCCACGCGCTCGGGAAGATCGAGGACATCTTCACGGGAAAGGGGATCACGACCGCCGTCCACACCGAGTCGAACCGGGACGGGATCGAGAAGACGATCGGCGCGGTGCGGCATCGCGACGACGACTTCGTCTTCACGAACCTCGTCGACTTCGACTCCAAGTACGGCCACCGGAACGACCCGGTCGGCTACGGGAAGGCGCTCGAGGAGCTGGACTCCTACGTCCCGGAGCTCGTGGGCGCGCTCCGCCCGATGGACCTGCTGATGATCACCGCCGACCACGGCGGCGACCCGTCGGACGTCTCGACGGACCACACGCGCGAGTACGTGCCGATGCTGGCGCTCGGGCCTCGGGTCATCGCGGGTGCGGACGTCGGGACGCGCCCGACCTTCGCGGACCTGGGAGCGACCGTGGCGCAGCACCTGGGCATCCCATCCGTGGGCGGTACGAGCTTCCTCGGTCAGATCCGAAGGTAGCGATCCGGAGCGGTTGGAGGCGTTCGGCGCCTCCTTCTCGGTTATCCTCCGGCCCAACGTCTCCTCGAGCCTCCCCGGCCGCCGCCGTTCTCTCGATCCTCGCCCGGCCCATCCTCGTGAACGGCGACCCGGGGCGAAACACGTGGAGGGGGCGGGTCCGGGTCGCGCGCACGCTCCTGGTCTGACGCGCGCTCCGGGAGGAGGCGGCGTTGGATCGTTTTCAGGGCCTGATCGGGCTGGTCGTGATCGTCGGGATCGGAGTCCTCCTCTCGAAGGACCGGAAGGCGATCCGGTGGGCCACGGTGCTCTGGGGTCTCGTCCTCCAGTTCACGCTGGGCTACATCGTCATCTCGTGGAAGCCCGGAGCGGACGCGCTGAAGGCGTTCTCGGACGGCATCACCGGCGCCATCGCCTACTCCGACGAGGGGGCGAAGTTCGTCTTCTCCTGGCTGGCCGACCCCGGGACGCAGGCGAAGATCTCGGCCGCGACCAAGGTCGACTTCGCGCCGTTCATCTTCGCGTTCAAGGTGATGCCGATCGTCATCTTCATCGCGTCGTTCTTCACGATCCTCTACCACCTCGGGGTCATGCAGAGAGTCGTGCAGGTCTTCGCGGTGGTGATGACCAAGCTCCTGCGGGTCTCCGGCGCCGAGTCGCTAGCCGTGGCCGCGAACATCTTCATCGGGCAGACGGAGGCGCCGATCATCATCGCCCCGTACATCCCGAAGATGACGATGTCCGAGCTCCTCACGATGATGACGGGCGGCATGGCTCACATCTCGGGCGCGGTGCTCCTGGCCTACGCGGCGATGGGGATCCCGGCCAACTACCTGATCACGGCGTCGGTGATGGCGGCACCGGCCACGATCGTGATGGCGAAGCTCCTGCGGCCGGAGACCGAGGAGCCGGCCACGTCGGGCACCGTGAAGGTCAAGATCGAGAGCGAGCACGCCAACGTGGTGGAAGCGGCCTCCTCCGGCGCCTCGCAGGGAATGTCCCTCGCGATCAACATCACGGCGATGCTGATCGCGTTCATCGCGCTGATCTCGCTCCTGAACGGGGGGCTGGGCTGGGCCGGCGCGTACCTCGGGTTCGGCAAGCCGGGTGCCTCGCCGTTCGAGACGCAGCTGTCGCTGCAGTGGATCTTCTCCCGCGTCCTCTGGCCGCTCGCCTGGGTGATGGGCGTCGCCAAGGAGGATTGCGGCACGGTGGCGCGGCTCATCGGCTTCAAGACCGTGGTGAACGAGTTCGTGGCCTACCTCGAGATGTCGCAGGTGAAGGTGTGGGCGTCCGAGAAGTCGCACCTGATCGCCTCGTTCGCCCTCTGCGGGTTCGCGAACTTCTCCTCCATCGGCATCCAGATCGGCGGCATCGGCGGCCTCGCCCCGAGCCGCAAGAGCGACATCGCCCGGCTCGGGTTCTGGGCGCTCCTCGCCGGCTCGCTCGCGACCTTCATGAGCGCCTCGATCGCCGGGATCCTCCACAGCTGACGCCGGATCGGGGCAGCCCGGATGCCGGGCTCCCCCGACGCGCATAGGAGCCTCCATGGACCAGAAGCTGAAAGACGCGGCGGAGTTCCTCCGCGGCCGGATTCCCCAGCCCCCCGTCGTGGGTGTGATCCTCGGATCGGGCCTCGGCGACTTCGCGGACCAGGTGGCGAACGCGGTGGTGGTGCCGTACGCCGAGATCCCGGGCTTCCCGGCCTCGGCCGTGGTGGGGCACGCGGGGAAGCTCGTCGCGGGCGAGGTCGGGGGCGTCGCGACCATCGTCCTGTCGGGACGGGTCCACTACTACGAGGGGCACCCGATGCCGCTCGTCGTCTTCCCGGCCCGGGTGCTCGGCGCGCTCGGGTGCCGGACGGTGATCGTGACGAACGCGGCGGGCGGCGTCGACAGGTCGTTCCGGGCCGGCGACCTGATGCTCATCGAGGACCACATCAACGGGATGGGCACGAACCCTCTGATGGGCGCGAACGACGACGACCTGGGTCCCCGGTTCCCGGACATGTCCGACGCGTACCGCAAGGACCTCCGCGCCGTGGCCCTCCGGGTCGCGAAGCGCCTGAGGGTCCCGCTCCGGAAAGGCGTCTACATCGGCCTCACCGGACCGTCCTACGAGACCCCCGCCGAGATCAGGATGTTCCGCACGATGGGGGTGAACGCGGTGGGGATGTCGACGGTGCCGGAGGTGATCGCGCTCAACCAGATGGGCGTCGGCATCGTCGGGATCTCCTGCATCACGAACATGGCGGCCGGAGTGCTTCCCCGGAAGCTCGACCACAAGGAGGTCCTCGAGACGACCGTCCGCGTGAAGGACCGCTTCGTCAGGCTGCTCCACGGGCTCGTGGCCGCCGTCGGGCAGGGGCGCGTCGGGGAGACCGCGAGCCCGGGTGTGCGGAAGAAGAGCCGGGTCGTCCGAAAGGCCGGCGGGAAGAGTCCGGCCAAGCGAAAGGCAGGGAGGTAAGCCGGTGGCGCTGACGCGAGACGAACGGGATCGCCTGGTGGCCGCCGCCACCGCCGCGCGCGGGCATGCGGCGGCCCCCTACTCCGGATTCCACGTCGGAGCCGCTCTGCTGGCCGAGGACGGACGCGTCTTCGGGGGCTGCAACGTGGAATCGGCGTCGTACGGGCTCACGATCTGCGGGGAGCGGACCGCGGTCTTCAAGGCCGTCTCCGAAGGAGTGCGCCGCTTCCGCGCCGTGGCCGTGGTCACCGGAGCCGACGCCCCCACGTCTCCCTGCGGGGCGTGCCGCCAGGTGCTCTGGGACCAGTGCCGCGACATCGACGTGGTCATGGCCACGCTCGCGGGCTCCATCGAGGAGACCCGCCTTTCCACCCTTCTCCCGCGTGCATTCGAGTTCGGAGGTCCGGAATGAAGCTCGTCCTGCGGCTCGCCCTCGGAGCGGCCCTGCTGGCCTCGGCGACGCTCCCCGGCGCCCAGAAATCCAAGGCCAAGGGGCCCGCCCCCACACCGACGCCGACGCCCTTCGTGAAGGCGAAGTGCGACCTGATCGTCTCGGCCGGAGCGGTCCTCACGATGGAGCCGCCGTTCCGGATCCTCCGGGAGGCCTCGATCGCGATCCAGGACGGGGTGATCGCGGCGATCTCGAGCCCCGCCGACATCGACGCCCGATTCGAGGCTCGCGAGGTCGTCCGGAGGCCCGGTTCGGTCGTGATGCCGGGCCTGGTCAACACCCACGGACACGCGGCGATGACGTTGCTGCGCGGCATCGCGGACGACCGCCCGCTGATGGAGTGGCTCCAGAAGTTCATCTTCCCGGTCGAGGGGAAGTACGTGAGCCCCGATTTCGTGAAGGCCGGCACCGAGCTCGCCTGCCTCGAGATGATCCGCGGCGGGACCACGACCTTCGCCGACATGTACTACTACGAGTCGGATGTCGCGGCGGTCGTCGACGGCGCGGGGATGCGGGCGGTCCTCGGCGAGACCTGGCTCGACTTCCCGGTGCCGCCCCACAAGGACCTCGAGGAGGCGAAGACCTACACCCGCGCCTTCCTCGCGAAGTGGAAGGGGCACCGGCGGATCACGCCCGCCGTCGCCCCGCACGCGCCGTATACCTGCAGCAAGGCCACGCTCCTCGCGGCCAAGGCGCTCGCGGACGAGCTCAAGGTGCCGCTCCTGATTCACCTGTCGGAGACCCAGGACGAGCAGAAGCAGATCAAGGAGAAGTACGGCACGACCCCGACCCAGTGGCTCGACTCGATCGGGTTCCTGGCGCCGAACGTCGTGGCGGCGCACGGGGTGTGGCTGAGCGCCGAGGACATGGGGGTCCTGAAGGCACGCAAGGTCTCGGTGGCCCACAACCCCGAGTCGAACATGAAGCTGGCGTCGGGGATCGCACCGGTCGTCGCGATGCGGAACGCCGGCGTGACGGTCGGGCTCGGGACGGACGGGGTGGCGGGCTCGAACAACGACCTCGACATGTTCGACGCGATGGACTTCGCCGGGAAGCTCGCCAAGGTCTCCACGATGGACTCGACGGCGCTCCCGGCCCGCGACCTCCTGAAGATGGCGACGATCGACGGCGCCCGCGCCCTCGGCATCGGCGACGTCACCGGGTCGCTCGAGGTGGGGAAGATGGCGGACCTGATCGCCGTCGACCTGAACGACCCTCGGACCCGCCCGATCTACGACATCGCCTCGGCCCTCGTCTACACGGCGCGCGCCAGCGACGTGTCTCTCACGATCGTGGACGGCAAGGTGCTGTTCGACGAGAAGGGGTGGCGCACCCTCAGGCCCGCCGACGTGATGAAGGCGGCCGAGGAGTGGCGGAAGAAGATCAACGACACGATCACGCCCCAGAACGGCGGGGCCAAGCCGTGAGCCTCTTCGTCCGTACGATCGTCAGGAAGCGGGACGGCGCCGAGCTGACCGAGGGGGAGATCGCCGACTTCGTGGCCGGGGTCACCGGCGGCTCGGTCACCGACGAGCAGGCCGCGGCGCTCCTGATGGCGATCTGCTGCCGCGGGATGACCACCGCGGAGACCGCCGCGCTCACGTTCGCGATGATGCGCAGCGGCGAGACGTGGGACCTGACGCCGCACGGCTTCGTCGCCGACAAGCACTCCACCGGCGGGGTCGGCGACAAGGCGACGCTGGTCCTCGCGCCGCTCCTCGCGGCCGTCGGCGTGAAGGCGGGGATGATGTCGGGGCGCGGCCTCGGGCACACCGGCGGGACGCTCGACAAGCTCGAGGCGATCCCGGGCTTCAAGACCGGTCTCCCGAAGGTGGACTTCGACCGCCTCCTCGACACGGTCGGCTGCGCGCTCATCGGCCAGACCGACTCGATCGCTCCGGCGGACCGCCGGCTCTACGCGCTGCGCGACGTCACCGGGACCGTCGAGTCGATCCCGCTCATCACGGCGTCGATCCTCTCGAAGAAGCTGGCCACCGGAGCGCACGCGGTCGTCTTCGACGTGAAGACCGGCAATGGTGCGTTCATGGCGCGCACCGACGACGCTCGCACGCTCGGCACCGCCCTCGTCGAGACGACGCGGGCCACGGGCCGGAAGGCGAGCGGCTTCATCACGGCGATGGACCGGCCGGTCGGCGAAGCGATCGGGAACGCGAACGAGGTGATGGAGTCGATCCGGATGCTCGGCGGCGAGGGTCCGGCCGATCTGCGGGAGAACGTCCTCCTGCTCGGCGCCGACCTCGTCCTTTCAGCCGGGCTCGAGAAGACGGAGAAGGACGCGCGGAAGCGACTCAACGCGGCGCTCTCGGACGGGCGAGCCCTGGAGGTCTTCGCGCGTCTGGTCGCGGCTCAGGGCGGCGATCCGGGTGTCTGCGACGACCCGCTACGCCTGCCGCAGCCCGCGGGGACGCATCCCATCACCGCGGTGCGCTCGGGCGTCGTGACCCGTGTCGCCACGCGGGAGATCGGGCTCCTCGCGATCGAGCTCGGGTGCGGGCGCGCGAAGAAGGACGACGTCGTCGACCCGGCCTCCGGCTTCCGGATCCGGAAGAAGTCCGGCGACTCGGTTGCCGCCGGGGAGCCGCTCCTGGTCGTCGAGCTCGGGCCGACGGCGCGTCCGAACGGGACGTTCTACGAACGGCTCGCCGCCTGCTTCGAGATCCAGGACGAGCGGGAGACCGCGGAGCTGCTGCCGTTCGTCGTCGGCAGGCTGTAGTCCTGGGGGGACCTCCGGGGCCGGTCCCCCCCTGCCCCCCTTGGCCGGGCTGAGAGTCCTGGGGGGACCTCCCCTGCCCCCCTTGGTCGGGTAGGGCGCCGCTCTCCGGGGCGACGGGCGCCGTCTCGCTTCGTTTATCCTGCGCCCGTGCTCTACCGCCTCGATGCCGTCCGGAAGGGATTCGGCTCGAAGGACGTCCTGATCGACGCGACGTGGCAGCACGATCCGGGGCGGATCGTCGGGCTCGTGGGCCGGAACGGTGCGGGAAAATCGACCGTCCTGAAGATCATCCTGGGGCTGGTCGAGCCGGACGGCGGCCGGCGACTGGTGGCGGGCGGGACGACGTTCGCCTCGCTCGACCAGGCGGTCGAGCCCGAGGGAGACGAGCCGCTCCGCGCCTTCGTCGCGAGGGCCCAGGAACCGCTCCTGGCGCTCGAGCGGGAGATGCGCCAGCTCGAGGAAGCGATCGCCGCTCCCGTTGCGGCCGCCGACCCGGCGGCGCTCGACGTGCTCCTGGACGAGTACGACGGAGCGCGGGAGAGGTTCGAGCGGGGCGGCGGCTACGAGGCCGACTCCCGGGTCGAGCGGGTCCTGGGCGGCGTCGGGCTTCCGAGGTCGGCGTGGGAGCGTCCCGTGGGTGAGCTGTCGGGTGGGCAGAAGCACCGGGCCCAGGTGGCGCGCCTTCTCCTGACCGATGCGTCGGTGCTCCTCCTGGACGAGCCGACGAACCACCTGGACGTTGCGGGGATCGAATTCCTGGAGACCTGGCTCCTCGAGCGGAAGGCCGCGGGCGCGGCGGCGCTCGTGGTCTCCCACGACCGGCGATTCCTGAACGCGGTCTCCGACCGGATCGTCGAGGTGGCGCACGGACGGCTCGACGACTACCCGGGCGATTACGACGCCTACCGCAAGCTGAAAGCGGAGAAGGACCGGCTGAAGGCCAAGGCCGCCGAGCAGCACCGGAAGCTCGTGGAGCGGACCGAGGACTTCATCCGCAAGAACATCGCCGGCCAGAAGACGAAGCAGGCGCAGTCGCGGCGGAAGATGCTGGCGAAGCTGGAGCACGTCGAGGCGCCTCGCGAGGACGCGAACGACGTGACGTTCCGCTTCGAGGCAGCCCGGGCCTCCGGCGAACGGGTCCTCGAGGCGAAGGGGATCGTGCCGGGCTACGCCGAGACCGGTCCGCTCCTCTCTCCGGTGTCGCTCCTCCTGCGCCGCAGGGACCGGATCGCCCTGTGGGGTCCCAACGGCTGCGGCAAGACGACCCTGCTGAAGAGCCTCGCCCGGATCCTGCCGCCGCTGGCGGGATCCCTCGTGACCGGGACGGGCGTCCTGACCGGCTACTACGACCAGGAGATGTCCGATCTCGTGCCCGCCTCGCGGGTCATCGACGCGGTGCGGGACCTCGACCCGACGATGAAGGAGGGCGAGGCCCGCGACTTCCTCGCGCTCTTCGACTTCCGTGGCGACGAAGTCGAGCAACGGGTCGCCACGCTGTCCGGCGGTGAGAAGGGACGTCTCTCGCTGGCCCGCATCGTCTTCGGGGGCGCCAACCTGCTGCTCCTCGACGAGCCGACCAACCACCTCGACCTGGACGCCCGCGAGCAGCTCGAGGACGCTCTGCAGGCGTTCGAGGGGGCCATCGTCTTCGTCTCCCACGATCGCTGGTTCGTGGACCGGATCGCGACCCACCTCCTCGTCATCGAAGGCCGGACCGCCGAGCTGCATCCGGGGGCCTACGGGGACTTCGCGAGGCGCCGCCAGGAGGCGCGAGCCGCAGCGGCCCTCCAGCCTCCGTCGAAGGCGGCGAATGGAGGGCGAGCCGCCGGTCCGCCCCCGCCCCGACCGTCGGGCAGGCGCGACCAGACGGCGGAGCGGCGACGCCTGAAGGACGAGGCGCGGCTCGCGCAGCTGGAGGAGGACGTCACCCGGCTCGAGGGGGCGCTCCGCGCCGCCGAGCTGGCGCTGGCCGATCCCGAGGTGTATCGCGACGGCGACAAGGCGCGCGCGGCGGCCGGCTGGCGGGATTCGGTCCGGATCGACCTCGAGGCCCGGGTCCGGGAGTGGGAGGAGCTGTCCCTCCGGCTCGAGGCTCCCGGGGTGACCGCCTGATGCGACTCCGCGTGGCCGTCCCCGGCACCCCGGAGTACGAGGTGAGCCTCTCCGAAGCGGCGACGATCGGCCGCGCCTCGAGCGCCGACGTCACTCTCCTCGACCCGGCCCTGTCCCGGCACCACGCGCGTCTCGCGCCGCGGAGCGGCGACTGGCTCCTGGAGGACCTCGGCTCCCGAAACGGGACGACCCGGAACGGACAGCCTCTGAGCGGGCCGGTGGTCGTCCGGGCGGGGGACGAGATCGTGATCGGCGGCTCGCGGCTCACGGTCCTGCCCGACGAGGCCGCCGATCCCTTCGGCACGTCGGTACGGATGACCCCGGAGGCGCCGCTGGAAGGGACGCTCTTCCGCAGCGCGGCGGACCTGATGGCGGGGCTCGGGACGTCGCCCTCCTCGCGCGGCGACGAGGATCGGCAGGCGCTCATCCGTTTCACGGAGCGCCTCAAGCTGATGAACGAGGTGCACTCGGCCCTGGGGCACTTCGTCTCTCTCGAGGAGCTCCTCGGCCTGATCCTGGATAGGGCCTTCGAGCACCTGAAGCCGGAGCAGGCGGCGGTCTTTCTCAAGGACGGCTCCGGGGAGTACCGCGTGGTGGCGGCCCGGTCCCTGCCCGGCGTGAGCGACGAGCTGCGGCTGTCGCGCAGCCTGGTGCACGAGGTGTGCGTGAAGGGGATGGCGGCGCTCGTCCTCGACACCGGCACCGACGAGCGTTTCGCCGGCTCCGAGAGCCTCCTGCTGGCGGGCATCCGCTCCCTCCTGGCGGCCCCTCTCCTCGATCCCGACGGCGCGCTCGGGATGATCGTGCTGGCCTCGAAGCTGGCGCACCGGACCTTCAAGGAGGAGGACCTCGAGCTCCTCTTGTCGCTCGCGTCGGTCGCGGCGCTGAAGATCAAGAACGCGTCGCTCGCCGAGGAGGCCGTGCAGCGGCGACGGCTCGAGGCCGAGGTGGCGCTCGCCCGGAAGATCCAGGTCGCGCTCCTCCCCTCGAGGCTTCCCGAGATCGCCGGCTACACGATCTTCGCCAAGAACATCCCGTCGCGCGGCGTCTCGGGCGACTACTACGAGGTGCGCGAGCGCTCGGGCGGCGCCGAGTGCATCCTCTTCGTGGCCGACGTCGCCGGCAAGGGGATCGCGGCCTCGCTCCTCACGGCGTCCCTCGAGGCCCTCTCGGAGGCGCCGCTCGAGGATGGACTCCCGCCCGACGCCGTGTGCGAGAAGCTGTCGCGGGGCATCTATCGCCGGACCCCGCCCGAGAAGTACGCCACCGCCTTCCTCGCCATCCTCGAGCCGTCCTCGGGACGCCTCCAGTACACGAACGCGGGCCACAACCCCGCGCTCGTCGTGAGGAGCGGGTTCGCGGTGGAGCGGCTGGCGGCCTGCGGTCCTCCGATCGGCATCCTGGCCGACGCGACGTACCGGTGCGAGGAGACGTTCCTCCTCCCCGGGGAGACCCTCCTCATGTACACCGACGGCATCACCGAGGCGACCGACCCCCGCGACGAGGAGTACGGGATCGAACGGCTCGAGGCCCTCCTCGCCGCCCGGTTCGGAGAGTCCGTCGAGCAGCTGGCCGCGGCGCTGGACAAGGAGCTCAACGAATTCGTGAAGGGGGTGCCGTTCGCGGACGATCGGACCGTGGTCCTCCTCCAGCGAAGGCCCTCGGTGGACGACACGACCGGCGCAGGCTCCCGCCGGATCTACCGGCTCTGAGCGTTTCCGGAGGTCGTCCGGCTTTGCGGCTCCCCGGTTTCCCTCTACGCTCCGGACGATGACCACCACAGCCTCCATCCTGGCCGTCGGCAGCGAGCTCCTCGGGACGAGCCGGCTCGACACGAACTCCCTCTTCCTCACCGCGGAGCTCGAGGCGATCGGGATCCGCGTCGTGCGCAAGGCCTGCGCCGGCGACGCCTGGGACGAGCTGGTCGCCGAGCTCGGCATCGCGGTCTCGCGGGCGCCGCTGCTGGTGGTCACGGGCGGGCTCGGTCCGACGGACGACGACCGGACGAAGGAGGCCGTGGCGCACCTCTTCGGACGACGGCTGGTCCGCGACGAGGAGATCCTCGTGAGGCTGCGGGAGCGGTTCCGGCGCCGCGGCGTCGAGATGCCGGCCGTCAACGAGAAGCAGGCGGACGTCATCGAGGGCGCGGTCGTGCTGCCGAACCCTCGCGGATCCGCGCCGGGCTACCTCGTGGACGGGGGCGGGAAGACGGTCGTGCTCCTGCCCGGCGTACCTCGCGAGATGAAGGGGATGTGGGAGGAGCAGGCCCGTCCGCGCCTCGCGACGCCGGGCGTGTCCGGCATCCACCGGCGGACGCTCAAGATCGCGGGCATGGGGGAGAGCGCGGTGGAGGAGATCATCCGCCCCGTCTACGCCGCGCACCCGGACCACGCCATCACGATCCTCGCGTCGCCCGGGGAGATCCTCCTCCAGTTCACCGCGCGCGGGAGCCGGGAGGACGCCGCGGGCGTCCTCGACCGGATCGAGGGGGACTTCCGGAAGGCCCTCGGCCTCGAGATCTTCGGCCGGGACGACGAGACGCTCGAGGGTGTGGTCGGACAGCTCCTCCGCGCGAGGGGGCAGACGCTCGCCCTGGCCGAGTCGTGCACGGGCGGCACGCTCGCCGGACGCCTCACCGACGTGGCCGGCTCGTCCGACTACTTCCTCGGTGCGGCCATCACGTACGCGAACGCGGCGAAGGTCGACCTCGTCGGGGTGAGCCCCGCGACCCTGGAGCTCCACGGAGCCGTTTCCGAGGAGACCGCGCGCGAGATGGCCCTCGGCGCGCGCCGGCGCTTCGGCGCGACGATCGGAGTCTCCATCACCGGGATCGCCGGGCCTTCGGGCGGTACGCCGGAGAAGCCGGTGGGGACCGTACACATGGCGCTCGACGCCGCGGACGGGACGCGTCATCACCGCCGCTTCCTGCTCCCGGGGGAGCGGACGATGATCCGCCGCTGGACGACGTCCGCCGCGCTCTCGATGGTCCGGTATCACCTCCTGGGCGCTCGGCCGCCGGACACGCTGTTCGGCCGGCCGGAGAGCGGGAAGGGATGATCCTCGGCCCCGCCGCGGTGGTCGTCGGCGCGTACCTGTTCGGTTCGCTGAGCTTCGCCATCATCCTGGTGCGCGTCTTCCGTGGTGAGGACGTGCGCGCCAGGGGGTCGGGGAACGCGGGCGCCACCAACGTCCTCCGGACGTCCGGCAAGGCCCTCGCGATCGCGACGCTGGCGCTCGACGTGGCCAAGGGGACGCTGGCGGTGCTCGCCATGCGCCTCGTGACGGAGGACGGATGGTGGGTGGGCGCGGCCGCCCTGGCCGCCGTGCTCGGGCACGTCTTCCCCGTCTACTTCGGTTTCCGCGGGGGAAAAGGGGTCGCCACCGCGCTCGGGGCGCTCCTGCCGCTGTCACCCGGCTCCATCCTCCTCGTGTTCGTTCTCTTCGCGGCGATCGTCGGTGCGACCCGCTACGTATCGCTCGGGTCGGTGGCGGCGGCCACGGCCGCCCCGTTCGCGATGCGGTTCGGCTTCCACGAGACGGGCGAGGCGGTCGTGACGGCGGCGGCGATCGCCCTCCTCCTCGTCTTCACCCACCGCGCGAACCTCGCGCGCCTCGCCCGCGGGAACGAGCACAGGCTCGGCCGGAAGGAGCAGCAGTCGTGAGCAAGATCGGAGTCATCGGGACCGGGGCCTGGGGTACCGCCCTGGCGGTGCATGCCGCGAGCGCCGGGCACACCGTCTCGCTGCTCGGACGCCGCCCCGACCTGGTCGAGCGGATCGCGTCGACGCGGCAGCACCCGGCCCTTCCCGGAGCGCCGCCGATCCCGCCCGGCGTCGTTCCGGGCACCGATCCGGCCGAGACCTTCGATGGGGCCGAGGCGCTCCTCTGGGCGGTCTCGGTCCAGGCGACCTCGGAGGAGCTCCGGCGGCTGGCCCCTCACCTGCCGAACCAGATCCCGCTGGTCGCCACGTCGAAAGGGATCGAGGTCGGAACCCGCAGGCGCACGACCGAGATCATCGAGTTCGTCACGGGACGGCGGCACAACGTGGCGGTGCTGTCGGGGCCCACGTTTGCCGCGGAGGTGGCCCGCTCGCTCCCGGCAGCCGCGGTCGTGGCCTCGCGAGACCCCGAGGTGTCGGCCACGCTCCAGGCGCTGCTCTCGTCGCCGACGCTTCGCCTCTACCGCTCCACCGACGTCATCGGCGTCGAGATCGCGGGGGCGGCCAAGAACGTGGTCGCGATCGCGGCGGGGCTCGTGGACGGCCTCAAGCTGGGTCAGAACACGCGCGCCGCGCTCCTGACGCGGGCGCTCGCCGAGATCCGGCGGCTCGGGACGCACCTCGGGGGAAGGCCGGAGACGTTCTCGGGGCTCGCGGGAGTCGGCGACCTCATCCTGACCGCCACGGGGGACCTCTCGCGGAACCGGAGGGTCGGGTTGGCGCTGGCGTCAGGGCTCAGCCTGGCGGAGGCGCTCGCGTCGCTGGGCGGCGAGGTGGCCGAGGGCGTCGCGACGTCGTCGGCGCTCGTGGCCTTGGCGCGGGGCGAGGGTGTGGAGATGCCCATCGCGGAGGCGGTCGTCCAGATCCTGTCGGGGGAGCTGTCTCCGAGGGAATCCGTCAAGCGCCTGATGACGCGGGAGCTGAAGGAGGAGCGGATCTGAGGGAAGAGAAGGGGGCGTGAAGCCCATCTTCCTTCCGGATGAAGTCCGCGTCAGGCAGAATCGGGGCGTTCACGATGGCGCCCTCCTCCGCCGCTACCGCACCCCTTCCCGAGCCCCTCTCCCCGTTCGACGACCCCGCTTTGCGGTTCGTCCGGGTGAAGAAGATGGGCGACGAGCCCTCGCCCGAGCGCGGCGTGGTGGACGTGGCCGTTCTGGACATGAACTGCGGCTACCCGAACCTCGGGCATTCCTCGATCGTCGAGGCGATCCTCACGATCGCGTTCGAGGAAAGGGCGGCGCTCGGCCGCGGCGCACCGGAGCTGCGGGTGATCAGCTACGACCTGCGGCGCAGGGGGGCCGTGCCGGTCTCCGCCCCCGCCCGATTCCCGCTCATCGTCGGCACCGGCGGACCGGGCGCGATCGATCCGAGGAGGAACGACGGGACGTCCGAGGGATCGCAGGGGATCACCGAGGACGACGCCTGGGAGGCTCCGCTCTTTCGCTTCTTCGATGACGTCCTGGCCGAGAGCCGGACCGCGCTCCTCGGGATCTGTCACAGCTTCGGTCTCCTCTGCCGCTGGTCGGGTGTGGCCGACCCGGCCCTTCGCCAGGTCAAGAGCATGGGTGTCGTGCGCAACCAGCTCACCCCCTCGGGCGAGAAGCACCCATGGTTCGCGGGCCTGTCGCGCGTCTCGAAGGGGAGAGAGATCTGCGTCCTGGACAGCCGGCTCTGGGACCTGATCCCGCGGACCCGACGGAGCGCGGAGATCCTCGCCTTCGAGACCGCACCGGCTGGCGGCCCGGGCGATGCGATGACGATGCTCGAGTTCGCGCGCGACTCCGACGGGATCGGACCCCGCGTCTGGGGCGCGAACTTCCACCCGGAGATCGGAGACCGGGGGCTCCAGCGCGAGCGGCTGATGCGGTTGGCGGCTCGCGGCGACGTCACGCCCGATTGGCTCTCCGAGCGCCTGCGGGCCCTCGAGGTGTGGAACGAATCCGCCGCCGCCGAGCACGGTCTCCAGTGGACGTCCTCGTTCACCTACGAAGGCCCGCTCCGCCGGCTGATCGCGAGGACGTTCCGGGAACGGCGCCGCCCCGTCCGCGTCTGACGGAGCCTCCCGAAGAGCGAGCGATTCGTGGGGGAGGGGTTCGGGGAGGCCCAGCGTGGGCCTCCTGAAGAGCGAGCGATTCGTGGGGGAGGGGTTCGGGGAGGCCCAGCGTGGGCCTCCT
>CAYLNK010000097.1:0-3713 GCA_964384675.1 uncultured Holophagales bacterium | reverse complement strand
GAAGAGCGAGCGATTCGTGGGGGAGGGGTTCGGGGAGGCCCAGCGTGGGCCTCCCCGAGGAACTACCGCGTCAGACCGTGCAGGTCGCAATGGTCTCCGTGCGGGTGGTGGAGCGCGATCCCGACGACGTAGTCGATGTGCGTGCCGTGCGGCACGGGGGCGTGTCCGCAACCGTCCCCGTGGTGCCCTTCGCACTCCACAGGGGCGCAGCTCGACGGCCGCGTGCGATCCACCTCCAGGACGTGCTCGTCGGAGTGGTCGGCGTGAGGCGCGTGCAGGTGGCCGTCGTGCGCATAGTCGGTGTGGTCGCGGTGACGCACCGGCGTGTGCCCGCATCCCTCGCCATGAGCGTGGGCATGCCCGGGGTGCTTCTCGCAGGCCATCGACCTCAATCTGGACCTCGGCGCCCGGCGGGTCAAGCCTCGCACCGCACCCTATACTCCGCGCCGTGTCCGCGCTGCTCGAAGCCTCGTCCGTCACACGCGTCTACCGCCTCGGAGCGCAGAGGGTCGTCGGTGTGGAGAACGCCACGCTCCGGGTCGAGCCCGGGGAGTTCGCCGTCCTCGCCGGCCCGTCCGGGAGCGGCAAGACGACGCTCCTGAACCTCTTCGGCCTGCTGGACCGGCCCGACTCAGGGCGGCTCGTCCTCCTCGGCAACGACACCTCCGCGCTCGACGACAGGGAGCGCGCCCGCGTCCGGCGGGAGCGCCTCGGCTTCGTCTTCCAGTCGTCGCACCTCATCCCCGTCCTCTCGGCCGAGGAAAACGTCGCGATGGCGCTCTGGATCCGCGAGCTGCCCGAGGACGAGTGCCGCTCCCGTGCGCGGGGCGCCCTCGCGGCCGTGGGCCTCGCGGGAATGGAGGGGCGGCGTCCAGACGAGCTGTCCGGCGGCCAGAGGCAGAGGGTCGCCGTGGCGCGCGCCATCGTCGGGGAGCCGTCCCTGGTGCTGGCCGACGAGCCCACGGCTTCGCTCGACTCCGAGACCGCCCGCCGGCTCCTCGACCTCTTCCAGGAGCTGCACGACACCCGCGGCGTGGCCTTCCTCTTCTCGAGCCACGACTCCCGGATGATCGAGCGTGCCAAGCGTCGAATCGACCTGATGGACGGCCACATCGTGGCCGACTCGCGGACGGTTCCCGCCGTCGGGGCGGTGGCGCGATGACGACCCGTTGGCTCCGGCTCGCCGGGAAGAACCTCCTTCGCCACCGCCGCCGCACCGTGCTCACCGGTTCGATCGTGGTGGTCGGATTCGTCGCAGTCACCATGACCGCCGGCTTCGTCTCCCAGACGTTCTCGTCGCTCCGGAAGGCGACGATCCAGAGCTTGGGCGGGCACCTTCGCCTCCTCGACCCGCGGGCGGCGGGCAAGACGGAGGACGAGGCGGCCGGGATCCTCCTCGACGACTGGGAGGGCCTCGACGCGCTGGCTCGAAAGGACCCGCGGGTCGTCCAGACGATGCCGAAGCTCTCGTTCTTCGGCCTCGTCGTACGAGGGGAGAAGAGCGCCTCGTACCTCGGGACCGGCACGGTGCCGAAGCTCGAGCGGAACGCGTCGCTCACGGCCGAGACGGTCACCTCCGGGAAGTTCTTCGAGGTGGACGACGCGCCCGAGGTGATGCTGGGGAGCGGCGTCGCCCGCGCGCTCGGGGCCTCGGTGGGGGACCTCGTCACCGTGATGACGACGACCCCGGACGGCGCCCTCAACGCCATCGACGCCACCGTCGTCGCGGTGCTCCAGTACCCGATCAAGGAGATCGACGACCGGCTCCTCTTCCTGCCGTATCGCACCGCGGCATCGCTCCTGAAGAGCGAGGGGAAGGCGAATCAGGTGGTGGTGGAGCTGCGCGAAGGGGTGGAGGTGGAGCAGGCGGGGCCCGAGGTTGGCGAGGCGCTGCGCCGGGCCGGCCGGCCGGTGGTCGTCCGGACGTGGCTCGAGACCGCCGCCTTCTACAAGCAGGTCCGCCTGCTCTACATCGCGATCTTCCTGTTCATGGGGATCATCCTCTCGACCGTCGTGATCCTGGCGACCGCCAACACGATGACGATGTCGGTCTTCGAGCGGACGCGGGAGATCGGGACGCTTCTCGCCCTGGGGATGGAGAGAGGTACCGTTCGCTGGCTCTTCCTCCACGAGGGGATGCTCCTCGGGCTCGGCGGCTCGATCCTCGGCGCGGTCGTCTCCCTCGTCCTGCGGGCGGGCCTGAACGCCTCGGGGATCATGCTGCCACCGCCGCCCGGAGGGACCCGCGGCAACCTGCTCCACGTCGACTTCATCCCGATCGCCTTCGGGATCGGCTTCGCCGTCATGACGACGACGCTGCTCGTGGCGGCCTGGTGGCCTGCCCGGCGCGCGGCTCGTCTCGACCCCGTGGAGGCCCTCGCCCATGTCTGAGCGCGCCCGTCGCCTCGCCCTCCTCGGTCTCTTCCTGTCACAGGCCTCGGCGGTTCACGGGCAGGCCCGCGACCCGCACGCCATCCTGGTCCGCGCCGACCGGGTCAAGGCCGCCTGGGAGGAGGCGGTGCTGAAGCTGCGTGTCACGGTCGAGAAGCCGGGGGCCCCGCCTTCGGGCGGCGACTTCGAGGTCGCCGTGAAGGGCTCCGAGCGGACCCGGGTGAAGTTCCTGGCGCCCTCCGACACCGGAAAGGTCTTCCTGATGGTGGGCCCCGACGCCTGGCTTCTCCTCCCCGGCACGAAGAACCCGATCAAGGTCCCCAGGGCGCAGAGGCTGCGGGGAGGCTTCAGCGCCGCCGACGCGTCGAAGACACGCTTCGCCGAGGACTACGACGCGGTGATCGAGCGGAGCGACACGTTCCAGGGGATGGCCTGCGACGTCCTGCGCCTCATCGCGAGAGCCGGGAAGAGCCCCACCTATCCGGTGGCGCGCGTCTGGGTCGACGGGAGGGAGGGCCTGTACCGGAAGGCCGTCTTCCTCCTGCCGTCGGGGCGCACCGCCAAGGAGATGACCTTCGACTCGTACCGTCCCTATCACGGGGTTCTCGCGCTCGAGAAGGCGACGATCGTCGACCAGGTGCAGACGGGTACCACGCGGGTGGAGTACCTCGACTACGAGAAGAAGGCCGTCGCCGACGCGGTCTTCGACCCGAAGACCGCGCGGGACGTGCCATGATCGGCTCCAGACCACACCCGAGGTAACGCATGGCGATCAGGCTGCTGATCACGGGCGGGACGTTCGACAAGGAGTACGACGAGCGGAACGGCTCGCTGTACTTCAAGGACACCCACGTCCACGAGATGCTCCGCCTCGGCCGCTGCCGGCTCGAGGTGAGCGTGCGAACGGTGATGATGGTCGACAGCCTCGACATGACCGATGCCGACCGGACCCTGATCCTCGACACCTGCCGCAAGACCGCCGAGGAAAGGATCGTCGTGACCCACGGAACCGACACGATCGCCGAGACGGCACGCGTGCTCGGGGAAGCCGGCCTTCCGAAGACGATCGTCCTGACCGGCGCGATGATCCCCTGGGCCTTCGGAAGCTCCGACGGCCTCTTCAACCTCGGGAGCGCCCTCTCGTTCGTCCAGGTCCTCGCCCACGGCGTCTACGTCGCGATGAACGGCCGGTACTTCAATTGGGACAACGTCCGGAAGAACCGGGAGCTGGGTGTCTTCGAGGCGCTGAAGTAGTCGGGGGGACCTCCGAGGCCGGTCCCCCCGTGCCCCCCTTGGCCGGGCGCGGCGGGGGACCTGCGAGG
>CAYLNK010000096.1:12194-20147 GCA_964384675.1 uncultured Holophagales bacterium | reverse complement strand
CGGGCTTCGCCCCGCGTCCCGGAGCGCCCACCGGTCCCGGCGGACGCCCGCCGTTCGGCCGTGGCCCCTCCCCGGCCATGGCGCCGCCCCCGCTGCTCCCGACCGACAAGCGCCGGAAGGACGCCGCCAAGCCCGGCGCCGCCGTCAAGAAGGACGACGTCAAGAAGGGCGCCTCGAAGAAGCCGCGCACCAAGGAGGTCTCGGCGCTCGAGGAGGATGTGAGGGGCTATCTGGGGAGCTACACCCCGGATACCTACGACGACGTCGCCTCGGGCGAGCACGACCCGAACAAGCCGCTCTCGAAGTCGGCGCAGCGGAAGGCCAGCAAGAAGACCGTCTCGAACGACGCCGGCAACGTGGTCGAGGTCAAGAAGGGCGCGCCCACCGGACCCGTCTTCCTCTCGGAAGGCGTGACCGTCAAGGAGCTGTCCGACAAGACCGGGATCCTCTCCAAGGACCTGATGAAGTCGTTCCTCTCGCGGGGCGTCTTCGCCACGATCAACCAGCCGGTCGACCCGAAGGTCGCGGTCGAGATCGCCAAGGAGTTCGGCATCGACGCCGCGATCGTCTCCTTCGAGGAGGAGCTGGAGCTGTCGCGCCAGCAGGCCCTCAACGAGCAGGCCGCGCTTCCCGGCGCCGACGAGCCCACCGACAAGGGCGAGCGCGTTCCGCGCGCGCCGGTCGTCACCGTCATGGGCCACGTCGACCACGGCAAGACGTCGCTCCTGGACGCCATCCGGAAGGCCAACGTCGCCGAGGGCGAGGCCGGCGGCATCACTCAGCACATCGGCGCGTACCGCGTCGAGGTGAATGGCAAGAAGATCGTCTTCCTCGACACCCCGGGCCACGAGGCCTTCACGATGATGCGCGCCCGCGGCGCCAAGGCCACGGACATCGTCGTCCTGGTCGTGGCCGCCGACGACGGCGTCATGCCCCAGACCCTGGAGGCGATCGACCACGCCCGCGCCGCGAAGGTCCCGGTGGTCGTCGCCATCAACAAGATCGACAAGCCGGACGCCAACGTCCTGCGCGTCAAGCAGGAGCTCGCCGAGAAGGGCGTCCTGATCGAGGAGTTCGGCGGCGAGGTCGTCTCCTGCGAGATCTCCGCCAAGAAGAAGATCGGCATCGACCAGCTGCTCGAGATGATCCTCCTGCAGGCCGACCTCCTCGAGCTGAAGGCCGTCCTGACCGGTCCCGCCCGCGGCGTCGTCCTGGAGTCCCGCAAGGAGGTCGGCCGCGGCACGCTCGGCACGGTCCTGGTCCAGCAGGGCACTCTCCGCGTGGGCGACGCGTTCTTCGCCGGTGCCGCCGTCGGCCGCGTCCGCGCCATGCTCGACGACCACGGCACCCGGATCGAGGTCGCCGGCCCCGCCACACCGGTCGAGGTCATGGGCTTCGAGGACCTCCCCAACTCGGGAGACGTCCTGCAGGTCGTCGAGGACGAGCAGAAGGCGCGCCAGGTCTCGAGCTTCCGCTCGCAGAAGGAGCGCGACGAGTCCCTCGCCAAGTCGTCCCGCATGTCTCTCGACTCGCTCTTCAACCGGATGAAGCAGGGTGAGGTGAAGGACCTGGCGCTGATCGTCAAGGCCGACGTGCACGGCTCGGAAGAGGTCCTCGTCCAGTCCCTGGCGAAGCTCTCCACCGACAAGGTCAAGGTCTCGGTGCTCCACTCGGGCGTCGGCGCCATCTCGGTGAACGACGTCCTCCTCGCGTCCGCGTCCGAGGCCATCGTCATCGGCTTCAACGTCCGGCCGGAGAAGAAGGCCCAGGAGCTGGCCGACAAGGAAGGGATCGACATCCGCCTCTACTCGGTCATCTACACGCTGACCGACGAGATCAAGAAGGCGATGACCGGCCTCCTCGACGCCGTGAAGAAGGAAGTCACCCGCGGGCGCGCCGAGGTGCGCGACACGTTCAAGGTGCCGAAGGCCGGGACGATCGCCGGCTGCATGGTCACCGAGGGCGTCATCCCGCGCTCCGCTTCGGTCCGCCTCGTCCGCGACAGCCGCGTGATCTACGAGGGGAAGATCGGCTCGCTGCGCCGCTTCAAGGACGACGCCTCCGAGGTCAAGAGCGGCTTCGAGTGCGGCATCGGCATCGCCGGGTACCAGGACGTGAAGATCGGCGACGTGATCGAGGCCTTCGCGATCGAGGAAGTCGCCCCGACTCTGTAGTAATGCAGGGGAAACCGGGCGCCGGTTTCCCCTGCACCCCTTCACCCGAATCGCTTGTCTCTTCGCGTTCTCGCTTCCCGGGCGCCGGTTTCCCCTGCACCCCTTCACCCGAATCGCTCTTCGTTCGCGTTCTCGCTTCCGGTCCCACCCCAAGCGCCCGCACGGGCACTGACAGCACACATGGTCGTCGCCCTCGCCGTCTTCGATTTCCACCTCCCGCACTGCCGCGGGCTCAAGGAGAAGCGCGCCTTCGTGCGCCCGCTCAAGAGCCGCCTGCGCGGCGACTTCGAGATCTCCGCGGCCGAGGTGTCGCACCAGGACCTGCTCCAGCGCGCTTCGATCGGCGTGGCCGCCGTCGGAGCCGACCGCGACGGCCTCGAGCCGCTCCTGGAGAAGGTCGTGGCGTACGTGGAGTCGTATGCCGAGGAAAACGGGGCCGAGATCGCGTCGGTCCGCCACGAGCTGCTGGGCTACGGCGACGTCGGGTCGCCGTCCAGCGAGTTCGGTCAAGGAGAGAACGATGCCGAGTAGAGGCAAGCCCAAGGGCGGGACCGGAAGGCGCCCGCGCCAGGTGGCCGACGTCGTGCGCGCCGAGCTGGCCCGCCTCCTGCGGGAAGAGCTGCGCGACCCGAACATCGGATTCGCCACGATCACCGAGGTGGAGATGTCCGCGGACCTGCGGTCGGCCCGGATCCACGTCTCGGTTCTGGGCGACGCCGCCCAGTTCGCGAAGACGGTCGCCGCGCTGAACCACGCGAGCCACCACCTGCGCCCGCTCATCGGGCGGAACTGCCGGCTTCGGCACGCGCCGGAGCTCCACTTCGTCGAGGACCACACGCTGGAGCGCGGGGCACGGATCGAGGAGATCCTCCGCACCGTGAAGCCGACGTCGACCGCCGGGGACGAAGCCGCCGCCGTGGAGCCCGTGGACGGCGAGGACGAGCCCGAATGACGTCCTCCTCCCCCGTCGAAGCGGCGTACCGCGACGTCGCGGCGCTCCTCGCCTCGGGCCGCCGCTTCCTGATCACCGGCCACCGGAACCCGGACGGCGACACGCTCGGCTCGGCCCTCGGCCTCGCCCTGGCTCTCGAGGCCGCCGGCAAGCAGGCGCACGTCGTCGTCCGCGACACCTGGGGACACCCGTACGCCGCGATGCCCGGGATCGAGCGGGTGGTCGTCTCGGAGACCCTTCCACCCGACTGGCCGGACGGCTACGACGCCCTCCTCGCCATGGAATGCCCGGAGGAGGCCCGGACGGGCTACGCGCCGATCCGTCGGGGCGTCGTCGTGAACGTGGACCACCACCCCGGCAACGCGGCCTACGGGACCGTCAACCTGGTCGATCTGCCGGCGGCGGCGGTCGGCGAGATGATCGCGAACCTACTCGACCTCCTGGGCTGGCCGATCACGGAGCCGATCGCAACGAACCTCTGGGTGTCCCTCGTCTCCGACACCGGCTCCTTCCGCTACGGCAACACGACGCCCCGAGCCCTGGCCCTCGGCGCCCGGCTGGTCGCCGCCGGGGCGTCGCCGGGCCTCGTGAACGAGCAGCTCTTCGAGTCCGTCCCCGAATCGTCGCTGCGCCTCGAGGCGCTGGTGCTCGGGACGCTCGAACGGCACGCGGACGGCGCCGTCGCGACGCTCCTCCTGCCCGCCCGCTTCTTCGTCGAGAGCGGCGCCTCTCCCGCCGACACCGAGGGCCTCGTGAACCGGGCACGGGGACTCCAGGGTGTCCGCGCGGCGGCGCTCCTGAAGGAGGCCCCCGAGGGGGTCCGCTGCTCCCTTCGCTCCAAGGGGAGCGTGGACGTCCGCTCGGTGGCCGCCTCGTTCGGCGGCGGCGGACACCGGAACGCCTCGGGCTGTACGGTGCCCGGCGACCTCGCGGCCGCCCGCGCGCGGCTGGTGCCGGAGCTCGCCCGGGCCGTCGCCTCCGAAGGAAAGCCGTGACGGGCCATCGCTCCCATGACGGCCCCTCGGGGCTGCTCCTCGTGGACAAGCCGGAAGGGATGACGTCCCACGACGTCGTCGACGCCGTCCGGCGCCTCCTGGACACCCGTCGAGTCGGCCATACGGGAACGCTCGACCCCGCGGCCACCGGCCTCCTGGTGCTGTGCGTCGGACGCGCCGGGCGTCTGCAGTCGTTCCTGACGGGTCTCGAGAAGACCTACGAGGGGACGATGCGCTTCGGCGTCGCGACCGACACGTACGACAAGGAGGGCACGCCGGTCGGGACGCCTCACCCCGATCCGCGCCCGTCGCCGGAGGCGGTCGCGGCGGCCTGCGCCGTCTACGTCGGCGAGCTCCAGCAAGCTCCGCCGCCGTTCTCGGCGAAGAAGTTCCTGGGCCGAAAGTTCTACGAGATGGCCCGGCAGGGAGAGGCCGTGCCGCACCTGCCGAAGGCGGTGAAGGTGACCCGTTTCGAGGCGACCCGGGTCGAGGGGGACAGCGCCGACTTCCGGGTCGACTGCTCGTCGGGGACCTACATCCGCTCGCTCGTCCACGACGTCGGCCGGGACCTGGCCCTCGGCGCACACCTGATCGCGCTCCGCCGGACCGCGATCGGGGCCTTTCGCCTCTCGAATGCCGCCACGCTTCCCGTCCTAAACGCCCGCGCTCCGGTCGAGCGTCTCGCTCCGCCCGGCTGGATCCCCTTGGTCGAGATCCCGCTCCCGTATCCGACGATCCAGCTCCTGCCCGGCGAGACCGCAAAGGTCCGACAGGGCCACGCCGTGCCGGTGCGGCCGCCCGCGGACGCCTGGGGGAGCCCCTGGGTCCGGCTCACCACGGGCCACGAGCTGGTGGCGCTCGGCCACCTCGAACCGCTCGGGAAGGGCGCTCTCGCGCTCGCCCGGCCCAAGGTCGTCCTGTAGCGGTGCCCCCCGCCGACGCCGGCGTGGAGGTCCAGTTGACCCTCTCCGTGCCGCTGGTTAGAATTCGGGGTTTGAGAAAGTAGTAGGAAGGAACGTAAGACATTGGCCCAGCTCGCGACTCAGAAAACGGAAACGATCAACGTCTACAAGCGGCACGAGGGTGACACCGGCTCACCCGAGGTCCAGGTGGCTCTCCTCTCGCAGCGGATCACGTCTCTGACGGATCACTTCAAGACCCACGCGAAGGACCACCACTCCCGCCGCGGTCTCCTGCAGATGGTCGGCCAGCGCCGGCGCCTCCTCGACTACCTGAAGAGGAAGGACGTCGAGCGCTACCGGTCCACCATCGACCGCCTCGGACTCCGCAAGTAGCCGAACGTGAGCCGGAAGCCCGCTCCGCGGGTTTCCAGACCTTCCCTCCGGGTGTTCGCGCTCTGCCGGAGTACCTAGGGGAAGCCCGATCGATCTCCGTTCCGGCCCGCGGCAACGCGGGCTTCACGCCTTTCCGACCGCGGAACGGGAGCGGCCCCGACGGGCCCTCGGGAGCGGCGGGAGAGAAGGAAACCCCATGAAGCACTCCGTCACCGTCGAGGTCGGCGGCCGGCCTCTCGTCCTCGAGACCGGCAAGCTGGCCAAGCAAGCCGACGGCGCGGCCGTCGTCCGCCAGGGAGACACCTGGGTCCTCGTGACCGCGTGTCACACGAAGGAGCCGAAGGACATCGACTTCCTTCCCCTCACCGTCGAGTACAAGGAGTACCAGTACGCCGCGGGCCGCATCCCCGGCGGGTTCTTCAAGCGGGAGGGGCGCCCCACCGAGAAGGAGATCCTGACCTGCCGGATGATCGACCGGCCGGTCCGGCCGCTCTTCCCCGAGGGGTTCAACCACGAGACCCAGATCGTCGGGCTCGTCCTTTCGGCCGACGGCGAGAACGACCCCGACATCCTGGCGATCAACGGCGCGACCGCCGCCCTGGCGTTCAGCCCGATCCCGTTCCAGCACGCGCTCGCGGCGGTACGCGTCGGGAAGTCCGGCGACCGCTGGCTCTTCAACCCGACCGCCAAGGAGCGGAAGGAGTCGGAGCTCGACCTCGTCGTCGTCGGCACCCGTGACGCCGTCTCGATGGTCGAGTCCGGCGCCAAGGAGGTCCCCGAGGACGTGATGCTCGAGGCGATCCTCCGCGGCCACGACGAGCTGAAGAAGATCATCGACGGCATCGAGCAGATCGCGAAGGCCAAGGGCGTCGTCAAGCCGGCTTTCATCCCGCCCACCGCGCCGCTGCCGGCCGATCTCGTCGCCCACGTGCGCTCGCAGTGGGAAGGGCCGCTCATGCAGGCCCTCACCCACGAAGGGAAGATCGAGTCGTACGCCAAGATCAAGGAAGTCAAGAAGGCGGCCGTCGACTCCGTGCCCGAGACCGAGCCCGACCTCAAGAAGATGGTCAAGCGCGTGATGTCCGAGCTGGTCGAGACGCTCACCCGCGAGACGATCCTCAAGGAGCGGAAGCGGCTCGACGGACGCGCGTTCGACCAGATCCGCAAGCTCGACATCGAGGTCGGCGTCCTCCCCCGCACCCACGGCTCCTCGCTCTTCCAGCGCGGCGAGACGCAGGCGCTCGTGACGGTCACGCTCGGCACCTCCGAGGACACGCAGCTCATCGAGGACCTCGAGGGGGAGTCCGAGCGGAGCTTCCTCCTCCATTACAACTTCCCGCCGTTCTCGGTCGGTGAGGTGAAGCGGTTCGGCTCCCCGGGCCGGCGCGAGATCGGGCACGGCCGCCTGGCGTGGCGCTCGCTCAACGCGGTGCTCCCGTCCGAGAAGGACTTCCCGTACACGATCCGCGTCGTCTCCGACATCCTCGAGTCGAACGGCTCGTCCTCGATGGCCACCATCTGCGGCGGATCGCTCGCCATGATGGACGCCGGCGTGCCCCTCAAGTCCGCGGTCGCGGGCGTCGCGATGGGCCTGGTGAAGGAAGGGGACGCCTGGGCGATCCTGACCGACATCGCCGGCCAGGAAGACCACTACGGCGACATGGACTTCAAGGTCGCCGGCACGCGGAACGGGATCACCGCGCTCCAGATGGACATCAAGATCTCCGGCATCTCGCGCGAGATCTTCGCCGCCGCGCTCGAGCAGGCGCGTCGCGGCCGCCTCTATCTCCTCGACGCGATGGAGCAGACCCTCATGACGACCCGCCCGGAGCTCTCGGCGTTCGCGCCGCGCCTCCTGACGATCGTCGTCCCCGAGGACAAGATCCGCGACGTCATCGGCTCCGGCGGCAAGACGATCCGGGCGCTCCAGAAGGAGTTCGCCTGCAAGATCGACGTGCAGGACGACGGGACGGTCACGGTCGCGTCGAACGACCTCCCCACCGCCGAGAAGTGCCTCGAGGCGATCCGCGCCCTGACCACGGTCCCCGAGATCGGCACCGAGTATGTCGGCACCGTGAAGCGGATCGAGCCGTACGGAGCGTTCGTCGAGATCCTTCCCGGCCTCGACGGCCTGGTGCATATCTCCGAGCTCGCGCCCGGCCGGGTACGGGAGACGACCGACGTCGTCAAGATGGGCGACAAGGTCAAGGTGAAGATCATCGCGATCGACCCGGTCAACGGGAAGGTCAAGCTCTCCCGCCGCCAGGCGCTCACGCCGGAGGAGCGCGAGGAAGAAGTGCAGCGCCTCGGCCTCACCCCCGTGGCGGCGGGCGAAGGCGACGACCGCGGAGGCGACCGTCCGCCCCGCCGCGACTTCGGCGGCCACGGCGGCCACGGTGGCCACGGCGGACCCCGCCGCGATGGAGGCGGCTTCCGCCCCCGTAGGTAGGGCACACCGACACCACGATCCCGAAGAGCGGGGGCCGCAAGGTCCCCGCTCTTTTCGTTCAGGGAAGACGAGACAGCCGAGCGGTCGG
>CAYLNK010000096.1:0-12094 GCA_964384675.1 uncultured Holophagales bacterium | reverse complement strand
GGCACGGGGGAGGACCGGGCGGCGCCCGCGCCGGGGGCTCTCCGTGGGGGAAGACGAGACAGCCGAGAGGTGGGGGCACGGGGGAGGACCGGGCGGCGCCCGCGCCGGGGGCTCTCCGTGGGGGAAGACAAGACAGCCGAGAGGTGGGGGCACGGGGGAGGACCGGGCGGCGGTCCTCCCCCGATCAAACGTCGACCGACATCCCCTCGCGCGCGACGAACGCTCCCTTCCACACCCTCCCGGCCTCCTTCTCGACGCTCTTCATGAACGGATCGTCGTGGCCCGGGTCGTGGTGGAAGATCGCGAGCCGCTTCGCTCCGGCGGCGCGGCAGAGGCGCACGCCCTCCTGCCAGGTCGAATGGCCCCAGCTCACCTTGGCGGGGAACTCGTCGTCGGTGTAGGTGCTGTCGTAGATCACGAGGTCGGCGCCGGCGATGAGGCCGAGGATCCGCTCGTCGGGCTTCCCGGGAACGTGCTCGGTGTCGGTCACGTAGCAGACGGCCTTCCCCCCGTGCTCGACGCGATAGCCCGTCGCGCCGTTCGGGTGGTTGAGCCGTGCCGTCTTCACGTGTACGCCGGGCGCCAGGCGGAAGCCGTCCCCCGGGTTGAAGTCGTGGAAGCGGGGCGCGGACTGCATCACTTCCAGGGGCACCGGGAACATCGGCTCGGCCATCTGGCCCGCCAGCGCCGAGCGGACGCCGCCGGGCATGTCGGACAGGTGGCCCGCGTAAACCTCGAGCGCGAATCCCTTGCGGTACGCCGGCCCGAAGAACGGGAAGCCGTTGATGTGGTCCCAGTGGGTGTGGGTCAGGAAGAGCGTCGACTTCTTGACGCCGTCCCGTTCCAGCGAGGCGCCCAGCTCGCGGATGCCGGTTCCGGCGTCGAAGATGATCCGCCCGCGCCCGGCGTCCAGCTCGACACAGCTGGTATTCCCGCCATAGCGGATGAACCGTGCTCCCGCGCAGGCGATGCTGCCGCGGACACCCCAGAACCGGATGAGCATGCCCCCCTAGCGTACCTTGCCGCGAGCCGCACGGGAACGCCCTTCGTCAACGTCCTCGTTCGCGCGCCCGGGAAGCCTCAGAACGGCATCTCCTCGTCCTCCAGCCCGAAGTAGTGGCCGAGCTCGTGGACGAGCGTCTCGCGGATCTCGTCGAGCGCCTCCTGACGGCTCTCGACGCACCGGAGGATCGGGCCACGGAAGACGGCGACCTGAGGAGGCAGGTCGGGCAGATCGTCGAAAGAGCGCTGGGTGGCCATGCGCCCGCGGTAGATGCCGAGCAGCTCCTCGTCGTCCGGCGTGTCCGTCTCGTCGTAGTCCTCGTCGGTCGGCTCCTCCTCGACCATGATCGACACGTTCTGGAGGCGCCCCTTGAACTCCTCGGGGAGCTGCTCGATCGCCTGGGCCACGAGCCGCTCGAACTCCGCGCGAGAGACCTTCACCCGCCGGCTCATGGCGTCCGGAACAGCCGGCGGAACGACGCGGTGGTGGCGGCCGCGACCTCGTCCAGCGAGAGGCCCTTCACCTCGGCGAGGCGCTCGGCGGTGCGCGGAAGGTAGGCGCACTCGTTCGGCTTGCCGCGGTGCGGCGCCGGCGCCAGATAGGGCGCGTCGGTCTCCACGAGCATCGAGGCGAGCGGGAGCGCGCGGGCCGCCTCGCGCACGTTCTCCGCCGCCCGGAACGTGAGCATCCCCGAGAAGCTGAGGAGGTAGCCGAGAGCGATGGCGCGCTCCCCGGTCGCCACGTCGGCGCAGAACGAGTGGAAGACGCCGCGCAGGTCGTCGGGCGATCCGGGCGCCTCGCTTTCGAGGATCGGCAGGAGCTCCGCCTCCGAGAGCCGGTTGTGGAGGATGACCGGAAGGCCGCGGCCCCGCGCGAACCGGAGCTGGGCGATCAGCGCCCGCCTCTGCGCGTCGCGCGGGGAGTGGTCGTAGTGGAAGTCGAGACCGATCTCGCCGACCGCCACGACCTTCGGCGAGCGGCAGAGCGTCTCGAACGCCGGGAGGTCGACGTCCTCGTCGAACGCGGAAGTCTCGTGGGGGTGGATCCCCACCGCCGCGTAGACGCCGTCGTGCGCCTCGGCCAGGGCGACGGCGCGAGGCGCGTCCTCGCGTGTCGTGGCCGGCACGAGGATCCGCGTGACGCCCGCCTGGCGCGCCCGCAGGAGCAGGCGCTCCAGCTCGGCGCCGGTCGGCGGTCGGGCCGGACCGCGCCCCGAGTCCCCGTCGAAGACCATCGTCAGGTGTCCGTGCGAATCGGCCAGCTCCATACGGTCCGAGGATAATCCGCCCGTGCGCATCCCGAGAGCGGCCGCCGCCGGCCTGATCGTGCTGGCGACCCTCCTCGGGACGGCCGACGAGCGCGCCTTCGGCCTCATCCCGGACGGCCAGGAGATGCTGTCGGCGGCCGCGGCGATCGCCCTCCACGGCGAGATCGGCGTGTCGCGGAGGTTCGTGAACGCGGTGCCGCGGCCGGGCGGAAGCGACGCGTTCTCCCGCTACGGGATGGGCCAGAGCCTCGTCGAGGTCCCGGCAGTGCTCGCGGCTCGCGGCCTCCGGAGGGTCGCGCCCCGCGCCTCGACGGCACCGCTCTTCGGCCTCGTCCCGATCGGCCTCCTCTCCCTCGCCGCCGCCGCGCTGGCCGGGGCGGCCCTCGCGATCGGGGTCGCGCCCGGTCCCGCCCTCCTGTGCGGCGTCGGGCTGGTGCTGGCCTCCCCGCTCTGGGGTTACGCCGCGAGCGACTTCTCCGAGCCCCTCCAGGTCGCGGCCTCGTCCGTGGCCCTTGCGGGGATCGTCCGGCTCCGTGCGGCGAACGGGAACGGCGCGACCCGCGCGACCGAGGTGACCGCAGGGATCGCGCTCGGCGCGGCCCTGCTCGCGAAATCGAGTCTCCTCCCCGCGATCGCGACGCTGGCGGCGCTCGGCGCCGTCCGGCGGGAGACGGTCGACACCGGCAAGGGGAAGCGGCGGACCGCGGCGACCCGTCTGATACCCCGCGCCTGGTTCCTCGGGGCCCTCACGGCGACCGCGGGCCTCTGGGCCTTCTTCGAGCTGTACCGGTTCGGACGGCTCCTGGGTGGCTATTCCGGCGAGGACTTCCCGTACCCGCCGGTCACGGGGCTGCTTCGCCTCATCTTCTTCCCGAACAAGGGGCTGCTGGCCTACGCGCCCGCCCTGCTCCTGGCGCCTCTCGGTCTGATCGGACTGGCCCGGTCCGACCGCGGCCTCGCGACCGCGCTCGTGGCGTCGACGCTGGCGATCGTCCTCCCGATCTCGGCGTGGTGGGCCTGGGACGGCCAGGCGGCGTGGGGTCCGCGCCTGATCCTCCCGGCGCTTCCTTTCCTCTTCCTGTGCGTCGCCGCCGCCCTGCGGGACAAGCCCGCCCTCACACCTGTCTGCGTCGCCCTACTCGTCCTGGGCCTCGCCGTGAATGCGATCGGCGCGCTCCAGCCCTTTCCTGGCGTCTACGCGATCGCGAACCACGTCCCGCCCGCGCCCATCTCCGAGCGGCGCGCGGCCGGCACACCGTACGAGATCGAGCGCGGGGCCGACGGGACGCTGGTGGCGACCGCCCCGCATCACCTGTCGCTGACGCCGTCCTGGAGCCCGATCCGGATCCACCTGAGGATCCTCCGGGAACGGTTCCGTGGCGGCGACGTCCTCGCCCGGCTCAGCGCTGGCGCGCTGGGCGACCTGGTGACGCCTTTCGTGCCGGCACCCGTGGCGGCGCCTTCGGCGGCGCTCCTTTCGGGGACGTCCGCGTTCCGGTGGCCTTTCTGGGGGCGGGCCTGGCTTTCGCCGCAGGCGGGCGGCCTCGACCCTTTCGAGGCGGCCCTGGCGGACCAGGCGCGACGGCACCAGCGGCCTCCCCGGCCGTGACGCTCTCTCCCGGGCGGGTGCGGGTGGACGCCTGCTCCCGGCGCACGATCGACAGGAGCTCGTCGAACTCGGCGTGGAAGTGCGCGATGAGCTTCTCGGGGTCGGGCACGAGCCCCGCGTCGGTGGCGACGCCGATCGACACCTCGCCCGCGTAGCTCAGGATGCTGAGCCCCAGGCCGAGCCGCCCCGACTGGGGCACCCAGAACATCTGGGAGCGGATCCTCTTCCCCGCCAGCGAGATCGGCTGCTTGGGCCCGGGAACGTTCGTCATCACCGCGGTCCCGCGTGTGCCGAAGACGTTGAGGACGAGGTGCTCGATCTCGGTCGGGGCCATCCCGATCGCTCCCAGCAGCCCGAACGCCACGACCGCCTCGGGCGAGCGCTTGATGTCGTCCATCCGCTGCTTCAGCTCGTAGAGTCGGTCCAGCGGGTCCTCGAGGCCGATCGGCAGAGGCAGGAAGACGAGCCCGAACCGGTTCCCCAGCTCGACTCTCGTTTGCGTCGGACGGAGGTTCACCGGGACGATCGCCCGCACCTCCAGGTCGTACAAGGGCTCGCCCTCGCCGTTCGCGAGGTACCGCCGGAGCGCGCCGGTGGCCGAGGCGAGAAGGACGTCGTTGATCGTGGCGCCGAGGGCGCGACCCACCATCTTCACGTCCTCGAGAGGGATCGGCTCCGACCAGGCGGCCCGCTTGGCCACTCCGAGCGGGCCCTTGAAGACGGTCTTCGGGTCGGGGCTCATCAGGAGGAGCTTCCCGAGGGCGTCCGCGCCCCCGGCCGCCTTCTGGACGAGCGCCAGGGCGTGCTCGGGGTGCGACACCCACTCGAGACCGTCGTGGAGGAGCGTCTCCGTGGCGTGCACCGCCCTCGTCATCGCCGCCGCGGCGGGCTCGAGGAGGGCGCTCGCCAGCGAGCTCCCCTTCCCCTTCCGCGGTTTCGCCCCGCGAGCCCCCGCGGGTGAGCCCTCTCCGAAGCCGTCGGCGAACGTGCGCTTCAACGCGTCCATGGCCGGGCCCAGGAACGACTCCGACATCACGCCCAGGCGCTGCCAGCCGTGCGGCGGCTCCGGCGCGGAACGAGCCGGAGCCGCCTCCGGCTCAGCCTGGTCCGTCAGGGACAGGAGCACGCTGATCAGCGCGATGCCGTCGGCGATCGAGTGGTGGAGACGCATCAGGACCGCGCAGCCCTCTCCGTATCCCTCGACGAGATGGAACTGCCAGAGCGGCTTGGAGAAGTCGAGCGGGGTCGACATCAGGTCGCTCACCAGGTCCTGGAGCGCCCGCTGGTCCCCGCGACCGGGCAACGCCACCCGGTGGATGTGCGCCTTCACGTCGAAGTCCGTGTCCAGCTCCCAGCGCGGGCTGCCGAGCGGCAGGCGCGGCTCGACGACGCGCTGCCGAAACCGGGGGTAGCGCAGGAGGCCATCGCCGACCACCCGCGTCAGCAGCTCGAAATCGAGCGGCTCGTCGAACGTGAGGACGCCCGTCACCATCATGAGGTTCGACGGGTGCTCCATGTGGAGCCACGCGGCGTCGACGCTGGAGAGGGGCTCCGTGAGCATCGGGTCAGGCGACCGGGAGCTTGCAGGCGTCGGTGGGCTCCGTGATCAGCCCGTCGCAGAGGACCTCGGAGCTCTGGGTGTGCAGGAAGTAGAGCTCGCCGTCCTCGAGGTGCTGCTCGACGCCGTTCCGTCCACAGAGAGGACACCGGGTGACCCGCCCTTCGGGCAGGAGATCGCCCCGCTCGAGCCGGGTGAAATCGTCGACCGTCATGAACAGTCCCCCTCGCCCCCGAAGCTAGGACGGAACGGTGCCGGAGGCTCTGGTGCGCGTGCATCAGGCGCGCTGATACAGGTGCCTCATGCAGCAGCTGGGCCCCCGGAGCAATCCTGGGAAGCGATGCCGAGACTCGACGCCGAGACACTCGATCTCCTCCTGTCCACGCTCCGCGATTACGGTTCCCGGGAGCTGACGCCGGGTGTCCTCCTGGGGCTCGACGCTCGCGACGAGTTCCCGACGAAGGTGCTGCGCGACCTGTACGACCCGGCGCAGATCGGCCTGCACCTGCTCTTCGTACCCGAGGAGCACGGGGGCCTGGGCGGCGGGGCGTACGACATCTACCGGACATCGGTGACGATGGCCTCGATCGACCTCGGCATCGCCACCGGCGTCCTGGCGACGTGCCTGGGCGCCGACCCGATCCTCGTCGGCGCGACGCCGGCGCAGAAGGCGTACTGGATGCGGCGCCTCGCCGACGAGGGGCTCCTGATGGCGTACGGCGCCACCGAGCCGCAGGCCGGAAGCGACCTCGCCGCGCTGGCGACGCGGGCGGTGCCGGGAACCGACGCGGGGGGTGAGGCCGGGTACCGGCTCACCGGCCGCAAGCAGTGGATCAGCAACGGCGGCGTCGCCGACGTGTACACGATCCTCGCGAACGCGCCCGGCGGCCCGACCTGGTTCGTGGTCGAGAAGGGCACGCCCGGGTTCACCGCCGGCAAGCCCGAGGACAAGCACGGGATCCGCGCCAGCAACACGGCCGCGCTCTCGCTCGAGGACGTCTGGGTCCCGGCCGACCACCGGATCGGCGATGTCGAGGGACAGGGGCTCGCCCAGGCGCAGGCCGTCTTCGGCTACACGCGGCTGATGGTGGCCGCGTTCGGGCTCGGGGCCGGCTGGGACGCGCTGGAGCGCGCGATCCGCTACTCGCAGCAGCGGATCCAGGCCGGCGCCCCGCTGAGCCGGAAGCAGGGCTACACGCACAAGCTGATCGTCCCTCACGCCTGCCGGCTCGAGGCCGCGCGCGCCTACATCGAGTGGACCGCCGAGCGCATCGACGCCGGAGAGCCCGACCTCGCGACCGAGGGGGCCGTCGCCAAGTACCTGGCGACGGAGGCCGGCAACCTCGCGGCCGACGCGGCGATCCAGGCGCTCGGCGGCTACGGCTACACCCGCGAGTACCTGGTGGAGAAGATCAAGAGGGACGTCCGGATCACCACGATCTACGAGGGGACCTCGGAGATCATGGAGTGGACGATCGCACGCGACCGCTGGCAGCTCCACCTGAAATCCCGCGGCGACCACTACCGCGACTGGGCGGCGCGCCTCGCGTCGGGCCCGGCCGCCACCGGCGCTCCCACCGCCGCCATCGCCCTGCGGTCGATCGGCGCCCTTCTGGAGCGTTGCCGCCTCGACCGGCTCACCCGCAGCCAGCACGTCCTCTTCCGCCTGGGCGAGCTGATCGCGTTCGCCGAGACGGCCGCGATCTTCGCGGAGCGTCTCCCGGCCAGCCGGACCACCGCGATCGCGCTGCCCGACGACGTCCTCCTCGCGATGTCCCGGGTGCACGCCCGCGAGGCGGCGCTGAAGGTGTCCTGCGAGGGGGTCCGCTGGGCAGCCGGAGCCGGGCAGACCGATCCCGACCTGCCCCGGACGCTGGAAGTGGCCGGAGCGCTCGCGGCCCAGGCCGGCCTGCTCGAGGACCTGGACACCGTCTCCCGCGGCCTGAACGCCGCGTTCCCCGCATGAGGAGCGCCATGGACGACCGGAGCGAACGCGCCGTCGCCATCGTGGGGGTCGGCGCCATCCTGCCCGACGCCCCGAACGCCCCGGCCTTCTGGCGGAACGTGCGCGAGGGTCGCTACAGCATCACCGAGGTGCCGCAGGAGCGCTGGAGCCCCGCCGACTACTACGACCCAGACCCGAAGGCCCCCGGGAAGACGTACAGCAAGATCGGCAGCTGGGTCCGCGGCTTCTCGTTCGACTGGAAGCGGTTCCACGTGCCTCCGAGAGTCGCCGCGGCCATGGACGAGGGCCAGCAGTGGGCCGTCACGATCGCCGCCGAGGCGTTCGAAGACTACGGCTACCCGGAGCGCCCGGTCGAGCTCGAGAGGACGGGTGTCGTCCTCGGCGCGGCGATGGGAGGCGAGCTCCACTACCGGACGGTCCTGCGGATCGCCTTCCCCGAGTACGCCCGGATGCTCGGCTCCGTGCGCGCGTTCACGGACCTCCCCGCCTCCGTCCGGTCCGCGATCCTCTCCGGCTGGCACCAGCGCGTCGGCGAGGACCTCCCCCCGGTCACCGAGGACACGATGCCGGGCGAGCTCGCCAACATCATCGCCGGTCGCGTCGCGAACCTGCTCGACCTGAAGGGTCCCAGCTTCACGACCGATGCCGCCTGCGCCTCCAGCTTCGCCGCCCTCGACGCCGCCGTCGACCTCCTCGTCGAGCGGCACTGCGACACCGTTCTGGCCGGCGGCGTCGACCGCAACATGGGCGCCTCCTCGTTCGTGAAGTTCTGCAAGATCGGCGCGCTCTCCGCCACGGGCACGCGCCCGTTCGGCGAAGGCGCCGACGGCTTCGTGATGGGCGAGGGCAGCGCGGTCTTCCTCCTCAAGCGGCTCGCCGACGCCGAGCGCGACGGCGATCGCGTCTACGCCGTGCTCCGCGGCGTGGGCGGCTCGAGCGACGGCAAGGGGAAGGGGATCACGGCGCCGAATCCGGCCGGACAGGTGCTCGCGATCCAGCGGGCGTGGCACGACGCGGGTCTCGACCCGGCGACGGCGACCCTGGTCGAGGCGCACGGGACGAGCACGAGGGTGGGGGACGTCGTGGAGGTGGAGAGCCTCGCGTCGGTCTTCTCGGGCGCGCCGCGCGGGACCATCGCGCTCGGCTCGGCCAAGAGCAACATCGGCCACCTGAAGGCGGGCGCCGGCGCCGCGGGCCTGCTGAAGACCGTCTACGCGCTCCACGAGAAGCTCCTGCCGCCGACCCTCCACGCCGAGCGGCCGAACCCGGCCATCGACTTCGGGAGCGGCCCGTTCCGCCTCTCGACGGAGCTCCGCCCTTGGGAGCGAAACGGCACGCCGAGGCGCGCGGGCGTCTCCGCGTACGGCTTCGGAGGCACCAATTTCCACCTCGTCCTCGAGGAGCACGTACCGGGCTCGCTGACCGCCCGGCGGCCGCAGGTTTCCGTCCCGGAGGCCGTGGCTCCGTCTCCGCGGCCGCCGCTCCGCGGCGTCGCCGCGATCGGCGCACCGACCGTGGACGGGTTGCGGGCCGGTGTCGAGGCCCTCCTCGCCCGCGTGCGGACCGGCTTTCTCCCGCCGCCCGCCCCGCCCGACCCTTCGACGCTCGCGGAGAACGAACGCGTGGTCATCGACTTCGGGAGCCGCGCCGAGCTGGAGGAGAGGCTCGAGAAGACCCTCAAGGCGCTCTCGGTCCGGTCCCTCGGCACGTTCCGGCCGTTGAAGGCCCAGGGGATCTTCCGCGGCACCGGCCCCGCGGCCGGGAAGATCGCGTTCCTCTTCCCCGGCCAGGGGAGCCAGTACGCCAACATGGGGAGGGAGCTGGCCGCCCGCTCCCCATCCGTCGCGGCGACCTTCGCCCAGGCCGACCGCGTGATGGCGCCGCTCCTCGGCAAGCCGCTGACGGGGATCCTCTTCGCGGACCCCGCCGACCCGGACGCCGTGAAGGGGGCCGAGGAGGCGCTCAAGCAGACGGCCGTGACCCAGCCCGCCGTGCTCACGGTCGACGTCGCGCTCGCCGAGCTCCTCGGCGAGCACGGCTTCACGCCCGACTACGTGATGGGCCACTCGCTCGGCGAGTACGGGGCGCTCGTGACGACCGGCGTCCTGCCGTTCGGCGACGCCGTGGAGGCCTCGGCGGCGCGCGGGCGGGAGATGACGCGGGTGAGCCTCGAGGACAACGGCTGGATGGCGGCGGTGATGGCGCCCCTCGCGGTCGTCGAGGAGACTCTCGCGACGATCGACGGCTACGTCGTCGCCTGCAACGTCAACAGCCTCGCGCAGTGCGTCATCGGCGGGGAGACCGAGGCGGTGAAGAAGGCGATCGAGGCGTTCACCTCCCGCGGCTACAACGCGCTCCGCATCCAGGTGAGCCACGCGTTCCACACCCGGATCGTCGCGCCCGCGAGCGCCCCGCTCCGGAAGGTGCTCGACCGGCTGCACGTGACGGCTCCCGGGATCCCGATCGTCTCCAACGTCACCGGAGGCCTCTACCCGGCCGGCGTCGAGGAGATCAAGGACCTGCTCGTCCAGCAGATCGCGGCGCCCGTTCAATGGGTCAAGGGGCTCGAGACGCTGTACGCCGAGGGGGTCCGCACCTTCGTCGAGGTCGGCCCGAAGAGGGCGCTCACCGGCTTCGTGGAGGACGTCCTCGGGGACCGGCCCGGCGTCGTGGCGCTCTTCACCAACCACACCCGGCCGGGTCAGGTCCAGACGTTCAACCACGCGCTCTGCGGGCTCTGGGCCGCCGGTCACGTCGGGGCCACGGCGCGACGCGCCTCGGGCTCCACGAGCCCGTCCGTCCGCGAGGAAGAGGAGGAAACCGTGACAGCCTCTCAGGCCCTGCCGCTCGACGTCGTCCGCCGGCTCCTGGCCCAGGCGCTCGAGACCGCGCCGGCGTCCGGCTCCGGCTCCTCGCCCCGCGCGCTCGACCGGAACGAGGCGCCCTCCGGCTCGATCGTCATCACCGGCACCGGGCTCGGGCTCCCCGGAGCCGAGAAGCCGGTGATGGACCCGTCGAACGCCGAGCGGATCCTGCGCGGAGAGCAGTTCGTCGACCTCATCCCGGAGCGCTTCCGGCGGGCGATGGCGGCGCGCAACGTCACCCGCGTCGTGAAGTCCGAGGACGGCAGCGGGAGCTTCGAGACGATCCAGGACACCGACGAGGTGATCAAGCTCGCCGGGCGCCCCGGCCCGTTCGACCTCACGGCCGAGTACGGCGTTCCCGAGAAGCTCGTGGAGGCCCTCGACGTCACGGCGCAGCTCGCCATCGCGGCCGGGCTCGACGCGCTCCGCGAGGCGGGGATCCCGCTCGTCCAGACGTACCGGAAGACCACGACGGGCAAGTGGCTGCCGGAGCGCTGGCTCCTCCCCGAGTCCCTCCGCGACGAGACCGGCGTCGTCTTCGCGAGCGCCTTTCCGGGGTACGACCGCTTCGCCGACGAGATGCGGCGGTACTTCGAATGGGAGTCGCGTCGCACCCAGCTCGCGTCGCTCGAGGACCTGCGCCGCCACACGCAGGACCAGGGGACGCTCCGTGAGATCCAGCGCCGGAGCGCCGAGCTCGGCGAGGCGCTCGCCCGCGAGCCCTACGCGTTCGACCGGCGCTTCCTCTTCCGCGTGCTCTCGATGGGGCACAGCCAGTTCGCCGAGCTGATCGGCGCGCGCGGACCGAACACCGGGGTCAACTCCGCCTGCGCCTCCACCGCGCTCGCGATCGGGATCGCCGAGGACTGGATCCGCTCCGGCCGCTGCCGCCGCGTGGTCGTGATCGGCGCCGACGATGCCTCCGGCGAGGCTCTCCTGCCGTGGATCGGCGCGGGGTTCCTGGCGACCGGCGCCGCCGCGACCGACCACAAGGTGGAGGAGGCCGCGCTGCCGTTCGACCGGCGCCGCCACGGCACGCTCCTCGGGATGGGCGCCTGCGCCCTGGTCCTGGAGAGCCAGGACGCCGTGGAGGAGCGCGGGATGCGCGGCATCGTGGAGCTCCTCGCCAGCGAGACGCGCAACAGCGCGTTCCACGGCACACGTCTCGACGTGAGCCACATCGCCGGCGCCATGGGCAGCCTGATCACGTCCGCCGAGCGGCGCTTCGGCGTGAGCCGCCACGTGATGGCGCCCGCGACGGTCTTCATGTCGCACGAGACGTTCACACCCGCCCGGGGCGGCAGCGCCGCGGCGGAGGTGACCGCCCTTCGCCAGACGTTCGGACCGGCCGCGAGCGAGATCGTCATGGCCAACACGAAGGGCTTCACCGGCCACCCCATGGGCGTCGGGATCGAGGACGTCATCGCGGTGAAGATCCTCGAGCACGGGATCGTCCCGCCGGTGCCCAACTTCCAGGAGGTCGACCCCGAGCTCGGGCCGCTCACGCTGAGCCGCGGCGGACGCTATCCGGTCACGTACGCGATCCATCTGGCGGCCGGCTTTGGATCGCAGATCGCCCTCACGCTCACCCGCCGGATCCCCGGTGGACTCGACCGCGTCGACGACGCCGCGCGGAACCGGCGCTGGCTCGCCGACGTCGCCGGGTATGACCGGGCCGAGACCGAGGTGGTGCTGCGCGTGCTCCGCCTCGTCTCCCACGGCGCTCCGGAGCGGCAGCCGGCGCCGTCCCCCTGGAGGTTCGGGCTCGGCCCCGCGCGCCGCGCGCGGGGCGCCGGGGTGCGGTAACGTCGCCGCATGGCCGACAAC
>CAYLNK010000095.1:0-20153 GCA_964384675.1 uncultured Holophagales bacterium | reverse complement strand
CAAGGCCCACGAGGTGAAGCCGGCCGCGGCGACGGAGCCGACCACCGAGCCGCCCGCGGGCGCGTCCCGATCGACGACGATCGTGATCGGCCTCATCGTCCTCCTGCTGCTGATCGTCCTCGTGATCCTCGGGACCAAGAAGCAGGAGTAGGGAGAGTCGTCAGGCGGGCGCGGTCTCCGGAGTCCCGGCGGCCGCCTCGACCCGCCCCAGGGACTCGACCAGCGCGTCGACCTCGTTGGCGTCGGCCACGGCGGTGAGCGGCTCGAGCTGCTCCCGGGCCTCGGCCACGGCGGAGAGCAGGCCCTGGACGCTTCCGGGCCGGTCGGTGCTATCCGGGTCGATGGCGTACTGGGCGTACGTCGTGGCATGGACCAGCGCGACGTGCATCCGGGTGGCCTTCGCCTTCCAGTCCGGCGGGACCCCCCGCATCACCTGGTAGGCGGCGTGCTGTGCGGCCAGGGTGGCCTGGTAGAGCGGGTGCTCGACGACGGCGGCACGGGGGGAGATCTTCGGCATCAGGAGACTCTCGCCTCGCGGAGTCCGGCGAGCTCGCCGGCGAGGAGGTCGATCTCGGCGAGGAGGCTCACGCGCTCGGACTCCGGGAGGAGCTTCTGGCACGCCTCCTCGAGGAGGCGCCCCACCTCGCCGAGCTTCGAGTCAGCCATGAAGAGGACCTCGTCCCGGTCGCGCCCGGTCAGGTCCAGAGAGGCCTCGGCGATCAGGGACGGGATCGACACCGCGGCCTTCCGGAGGCGCCGTCCTTCCTCGGTCTCCTTGAGCCCGGCCGATTCGACCGCGGCGTAGACCGCGTGGGCGAAGCTCATCCCGCGCCTCCACGACGGAAGGGACTTGTAGTCGCTCATCCTCAGCATCCTATACGACGGACGGCGTGGAAACGTTCCGCTGTCCATGATGGACCCGCACCCTTCTTTACCGCGGGTCGGCCTGCTAGGCTCCCACGGGAGGCGAGCTTTCGATGCGACGCAAAGTCACGGTGATCGGAGCCGGTAACGTCGGGGCCACGGCTGCTCAAAGGATTGTCGAGAAAGAGCTTGCGGACGTCGTCCTGGTGGACGTCGTGGACGGGGTCCCTCAGGGCAAGGGCCTCGACATGCTCCAGTCGGGAGCGGTCGAGGGCTTCGACATGAAGATCGTCGGCTCCAACGGCTACGAGGAGACCGAGGGTTCGGACCTCGTCGTCATGACGGCCGGCCTCGCCCGCAAGCCGGGGATGTCGCGAGACGACCTCCTCCGGAAGAACGAGGAGATCGTCGCCGACTGCATCAGCCGGGTGACCCGCTTCTCGCGCGACCTCACGATCGTGATGGTGACCAACCCGCTCGACGCGATGTGCGAGGTGGCCCGCCGCGTCTCCAAGGCGCCCAAGAACAAGGTCATCGGCATGGCGGGGATCCTCGACAGCGCCCGGATGCGCGCCTTCCTGTCGATGGAGACCGGGATCTCGATGGCCAACATCCACGCGACGGTGCTGGGCGGGCACGGCGACACCATGGTCCCGCTCCCGCGCTACTCGACCATCGCCGGTGTTCCGATGACCGAGATGATGTCGCCGGAGCGGGTCGACGCCATCTGCAAACGGACGGCGGGCGGCGGGCTCGAGATCGTCAACTACCTGAAGACCGGCTCGGCGTACTACGCGCCGTCGGCCGCCGCTGTCGAGATGGTCGACGCCATCTTCAACGACAAGAAGAAGGTCCTGCCGTGCGCCGCCCTCCTGGAGGGCGAGTACGGGATCCACGGCCTCTTCGTGGGTGTTCCGGTCGTCCTCGGCAAGGACGGCATCGAGCGGATCGTGGAGCTGAAGCTGACGGACGAGGAGAGCGCCGCGCTCCGGAAGTCGGCCGACGCCGTCGCCGAGCTGGTGGGGAAGCTGACCTGCTGATCTGGAGGGGGGCGCCGGCGCGGCGCCTCCCCTGGCCTTCCACGCGGGCCGTTCCCCGGTGCGTGGGGCAAGGGAGGATGAGTTGAACGCGGTTTCCTCCGCAGACGACGCGGAAGCCCAGGTGAAGCGGGGGCCGCTGGTGGCGGCCCTCACGTCCTCGATCGGCCTGAAGGCGGTGATGGCGGTGACCGGCATCGCGCTCTCGCTCTTCGTGCTCGGTCACATGACCGGCAACCTCCTCTCGTTCAAGGGTCCCGACGCCCTGAACGCCTACGGGGCCGGTCTCCGCAAGCTGGGCGCCCTCCTCTGGGTCGTCCGGGCGGGGCTCCTCGGCATGGTGCTGCTCCACATCTGGGCGTACCTGCTGCTGACGCGGCGGAGCCTCTCGGCCCGGCCGATCGGCTACCGCGCGCTGCGCTCGAAGGAGTCGACGTACGCGTCGCGCACGATGCGCTGGACGGGACCGCTCCTCGGAGCGTTCATCGTCTACCACCTGATGCACCTGACCATCGGGAACGTGCATCCGGGGTTCGTGGAGGGCGACGTCTTCCACAACCTGGTGACGGGCCTCCAGGTCGTCCCGGTGGCGGCCTTCTACATCCTGGCGATGGCGGCCCTGGCCTTCCACCTGTGGCACGGGGTCTGGAGCCTCTTCCAGACGCTCGGCGCCAGCCACCCGCGCTACGAGCGGGCGCTCCGCGGGCTCGCGACCGTCTTCACCGTCGTCGTCGTGACCGGCTTCCTGGCGATCCCGCTGGCCGTGCTGGCGGGCGTCCTGAAGCTGAGCTAGGCGAAAGAAGGGCATCGATGGAACTCAAATCGAACGTCCCCTCCGGCCCGCTCGCCGGGAAGTGGGCGAAGCACAAGTTCGAGATGAAGCTGGTCAACCCGGCGAACAAGCGGAAGTTCAACGTCATCGTGGTCGGCTCCGGCCTCGCCGGCGCCTCCGCGGCCGCCACCCTCGCCGAGCTCGGCTACAACGTCTCCTGCTTTTGCTACCAGGACACCCCGCGGCGTGCGCACTCGATCGCGGCCCAGGGCGGCATCAACGCCGCCAAGAACTACCAGAACGACGGCGACAGCGTCTTCCGGCTCTTCTACGACACGATCAAGGGCGGCGACTTCCGGGCCCGCGAGGAGAACGTCCACCGCCTCGCCGAGGTGTCGGTCAGCATCATCGACCAGTGCGTCGCGCAAGGGGTCCCGTTCGCGCGCGAGTACGGCGGGACCCTGACGAACCGCTCGTTCGGCGGCGCCCAGGTGTCGCGCACGTTCTACGCGCGGGGCCAGACGGGGCAGCAGCTCCTGCTGGGCGCCTACCAGGCCCTGGAGCGCCAGATCGGCCTCGGCCAGGTGAAGATGTACACCCGCCACGAGATGCAGGAGGTCGTCCTGGTGGACGGCCGGGCGCGCGGCATCGTCACCCGGGACCTGGTCTCCGGGAAGATCGAGTCGCACGTGGCGGACGCCGTGGTCCTGGCGACCGGCGGCTACGGCACCGTCTTCTACCTCGCGACGTACTGCAAGGGCGCCAACGTCACCGCCATCTGGCGTGCCTACAAGAAGGGCGCCGCGTTCGGGAACCCGTGCTACACGCAGATCCACCCGACCTGCATCCCCGTGACCGGCGACCACCAGTCGAAGCTGACCCTGATGTCCGAGTCGCTCCGCAACGACGGCCGCATCTGGGTGCCGAAGAAGAAGGGCGACAAGCGGGTGCCGCACGAGGTGCCCGAGGACGAGCGCGACTACTACCTGGAGCGGAAGTACCCGAGCTTCGGCAACCTCGCCCCCCGCGACATCGCGTCTCGCGCGGCGAAGGAGGCGTGCGACGACGGGCGCGGCGTCGGCGAGACCGGCCTCGGCGTCTACCTCGACTTCTCCGACGCCATCAAGCGCCTCGGGGCGGACACCATCCGGGAGCGGTACGGGAACCTCTTCGACATGTACGAGAGGATCACCGACGAGAACCCGTACAGGGTCCCCATGCGGATCTACCCGGCCGCCCATTACACGATGGGCGGGCTCTGGGTCGACTACAACCTGATGTCGACCATCCCGGGTCTCCACGTCGCGGGCGAGGCGAACTTCTCGGACCACGGCGCCAACCGGCTCGGCGCGAGCGCGCTGATGCAGGGGCTCGCCGACGGCTACTTCGTGATGCCGTACGCGATCGGGCACTACCTGGGCTCGACGAAGCTGGAGAAGGTCTCGACCGGCCACCCCGCCTTCGAGGAGGCCGAGGCCGCCGTCGCCGCGCGGATGAAGACGTTTCTGCGGATCAAGGGGAAGCGCACCGTCGACTCGTTCCACCGCGAGCTCGGGAAGATCATGTGGGATCACTGCGGCATGGCGCGGACCGAGGACGGGCTGAAGGCCGCCCTCCAGAAGATCCCCGCGCTGCGCGAGGAGTTCTGGCGGAACGTGACCGTCCTCGGGGACGGCGGAGAGATCAACCAGTCGCTCGAGAAGGCGGGCCGTGTGGCCGATTTCCTGGAGCTGGGCGAGCTGATGTGCCTGGACGCGCTGGAGCGCCGCGAGTCGTGCGGCGGCCACTTCCGGGAGGAGTACCAGGACGAAGGGGAGGCCAAGAGGGACGACGAGAAGTTCTGCCACGTCGCGGCGTGGGAGTACACCGGCGACGGCAAGAAGCCGATCCGCCACGTGGAGCCGCTCGTCTACGAGAACGTCCATCTCGCCACGAGGAGCTACAAGTGAGCCACGGCAACGCGATGAAGCTGAAGCTCCACGTCTGGAGGCAGAAGGACCGGGTCTCGGAGGGGAAGTTCGTCACCTACCCGGCCGACGACATCAGCCCGGACATGTCGTTCCTCGAGATGCTCGACGTGGTCAACGAGAGCCTCATCCTGAAGGGCGAGGACCCGATCGCGTTCGACCACGACTGCCGGGAGGGGATCTGCGGCCAGTGCGGCGTCGTGGTGAACGGCGACCCGCACGGTCCCCGGTCGGCCACCACCACCTGTCAGCTCCACATGCGGAGCTTCAAGAACGGTGACGAGCTGACGCTCGAGCCGTGGCGTGCCGACGCCTTCCCCGTCCTGAAGGACCTCATCGTCGACCGCTCGGCGTTCGACCGGATCATCCAGGCCGGCGGCTTCATCACCGCCCCTACCGGGAACGCCCCCGACGGCAACGCCATCGCGGTCCCGAAGGAGGCGGCCGACGTGGCGATGGACGCCGCCGCCTGCATCGGCTGCGCGGCCTGCGTGGCCGCCTGCCCGAACGCCTCGGCGATGCTGTTCGTCGCGGCGAAGGTGTCTCACCTCGGCCTCCTGCCGCAGGGCCAGCCGGAGCGGAGCCGCCGCGTCCTCCAGATGGTCGAGACGATGGATGCCGAGGGGTTCGGCACCTGCACGAACCACGGGGAGTGCGAGGCCGCGTGCCCGAAGGAGATCCGGCTGGAGTTCATCGCCCGTCTCAACCGCGATTTCGTGAAGGCCAGCCTCTGCTCGAGGGGCGAGTCCTCGAAGGCCTCTGCTGGTATCTGATCCCCGGGTGATCCGGCGGCCGGACCGGGTCCGGAGACGAGGAGGCGGGCGCGTCCCGCCTCCTCTGATCATGAACGAACGAGCGCCGGGCCGACTCCGCCATCTCCTCGTCCCGGCGATGGGGCTCTTGCTCCTCCTGGCGACGCCCCTCGTTGCTCACGACACGGGGCTCGTCCGCGCCGAGGCCGTCCTCGAGGCCGACGGCCGCTATCGGCTCGACGTCACGCTGGACCTCGATCACCTGCCCGCCGCTCCGCCGGGGACCGACGCGCTCGAGCCGAGGCTCCGCGGCCTGACGCCCGACCTCGCGCGGGAGGCTGGACCGTTCCTTCGGGCCTTCCTGGCCTCCAGCCAGGTCCTCGTCGACGGCGTGCGCGTGGAGCCCGCCGTCGAGGTCGTGGTCCGCGAGCGAGGGCCCGGGGTGCCGGCGGAAGACGCCTTCCCGCTGCTCCGCCTCACGGGCCGGCTGCCGGAGGGGGCGCGCACCCTCGCCTGGCGCGCCCCCGTCCTCACGGGCGCCTACTCGCTCTCGATCTCACGGGCCGGAGGTCCGCCCGTGAGGAGCTGGCTGAAGCCGGGGGAGTCGAGCGAGCCGTTCCCCCTGAAGCGCCCGGCGCCGCCGGCGACGCGGGCGGGCGTGGTGGCGCTCTACGTCTCCCTGGGGTTCACCCACATCGTCCCGTACGGCAGCGACCACATCCTGTTCGTGCTGGGCCTGTTCCTCCTGTCGACGCGGCTGCGGCCGCTCCTCCTCCAGGTGACGGCCTTCACGGTCGCGCACACCGCGACGCTGGCGCTGTCGGTCTTCGGGATCGCGTCCCTCTCCCCGTCGATCGTGGAGCCGCTCATCGCGGTGTCGATCGTCTACGTCGCGGTGGAGAACGTCGTCACCGCGGAGCTCCACGCCTGGCGCCCGGCCGTGGTCTTCGCCTTCGGCCTGCTCCACGGCATGGGGTTCGCCGGCGTGCTCCAGGAGATCGGCCTGCCCCGTACGGAGCTCGTCCCCGCGCTCCTCTCCTTCAATGCCGGGGTCGAGCTCGGACAGCTCGCCGTGCTCCTCACGGCGTTCCTCCTCGTCGGACGACCGTTCCGGAGGCGTCCCTGGTACCGGCGGCACGTCGTGGTGCCGGGCTCGGTCCTGATCGCGCTGGTCGGTCTCTACTGGGCGATCCAGCGCGTCGCCGCCTGATCAGCGGGCCAGGCCCGAGACCCCTCCGGAGACGAGGAACGCCATCACCTGCGTGCTGTCGAGGGCGATCGGGGTGACGCGGGAGCGGTCCACGACGACGACGTGGCCGGCGAAGGCGTACGCCTGCGGCACGTAGACCGCGACGTGGCCCGGAAGGCCGAGGGCCTCCAGCGCGTCCCGGGTGAGGAACCCCACGGTGCGCGCCGCGCCCGCCGCGTCGAACGAGACGAGCACCGGCCGGTCGAAGCTCTTTCGCTCCCCGACGAACGCGCCGACCAGGTCCTTCAGCGACGCGTAGAGGAGCTTGACCAGGGGGAGCCGGCCGAAGACCGTCTCGACCAGCTCGAACAGCTTCCGGGTGACGAAGTTCGAGGCGAGGATCCCCAGCACCGTGATGACGGCGACGAGGGTCAGGAAGCCCGCGCCCGGCACCGGGAGCCCCAGCCAGCCGTCCACCTTCTTGATCACCAGCCAGACGAGGGCGACCGTGGCGGCCGACGGGACGAAGATCAGGAGGCCGCGGAAGAAGTACTTCAGGAAGAGGTTCATGGGGCGATGTTACGGGCGGCCGCTCCGATCGAGCGGCCGCCCGCCCCGGGCTACTCCGCCGTGAAGGTCGTGAGCGTGACCGGGAAGGTCGCGATGGTGAAGCCCGCCACGACCGGGTCATGGTCCGAGAGCCGCACCGGAGTGCTCGCGCTGGAGCGGGCGGATTCCGGGAAGTCCGCGTCGATCCGCGCGTGGGCGATGCGGCGGGACGCGGTCGCCATCCACATCGCCTGGTTCACCAGGACGTGGTCGATGGTCTGGGCGTTCCCGTCGAAGCTGTAGGAGTACTGCTCGGCGGCGGGCGCCAGGGTGCCGAGGTTCACGAGGTCGGGGTTGACGAGGTCCGCGCTCGCGGCCGCGACCTGGCTGGCCGGCGCCGGAGTGCCCATGATCGTGCCCATGACGTCGACGAGGCCGTCGTTCACCTCGAACGCGTTGAAGTCCCCGACCAGGACGATCCGCTCGTTCGGATTGCCGGTCTGGCGCGCCTGGACCAGGTTCGCCAGGTACTCGGCCTGCGCCCGACGCTTGGCCCGCACACGGGTCCCCTCGGTGCCGCTTCCGGAGGGGGCCTCGCTGTCTATGTCGTTGAGGGAGCGGAGGTGGTTGACGATGACCGTGACCGGGAAGGTCGCCCCGTTCGCGTGGTTGATGACGGCGTCCAGCCGGAGGGGCGGCCTGTCGTTGAGGAGCGCCGGGTTCCCCGTGTTCGGGTCGACGTAGGTGTCGGCGAGCCCCTCCTGCACGACGGCGTTCACCGTGACGCGCGGCGTCGCGCCCACGACCGGAGCGGTCTTCACCAGGAAGCCGACGTCGATCCCGCCGACGTCGTTCCCCTCCACCAGGTACGAGGCGTAGAGCGGGTCGGGCTGTCCGGCCGTGAGGGCGTCGGCGCTGATCTGGCTTGCGAGCGCCTGGAGCGTCGTGAGGTTCTCCATCTCGACGACGCCGAGGACGTCCGGAGCGTGCAGGTAGTCACGGATGGCGAGGGACGCCTTCTTGAGGCGGTTGGCGAAGGCCGTCGGAGTCAGCACCGGATCGGAGATGCCGGCATCGTTCGTGGTGTCGAAGAAGCGCTCCAGGTTGTAGGACCCGATGGTCAGCTCCTGGCTGGTCGGCTCGGGCACCGCGGTCGGCGTCATGCCGCCCGAGACGCCGGGCGGGGTGCCGGGATCGGGCAGGATCGTGTAGGTCCGGAAGCCATAGTCGAGGACGCCGACCACGTCCGTGACGAGGGCGCCGGTCGCCACGTCGATCGCCGCGGCCCCGGGCTGGCCGTCGCTGTCCACGCGGAGCCGCTCGGGGTTCCCGTCGAAGCGGGGGACGGGAGGAATGGTCACGCCGCTGCCGGAGGGCGGCGGGTTGTTGGCCTGGATCCCGGGCTCCCGGAACGGACGCGCCAGGCCGGTCAGGACGCCATAGAAGACGCCGTTCGTGGTGCCCGTGGCGTTCGGCTCGTTCGTCGTCCCCTGGGTCGGGGCGACGACCGTGAGGGACGTCGCTCGGACGCGCATCCCCTCGAGCTTCTCCAGCTGCTCGATGTCGCCGGACGGGTCCGTGTCGGCGGGGGTGATCTCGATCGGGTTCGGGAGCGCCATGCCGGTCTGGTTCACGACGTACCCGGTGGGCCCGACCAGCTCGGTGGTGGGGGGCTGCAGCGGGTCGGCCGAGGGGACGAACTCGGAGACCGTCCCCTTGACGGTCAGGTCGTTTCCGACCGTCGCCTCCACCGGCGGGGCGGCGGAGGTGAAGACGAAGACCCCCTCGGAGGTGCCCGGATCGCCGTCCGAGCCCGGGCTCTGCAGGAAGAACCCGTTGCTCTTGCGGGCCGTGACGATTCCACGGGTCAGGACCGTGGTGCCGACGACCGGGGAGGCGTTCCCGGGGCCCTGGATGTCGTGGATCGCCATCACGTCGTCGTTCAGGATCGTGCCGACGCCTTGGCCGTCGACGAGCTGGACGTCGGTGCCGGAGACGTTGGTGATGTTCACCCGGAACGTCTCGTCCCCCTCGGCGTTGAGCTCGCCGATCACGGGCACCGAGAACACCGCGGTCTGCTGGCCCACCGGGATCGTCTGGCCGGGCAGGTCGAGCGGGCCGTAGTCCGTACCGGCGGTCGCGGTGAGGTCCTGCGTGGCGAGGTCGAAGTGCGCCCCGCCCGCGGGGGCGGGCTGCGAGAGGCTCACCGTGAACGTGGCGTTGATCGTGCCGGAGTCGCCCTCGGTCACGGTCGCGTCGTTGATCGAAAGGCCGTTCGCGATGACGGTCCCCGTCACCGAGAGGTCGTCGATGCCGACCCACTCGTCGTTCCCGACCGCGTTCGTGGTCATGATCCGGATCTGGACGACCGGCTTGTCGCTCGCGTCGGAGGGGAGCGTGACGTTCACCGGTGTGACGAGCGTGGCGAGGCTCGGGCCGGTCGTCGCGTCGGCGATGTAGCCGGCCGGGAGGTTCGTGAAGTTCCCGCTGTTCCCGACCCGGTACTGGAGCGCCACCTGCTGGACCGCGTTGTCGGTGGTGGCGTCGATGTCCCGCACGTTGTACGAGACCTGGATGGCCTGGCGGGCCAGGGTCGTCACCGTGATCAGGAGGAACGGGGCGTCGGCCGTGCCCGAGCCCTGCAGGGCCACGACGGGGTTCGCGATCTCGAACTCCGCGACGCCGCCGTTCGTGATGGCCGTGTTGGTCTGGTTGGCGATGACGTCCACCACGGCGGTGCCGTCGGCGAGGATCGTCTGGGGGTCCGTCCCCGTCGACGCGGTCAGGTCGTCGCCCCGGTACCCGACGATCCCCGGCACGCCGGACCAGTTGTCGTCCGCCGTGATGAGGCTGACGGTGGTCCAGCTCTGGGTGAACGGCAGACTCTGCGGCGTCGAGTCCGCGACGAGCCGGGAGGCCATGGAGAGCAAGGCGAGGAGGGCGGCGGCGCTGGGGCGTCGGTTCGACATCGAGTGTCCTTTCAAGAGAGGGGAGCCTGGCACGGGATCCTGAAGAGATCATGAAGAGGCCGCCGGAGCAAGGCGGACCGTCGCGCGCCGGTCTCGACGGCCGAACTTCACGCCGATCGTGTAGATTCCGCGTAACAGCTGAAACTGGATCTCAGAAGGAGGCCCTGATGAAGCGCTCCCTCCGCCTCGGCGCGATCGCCGGTCTCGCCGCGCTCGCGCTCCTCGCGACACCTCATGCCGCCGCCCAGTCCCAGGCGACGACGGGCGTCATCGAGGGCACCGTCCAGGACGATTCCGGGGCGCCCATGCCCGGCGTCTCGGTCGCCATCAGGAACACGGCGACCAACTTCGAGGCGAACTCGGTCTCGGCCTCGAACGGCCGATTCCGGGGCGTCCTCCTGCCCCTGGGGCCGTACCGGGTCACCGCCACCCTGGCCGGGTTCGCGAAGGTCGTCCGCGAGGGGCTCGACCTCGCGGTCGGCCAGACGATCAACGTCACGCTCACCATGAAGGTGGCCGGCGTCGCCCAGGAGCTGGTCGTGACCGCGGAGAACCCCCTCGTCGAGACGACGCGGGCCGAGGGCTCGACGCGCATCGACAAGCTCGCCGTGAAGAGCCTCCCGAACAACGGCCGCAACTTCCTGGACTTCTCGAAGCTCACGCCCGGCGTCTCCACCGTGCAGGGGCCGGACGGCGACGAGCTGTCGATCAACGGGCAGAAGGGGATCCAGAACAACATCTCCGTCGACGGCGCCGACTTCAACAACCCGTTCTTCGGCGAGCAGCGTGGCGGCCAGCGGCCCGCGTTCACGTTCAACCTGGACGCGGTCCAGGAGGTCGTCGTCGTCGCCGACGGCGCCCCCGCCGAGTTCGGCCGCTCCTCGTCGGGCTTCGTGAACGTCGTCACGAAGTCCGGCACCAACGACCTGCACGGCTCGCTCCACGGCTTCTACAAGAACGACTCGCTCTCGTCGGCGCCGGTCAAGGCCGACGGCACGTCGGGGGACAAGAACGACTCGAGCCAGCTGCAGGGCGGCTTCACCCTCGGCGGCCCGCTCCGGAAGGACAACCTCTTCTACTTCGCCTCCGTCGACGCCCAGCGCGGGCGCTCCACCAAGCAGACCGACCCGAACCGGATCGAGCAGCGCGTCGTCGACTACTTCGCGAGCGTCGGCAGCCCGAACGAGAACGGCCCGATCGATCGCACCAACGACGCCTTCGCCGGGCAGCTGAAGCTCGACTGGCTGGTCTCCCAGAAGCACACCATCACCCTCCGCGGGAACTACACGAAGTCCGAGCAGGACAACGGCACCTTCGACGTCGACTCGTGGGGCCGGAGCGCGAACGCCACCGAGAGCGACTGGTCCCGCTCCCTGACCGGCTCGGCGATCTCGAGCTTCACGAGCTCGCTCCTCAACGAGTTCCGGTTCCAGCTGGCGCGCGAGGACCGCCCCCGCCCGTACAACGGTCCGAACATCACCGGGCAGACGCGCCCGCTTCCGGATACCGCGTTCGACTTCGGGCGCGGCTACCGCTTCGGCATGCCTTTCTTCATCCCGGTCGACTACTACGACACCCGGATCCAGCTCAACGACAACGTCACGTTCATCAAGGGCGCCCACGAGATCAAGGCGGGCTTCGAGTTCAACCGGGTGAACGCGTCCCAGATCTTCCGGGGCTTCGCGAACGGTCGCTTCATCTTCAGCTCGACCGACGGCTTCCTGAACTACGTCAAGAACCCCAATTACGTCGAGTGCACCAAGGGGACGCTCTTCACGAGCTCCCAGACGGGCACGTGCCCGGCCGGCTACGACGTCACCGGCCCCGTTCTCCTCTACCTCCAGCAGGCCGGCGTCGGCGGGATCACCGCGGAGCAGGCCGGCACCCAGGCCATCCGCCAGGACGAGCCGGCCTTCTTCATCCAGGACAAGTGGCAGCCGGCCTCGAACCTGACGATCAGCATCGGCCTTCGCTGGGAAGCCCAGATCGAGCCCGACCCGATCACGCCGGCGGACCAGGTGTTCTATTCCGGCTTCATCGGCAAGACGTCCCGGGGGCAGGCGTTCCCGTCCGACGGGAACATCCCGTCGACGAAGGACATGTGGCAGCCGCGGCTCGGCATCACCTGGGATCCGACGAAGGACGGCAAGACCGTGGTGCGCGCCACCGCGGGGCTCTTCTACGGCCGGATCCCGGGCCTGACGCTCGCGTCGACGCGCTCCACCAATGGCAGCCTCGGCCAGTCGCTCTTCCGCAACAGCGCGCTCACCGGGGTCCTCGGGCCAGTGCCTTCGTATCTCAACCTGATCCCGCAGTCCCAGGTCGGAGCGCCGTTCCGGCCGGACGTCTTCGTGGTCGACCCGGACTTCCGGAATCCGCGGACCCTCGCCTCGAGCCTGAGCTTCGAGCGAGAGGTCGGGGGCGACTTCGGGGTCCTCCTCAAGTACAACTACGCGCTCACGACACAGCTCACCCGCTTCATCAACCGGAACGACCCCCTTCTCGGAGACGGCACCAACGGACCGTGGACCTCCGGGCTGAACGGCGGGCCGAACGGGATCGGCGTGCTGACGACGGTGGAGTCGACCGGCCACAGCCTCTACAACGGCATCACTCTCGGCCTCTCCAAGCGGATGAGCAACCGGTGGCAGGCCCAGCTCAACTACACGCTGTCCTGGGACAAGTCGGACGACGACAACGAGCGCGACCCGTTCTCGTTCCGGTACGCGAAGGTCACCGATCTCGATCCCGAGTACGGCTACTCCGACCGCGACCAGCGCCACCGCGTGAACGGCTTCGTCCTCTGGAAGGCGCCCGGCGACGTCGACGTCAACCTGCGCTACTCCTACCGCTCGGCGCAGCCGAAGTCGATCACGGCGACGGGCGCCGACGCGAACACACCGCAGGACCGCATCAATGCCAACGGCACGGTCACCGAGCGAAACCTCGGGCGGAAGGACAACCAGTTCAATTCGGTCGACCTCCGGCTCGCGCGGGCCTTCTCGGTCGGTTCGTTCCAGATCGAGCCGATCGTCGAGGTCTTCAACCTCTTCAACAGCAAGAACCTCAGGAAGCCCGAGGTGACGGGCCTGATCTTCAACTTCGACGGCACCGTGCAGAGCGGCCTGGGCGAGCCGCGGCAGGTGCAGGTGGGGCTCCGGCTGGTCTGGTAGCTCCTCGGGGGAACCCGGACGCCGGGTTCCCCCGCACCGTCTGTAGCTCCTCGGGGGAACCCGGACGCATGGTTCCCCCGCACCGTCTGTAGCTCCTCGGGGGAACCCGGACGCCGGGTTCCCCCGCACCGTCTGGTAGCTCCTCGGGGGAACCCGGACGCAGGGTTCCCCCGCACCCCCTCCGCGCGAATCACGGCGTGGAACTTCGCGCGGCCGGAGGGCCACCCCGATCCCCTTCATTTGCATCAGATCCCGTGATCCGAAGCCTCTGCTAATCTCCCCGCGCCCGTTCGGGCGGAGGCAGTTTCGAGCATGAAAGTTCACGAGTACCAGGCGAAGGAGATCCTGCGCCGTTTCGGCGTCGCCACGCCGCGCGGCCGGGTGACCGATTCCCCCGACGAAGCGCGCCAGATCGCGAAGGACCTGGGTGGTCGCGCGGTCGTCAAGGCCCAGATCCACGCGGGCGGGCGCGGCAAGGGGGGCGGCGTGAAGGTCGCCAAGGACCCCGACGACGCTTTCGAGAGGGCGAAGCAGATCCTCGGGATGCAGCTGATCACGCATCAGACCGGTCCCGAGGGGAAGAAGGTGAAGAAGGTCCTCGTGGAGGAGGCCCTCGACATCGCGCGCGAGCTGTACCTCGGCATCACGCTCGACCGAGCCATCGGCCGGCCGGTGATGATGGTCTCCACCCAGGGCGGCATGGAGATCGAGGTGGTCGCGGCGAAGGACCCGACCGCGATCGTCAAGGAGTCGTTCGACCCGGCCTGGGGCCTGCATCCGTTCCAGGCCCGCAAGCTCGCCTACGCGCTGGGGCTCTCGGGCGACACCTTCAAGAAGGCGTGCGCCATGTTCACGGCCCTCGCCAAGGCGTACGTCGAGACCGACGCCTCGCTCGCCGAGATCAACCCGCTGATGATCACCGGCGGCGGCGACGTCCTGGCCCTCGACGCCAAGATGACGTTCGACGACAACGCCATGTTCCGCCACCAGGACATCCACGAGTACCGGGACCTGGACGAGGAGGACCCGCTGGAGGTCGAGGCGTCCCGGTTCGGCCTCAACTACATCAAGCTCGACGGCAACGTCGGCTGCATGGTGAACGGCGCCGGGCTCGCGATGGGGACGATGGACATCATCCAGTACGCGGGCGGCAAGCCGGCCAACTTCCTCGACGTGGGCGGCGGCGCCAACGAGGAGCAGGTCAAGAACGCGATGCGGATCATCCTGTCCGACGCGAACGTGCACGCCGTGCTCATCAACATCTTCGGCGGCATCATGCGGTGCGACATCATCGCCACCGGCGTGGTGAACGCCGTCCGCGAGATCGGCATCAAGGTGCCGGTGGTGGTGCGGCTCGAGGGGACGAACGTCGAGGAGGGGAAAGCCATCCTCCGCGACTCCGGCCTCGCCGTGATCCCGGCGGACGGCATGAAGGACGCGGCGGAGAAGGTCATCGCCGCCCTCGGAAAGGCGGCCTGAGATGGCGAGCTGGATCAGTACCGACACGCGACTCCTCGTGCAGGGCCTCACCGGCCGCGAGGGGAAGTTCCACGCGCTCCAGTGCCGTGACTACGGCACGAACCTGGTCGCCGGCGTCACGCCCGGCAAGGGCGGCACCACGGTCGAGGGAGTCCCGATCTTCGACACGGTCCCGCAGGCCGTCGCCGCCACCGGCGCCAACGTCTCCATGGTCTTCGTCCCGCCCCCGGCGGCCGGCGACGCCATCATGGAGGCTGCCGACGCCGGCATTCCGCTCATCGTCGCGATCACCGAGGGGATCCCGGTGAACGACATGATGCGGGCGAAGTCGGTCCTCGCCCGCTCGTCCTCGCGCCTGATCGGCCCGAACTGCCCCGGCATCATCCGGCCGTCGGCCAAGGTGAAGATCGGGATCATGCCCGGCCGGATCCACCAGGCCGGCTTCGTCGGCGTCGTCTCCCGCTCGGGAACGCTCACCTACGAGGCGGTCGGCCAGACGACGAAGCTGGGCCTCGGCCAGTCCACCTGCATCGGCATCGGCGGCGACCCGATCAACGGCACCAACTTCATCGACGCGCTGAAGCTGTTCGCCGAGGACGACGAGACGAAGGCCGTCATCATGATCGGCGAGATCGGCGGCAGCGCCGAGGAAGAGGCCGCCTGCTGGATCGCCGGCAACCTGAAGAAGCCGGTCGTCTCGTTCATCGCGGGACGTACGGCCCCGCCCGGGCGCCGGATGGGCCACGCCGGCGCGATCATCTCGGGCGGCAAGGGGACGGCCGGCGAGAAGGTGAAGGCCCTGCAGGAAGCGGGCGTCCACGTCGTCGAGTCGCCCGCGCTGATGGGCGAGACCCTGGCGAAGATCGTCAAGTGACTGGAGAGGGAATGGAAAAGACGTTCGCGATCATCAAGCCCGACGCCGTCGAGGCGAGGAACGCCGGGAAGATCCTGGCGCGCATCGAAGCCGAGGGCTTCCGCGTGGTGGCCCTGAAGAAGCACTCGATCTCGAAGGCCGAGGCCGAGGGCTTCTACGCGGAGCACAAGGAGCGGGGCTTCTTCGGATCCCTCGTGTCGTACATGACGTCGGGCCCGGTCTACGTCATGGTCCTCGAGCGGGAGAACGCCGTCGCGCACTGGCGCGCGGTGATGGGCGCCACCAACCCGGCCAACGCCGATCCCGGCACGATCCGCAAGGAGTTCGGAGAGTCGATCGAGCGGAACGCCGCCCACGGCTCGGCCGTCCCGGCCGACGCGGCCCGCGAGGTGACGTTCTTCTTCTCCGCGGCCGAGCTCCTGTAGAAGCGGAAGCGAGGGCCTGATGCGACCGATCCTCGACGTCGCGCGGGCCCTCGGCATCTCCCGGGAGCACTTCACCCTCTTCGGCGACGACAAGGCCAAGGTGCGCCTCGCGGCGCGCGCGGCGTCGCCGCGTCCCCCGGGCAGGCTGATCCTCGTCTCGGCGATCACGCCGACCGACGCCGGCGAGGGGAAGACCACCACCTCGATCGGTCTGGCGCAGGGCCTCGCCCGCACCGGCCGGAGCGTGTGCCTGGCGCTCCGCGAGCCGTCGCTCGGCCCGACGTTCGGGATGAAGGGCGGGGCGACGGGAGGCGGCCTCTCGAAGGTCGTCCCCGAGGACGACATCAACCTCCACTTCACGGGCGACTTCCACGCCATCTCGACGGCGCACAACCTCCTGGCGGCGCTGCTCGACGGCCGGATGCACCACGGAGGTCCGCCCGACATCGACCCGCGCCGCGTGCTGTGGCGGCGCGTCGTCGACCTGAACGACCGATCGCTGCGGCACATCGTCATCGGGCTGGGCGGGGCCCTGGACGGCGTGCCGCGCGAGACCGGCTTCGACATCACCCCGGCGTCGGAGGTGATGGCGGCGCTCTGCCTCGCCGAGGACTTCGACGACCTGCGCGCGCGCCTCTCGCGGATGCTCGTGGCGCTTACGTGGGACCGGCAGCCCGTGACCGCGGCGGACCTGAGAGCCGTCGGCTCGATGATGGTGATCCTGAAGGACGCGCTCGCGCCGAACCTCGTCCAGACGCTCGAGGGCGTTCCGGCGTTCGTCCACGGCGGGCCGTTCGCCAACATCGCCCACGGCTGCAGCTCGGTCGTCGCCACGAAGATGGCGATGGCGTACGCCGACTACACCGTCACCGAGGCGGGCTTCGGCTTCGACCTGGGCGCCGAGAAGTTTTTCGACATCAAGTGCGTCTCGGCCGGCCTCGACACGGCCGCGGTGGTGCTCGTCGCGACGGTGCGCGCCCTGAAGCGGCACGGCGGCGTCGCCGCGAAGGACGCGTGGTCGACGCCCGACCCGGGCGCGGTGGAGCGCGGCCTCGCCAACCTGGAGAAGCACGTCGAGAGCATCCGGGCGTTCGGCGAAGGCCCCGTGGTGGCGCTCAACCGTTTCGGCACGGACTCGGAGGACGAGATCGCCGTGGTGCGGCGCGCCTGCGAGCGGCTCGGCGTGCCGTTCGCCGTCTCCGACGTCTTCGCGTCGGGCGGCGCGGGAGGGGTCGAGCTGGCCGAGGCCGTCGCGGAGCAGGCGTCCCGCGACCCGGGCCGGTTCAAGCCTCTCTACGCATCGGACGACTCGCCGAAGGAGAAGCTCCTGAAGATCGCCCGGGCGATGTACGGGGCGTCCGAGGTGGCCTGGAGCCGCGAGGCCGAGGCCGATCTCGCGCTCGCGCAGGCGTTCGGATACGGGCACCTGCCGCTCTGCGTCGCCAAGACGCAGAAGTCGCTCTCCGACGACCCGCGGCTGGTCGGGCGGCCCGAGGACTTCGAGATCGAGGTGCGGAACGTGATCCTGGCGGCCGGGGCCGGGTACCTGGTCCCCGTGCTGGGCGACATCCTCCGGATGCCCGGGCTCCCCGCGGTGCCGGCGGCGGAGAGGATCGACCTCGTCGACGAGAAGGTCGTCGGTCTGGCCTGAGGTCGCGGGATCCTGGCCCGGAGCGCCGCGCCTTGCCAGTCAGGTTCGTCGATCGATCCGCCGGGAAGGGGGACGGGCTCCTCGCGACCCGCTGCGCCGCGCGACCCGCTATCGCGTGCGGCGCTTCGAACGCGGGGGCCTCGCGAAACTCGCCCCTCGGGGCCTGAGCTGCCGAGTCGGCGGGTGCTGCTCGTCTGGCCCCGGGGGCTTCGAGCATCGCGAGGCCTGATCCCGCGTCCTCGCGGCGCACGCGAGCGGGTCCCCGCGCGTGCTCGAGGGTCGCTGCGGGCCCATCCCCCATCCCGGCTCCAGCGTCGGGGGAGGGCACGGCCGGGGATTCCCTTCGGCATCGCACGAGCGAAGACGTCGAGCCGGGGCGGGGGCGGTCGCCTCGGGCGGCCGTCCGAGCACGTGCGGGGACCCGCTCGTCCGCGGCGCGAGGGGGCGGGGGCAAGGGCTCGCGTGTTCGAGCCCCCGGGGCCAGACGGACCGCGCCAAGGTCACGGCCTCACCGGCCCCGAGGGGCGAGTTTTTCCCCCGAGAATTCGCAGCCATCGACCGAAACCGTGGCGAATTCTCGGGGGAAATCGCGAGCCCGCCCGCACCCGAAGCGCCGTGGACGGAAGCGGGTCGCACGCGCGCAGCGGCCGACCGAGGTGATCGCCCCCGCCCCGGCGGATCGAAGGTACAGCCTCCCTACAATGTCGGGATGAGGCCCCGGTGAGACCCCTCGTCGCGCCGCTCCTCGCGGCCTCCCTCGTGGCGTCAGCGGTGGAGGCCCAGGCCCCGACGCGCACGCCGACCCCGCGACCCAAGGACGCCGCCGCCTCGGTCTCGGTCGGCTACGTCCTCGTCCCCTTCACGCTCACGGACCTGAAGGGCCGCCCGGTGCTCGACCTGAAGGCGAAGGACGTCGACCTCCTCGTGGACGGCGCGCCGGTCGCCCTCGATCTCTTCGAGCGGAGCGACGACGCCCCGGTGTCGTTCACGATCCTGCTGGACGGCTCCGGCTCGATGGGGCTCGTGGGGAAGCTGGAGGGCGCCCGTACCGCGATCCGCACGCTCCTCGACATGAGGCATCCCGGCGACGATTTCGCGCTCCACGTCTTCGCGCGCGGGGAGGTGAAGGAGGTCGTGCCGTTCACCGCGGACGCGGACGCGGTCTGGCGCGCGATCGAGGCGGTGAAGCCGTTCGGGATGACGGCGTTCTACGACGCGCTCGCGAAGATGCCCGACCGGAGCCTCCTCGGCCGGAACGGCTCTCGCGCGATCCTCCTCCTCACCGACGGGCTCGACAACGCGTCGACGCTGACGCGCGACGACCTGGCCCGGATCCTGGAGGGGATCGACGTGCCCGTCTATCCGCTCGGGCTGCGCTCCCCGGGCGCCACCACGGACATGGCGCCCGGGCAGAGCGCCGAGACGCTCCTCAACCTGGAGATCCTGGCGCACCTGGCGCGGATCTCGGGCGGGCGCCTCGCGGTCCACAGCGAGCCCGGGAAGCTGAAGGAGGCGATCGAGGCGATCGAGCACGACCTCCGGACCCAGTACCTCCTCGGCTTCACCCCGACCGGAAGGGGCGACGTAAGATACCGACACTTCTCGTTGAGGTTCCGCGACCCGGGCCGCCCCGTGCGGGTGCGGGCCGGCTATCGCGGCACGGAGCCCCCGTGGCGGGATGCGCCCGCCCAGCCCGAGAGCCCGAAGCCGAAGAAAAGGAGCCGTCGATGAAACAGCCCGCAGGAACCCTGGCCGCGCTGACGTGTCTCGCGCTCGCGTCCGGCTGCGCCACCACGCAGGACGTCGACAAGAAGATCGCCGAGGCGCAGTCGAAGACCGACAAGAAGATCGAGTCGGTCGAGACGCAGGTGGAGGAGCTGCAGCAGCGTCAGGCCGCGACCGAGGGAAAGGTCGACGACCAGGGCAAGCAGATCGAGGCGCTCGGCCAGTCGGCCGCCGAGGCCCTGAAGCGGGCGCAGGAGGCGGGCGTGCTGGCCAAGGGGAAGATCGTCTTCCAGCAGTCGTTCGCCGAGGACCGCGTCCGCTTCAAGACGGGCTCGTACGAGCTGACGAAAGACGCCAAGGTCTCCCTGGACGAGTTCGCCGAGAAGATCAAGACGATGGACAAGGGCGTCTATCTCGAGATCCAGGGGCACACCGACGACACCGGCGGGACCGACTTCAACGACCAGCTCGGGCAGCAGCGGGCCGAGGGCGTGCGGCGCTACCTGGCCCGCCAGCACAAGCTGCCGCTCGGCCGGATGCAGACGATCTCCTACGGCGACACGCTCCCGGTGGAGCCGAACAAGACGGCGCGCGGACGCGCGAAGAACCGGCGCGTCGTCATCGTCGTCCTCGAGTAGGCCGCGAGCCCGAGGGCGCCGGGGTCCCGGTGGCAGGAGGGGCCGCCGGGACCGATGCGGTTCCCGGTTCGGGCCGACGAGCCGGCGAT